>JAFYYJ010000079.1 GCA_017557605.1 Salinivirgaceae bacterium
ATCGGCCAACTCAATCAACCTTGCACGGTTCCTGCCGCAAAGCGTTTACTACGCATACGCGCTGTCGCAGATTCCGCAAGAGCGTTGGAAAGACGTGGTTATGACCGTGCCGAGCGGCAACTTCGGCAACATCACCGCCGGACTTGTGGCGTGGCGTATGGGAATGCCTGTGAAGCGATTCATTGCCGCCATCAACGCCAACCGCGTGTTTGCCGACTATCTTGAAACAGGCATCTACAAGCCGCAGAAATCGATTGCCACCATCGCCAACGCAATGGACGTGGGCGACCCGAGCAACTTTGCCCGCGTGATTGAATTGTTCGGCAAATCGGTTGACAACATTCGCGCTGAAATCAGCAGCTACAGCTACACTGACGAGCAGATTGGCGCCACAATGGCACAAGTGCTGAAAGAGACCGGATACGAGCTCGACCCGCACGGCGCTGTTGGCTATTCCGCCCTTCGCGACCACCTGAACAACGGCGAGTTAGGTCTGTTCCTTGAGACTGCCCACCCGGCAAAATTCATCGACACGGTTGAGAAATACACAGGCAAGCGTGTTGAGATTCCTGCCCGTCTGCAGAAATTCGCCGAAGGCACAAAACAGACCGTGAAGATTAAAGCCGATTATACTGAATTGAAAAACAGACTGTTGGCTTAATGGCAGAACAACATAAAACTCAAAATCCCCGTCAAACAAATTGGCGGGGATTTTTTATATGATGCAATTTTCTGATATCTAACTCACTAATACAACTTTTCGCGCAATTCAGCGATATGGTCATCGCTGATATAATCATCGTATTCCATCATCTTATCAATCATTCCGTTAGGGCCTATTTCGATGATTCGGTTGCTTACAGTTTGGATGAACTCGTGGTCGTGCGACGACATCAGCACATTGCCCTTGAACTTGACAAGCGTGTTGTTGAATGCCTGAATCGACTCAAGGTCGAGGTGGTTGGTTGGTGTGTCGAGAATAAGAACGTTGGCGTTGCGAATCATCATTCGGGCAATCATACAGCGGACGCGCTCGCCGCCAGAAAGCACGTTGGCCTTCTTGTTCACTTCGTCGCCCGAGAAGAGCATCTTGCCCAGATAGCCGCGCAGATAGAGGTCGCTGGTGTCTTCCGAGAACTGTGCAAGCCACTCCATCAGCGTGATGTCGTCTTTGAAGAATTTCTCGTTGTCGAGCGGCAGATATGCTTTGGTGATGGTTTGTCCCCATGTGTATGAACCAGTGTCGGGAGCCATGTGGTCCTTCAGAATCTCGAAAAGCGTGGTCATTGCGCGAGTGTTGCGCGACAGAAAGACGATTTTGTCGTCTTTGTTGACCGTGAAATTCAGGTTGCTGAACAGTTTCACTCCATCGACGGTTTTCGAGAGGTCTTTCACTTCGAGAATACGGTCGCCGCACTCGCGGGCTGGGGTGAAGATGATGCCTGGATATTTACGATTTGAAGGTTTAATTTCCTCAATATTAAGTTTTTCGAGCATCTTCTTGCGGCTGGTGGTCTGTTTGCTTTTGGCCACGTTGGCGCTGAACCGGCGGATGAACTCTTCCAACTCTTTCTTCTTCTCCTCGGCCTTCTTGTTCTGCATTTGTTGCTGGCGCAGAGCAAGTTGGCTCGACTCGTACCAGAAACTGTAGTTGCCGGCAAACATCTGAATGCGGTTGAAATCGATGTCAACGGTGTGGGTGCAGATTGAGTCGAGGAAGTGGCGGTCATGAGACACCACTAGCACAGTGTTCTCGAATTCCGAAAGATAGTGCTCGAGCCAGGTCACGGTGTCAAGGTCGAGGTCGTTGGTGGGCTCGTCGAGCAGCAGATTGTCGGGTTTGCCGAAAAGAGCCTGTGCCAGCAGCACCTTTACTTTTTCCTTACCGCTTAACTCGCGCATGTATTTTTGATGCAAATCTTCTTTTATGCCAAGTCCGCTAAGCAGTGTTGCCGCGTCGCTCTCGGCGTTCCAACCATCCATTTCGGCAAATTTTTCCTCCAGTTCCGATGCCTTGATTCCGTCCTCCTCGCTGAAATCGGGCTTTGCGTAGAGCGCGTCCTTCTCGTTCATCACGCGCCACAGCTCGGCATAGCCCATCAGCACTGTGTTGAGCACTGTGCAGTCATCGAACTCAAAGTGGTTCTGTTTCAGCACCGAAAGACGCTCGTGAGGTCCTATGGTGACTGTTCCTCGCGTGGCATCGATTCCGCCGTAGAGGGTTTTCAGAAAAGTGGATTTTCCTGCGCCATTGGCACCAATAATGCCATAGCAGTTTCCAGGTGTAAACTTAAGATTAACATCTTGGAAAAGAATGCGTTTACCAAACTGAACACATAGATTTGATACTGTAATCATCGTCAAAAATTTAAGCCGCAAAGGTAGTCAAAAAAAGCATTTATAGGCGGTGCAAATGTACGAGGAATATACGATGCACACCTATTATTTATTAATATCAACCTTGCGACTCCGCTCTCTCCGCTCTCTCCCAATTGACGCTTTGACTATTGCGGCAGAAGCGCCAAAGCCCCATCCACATAGCTTTGTTGGCCAAATAGAAATAATAAGGGAAGTAAATCCAACTTGCGTTTATCTTCTTGTTTTGCAGTACGAAACCTAAAAATGCAAAAGCGTAGAAAACGGCTTGCAGCATCAATACTAATGCATATATATTACTGAATACAAAGCCATTAGCGAAACACAAATAGATATTAAGCGGAATAATCAGCACCATTGCCAACGGCACAACAACCCAGCGAAGCACCTTGTGCGACACATATTGGAATGTAAGCATAGGGTGACTAAAGAAGTTGAACAATCCGCCCAAACGCAGCATTGTCTGGATACCACCTGCAGCAATGCGCACCTTGCGTTTCATCTCCTCACCAATGTTTGCCGAGGGCTGTTCAATGGCACATGCCAATGGCGAATAGCCTATTTTATAGCCAGTTAAGGCGATACGCAATGAAATCTCAAAATCGTCGAGCAGGGTGTTGTCGCTGATAGGCTGATATAGACTGCGGCGCATGGCAAACAACTCGCCGGCTGCTCCAATGGCTGAACCGGCAATGGCATCGTTGTGTTTTATCCACGACTCGTATCGCCAGTAAGCCCCCTCTCCCGACGAAGCAGCATTCTCGCGGCTGTCACGGCTGATGCGTTTTTCGCCGGCAACGCATCCAATTTTAGGATTCTCGAACAACCGTACCATTTCCTTCACGCTCTCTGGCGAAAGCATGGTATTGGCATCGGTAAAAATAACTATCTCGGTGTCAACATATTGAAGACCGCGTTTCATTGCATGCACTTTGCCCTTTCGTTCCGGCTCAAACAAAACTTTAACATCAGAATATTTGGCAAGCAATTGGTTAGTTTGGTCATCAGAGCCATCGGTAACCCAGATAAGATGCAGACGGTCAGAAGGATAATCAAGCGCATACGTGTTTGCAATCTTATCATCGACAAACCGCTCCTCATTGAAGGCGGTTACAAAAAGTGTTACGTGCGGCAGATTTTCGGGCAATTGCGGCTGTTCTTTTCCATGCTTCAGCCTCGCAATGGCGGCTATCAGCAACGGATAGGCTATGTAGGTATAAACCACAGCGCCAACCAAAATCCAAAACAATATTGTCAACGCTGCAACCATTGTTTGTAGAATTGGTTTAACCCGCTTATAATCACACGGTTGCTAAAATTAGCATTTGTATAAGCAAAAGCCTCGTCAGCTACGCTGCGCGTATATTCCGCATCGCCGATAGCCTTCAAAATCAACGTCTTCAGTTCATCGGGCGATGAGCCAATCAGAATCTGACGGCCATTTTCAGCATCGATACCTTCAGCGCCAATCGGTGTGGTTACAACACAACGGGAGTGCGCCATAGCTTCAATTATTTTTATCCGCATTCCGCTCCCCGAGAGCAACGGAACAACCATAATATTGTGTCGTTCAATGAATTCCTGCGCGCTAGCAACCTGCCCGTCAAACACCACCGGATATTTTGCTAACTCACGGGCGAAACTGCTGGGAGCGTTGCGTCCGGCAATATGAAACTCCCAGTCGGGATGCTGACACTGCACATCTACCCAAACGTTGCGGACAAACCACAAAACAGCCTCCTGATTGGGTTCCCAGTCGAGCGCGCCAATGTAGAAAAGCGATTTTCCGACAGCCGGCTCCTTGTATGGAGCAAACTTCTGCGGCTCAATTCCAGTTGGCGTCACGTATGCGCATTGTGGATTGAACGGCAGTTTCTCAGCATCGTTCAGTGTTATCGGTACAAGAATATCTATCTGCTTGAGTGTCTGCGTTTCAAGTTTACCGATACGGCGGCTTAGAATCCGTTTGTAGATTCTTTTTACCGGATTGGTCTCAGTTTCGGCCAAGCGCTCCCAAATCTGCGCCTCAACATTATGTGAACGTAGCGATATTGCTGATTTTGAATACTTTCTGATTGTCGAGATATAATTTGACAAGTACAACCCCTCAAGTTGGACAATATCGTAAGTGTTTTGCTTCAGCAAGTTTTCAAGTTTAGTCTTAAACTCCTCTGACACAAAGCGCTCGGCATTATACGGCAACTTTGAAAACAGCAGGTTTTTCAGCATCCGCCCCAACTTTATGTCGGTATCAATCCAAACGGAATGCCAGTCGATGTTCTGCTTGAGTTCGTCTGACAGCTTCGCAAGCGGAAAATTGTGCTTCGGGGTCTGCATGGCAAGCACATCAACCTTATTACCCTGCGCTGCCAACCCCATAATCATATTGAGCGTGGCAATGGTGCCGCCGTCGTTCGACGGGTATGGCATCTTGTTGCACAAAATAAGTATGCGCAGTGGTCGTTGCTGGTTATCAAGCGTTTGCATCTTCTCCGTTTTGATTAAAAGAATTGAAAAGCGCTTGTTTCTTCCGCTCCAATTCGGCGGCCAGTTTGGCTTTCGCCTTTTTCTCCTCTGATATGAAATGATTTACAACGGCGGCAAATGTCCGGTTGGTCATCATCTTGTCGAAAACTTTGCGGAAGAAATCAGTGTATGTGCTAAGCTCAAGAAGCGTGGCGTCTTTCACAGCCTTGTAAGTGAGGAACGCGCCTATAGGAGCAAACACCATAGATGAAATCCACATTCCAAGCCATGTCGGCCACGAACCCATTTTGGCGGCCTTCTCGCCACTGATGTTAACCACATAATAGAGCACGAAACAAAGCACCGACACGACTATCGGAGTTCCGAGACCACCCTTGCGAATAATTGCTCCGAGCGGCGCACCTATGAAGAACAGCAGCAGACAGGCTATTGACAAGGTGAACTTACGGTGCCACTCAATCTCGTGCCGCTTGATGATTTTCTTGTCCCGTTCAAAATCGCCCACACTCTGCGATATGTATGTCTTTGTCGAACGGGCGCTTTCAAGGGCGCGATAGAGCACATTGTGTCTATCCATTTTAGTCATTGTGCTGAATGCTGAATCCATGTCAAGATTGGTGGTGACCGGAATTGCTGTCTTGCTGAGCCACAGGCTGTCCTCTTTCTTCAGATTGAGTTTCTGAAAATAATTGGTGGTTGTCAGCTTGTCGACATACTTATCAGTACGCTCATCGTACCTTTTGTTCAGTGAGTCTGTTGTATATTG
The DNA here is from genome assembly GCA_017557605.1 of Salinivirgaceae bacterium. Lineage (GTDB taxonomy): Bacteria > Bacteroidota > Bacteroidia > Bacteroidales > SZUA-534 > RUG13583. Next base: position 5,630 of record JAFYYJ010000079.1, read on the forward strand.
CAGTTGCGAGATGTTGAGCATCGCATATCCGTTTTTGAACAGCGATTCGTCAGAGCGCTCAAAACTAAGTCCCGACATATCAATGGCAAACTGCTGAACACGGAAGTGTGTGGTGCGCTGCGGAAATTCGCGCTGAGTCCAACGCACGCGCTTTTCGTACTCCTCGACATAGTTGACACCACTGTACAATGTCAGCACCATATAATGCTTGTCGGATGTCATAATCATTGTGCCAGAATCAGCCAGAGTGACATCACGGTTGCCATTGTCGGCGGTATGGTTGTAAATCATTATGTCGTAGAGCATCGGAGTTTTGCGGCTCTTATGCCCCACTTTTATTGTGTATCCTTCAAGGGCGTCGCTGAAGATGCCCTCGCTTATAGACACTTCGGGCTTTTGATGCTTCACATCCCAAAGCAGCGACTGCATCTTCAAATTGGCGTAAGGCATCACATTGTTGGAGAACAAGAAAGCGCCAGCGCTCAAGAATAGCACTAGTATTATCAACGGTTTCATTATCCTCATTAGTGACACTCCGGCCGATTTGATTGCCATCAGCTCGTAGTGCTCGGCAAGGTCGCCAAAAGTCATAATCGAGCTGAGCAGAATGGCCAACGGCAATGCCATGGGAACAAGGCTGACACTTGCGTACAACAGCAATTCCGAGATAACAGCCGCACCCAAACCTTTACCCACAAGGTCATCGATGTAGCGCCACAGGAACTGCATCAGCAATATGAACATTGAGATGAAGAAGGTCAGTATGAACGGACCTATGTACGACTTAAGAATGAATATGTTTAATTTTTTCACAATCTGCTATTTAACCGAAGACAACTTGTATTGCCAACGAATTGCAATATTACAGATTAAAAGCGAATTTTACGCACCCAGAACACGTTTGAGGTCGGTCACTTGAGCGTTCCACAAGTCTTTCGACTCCTCAAGCTCGTCATCTTCCGCAAAATCGGTTATTTTAAGAGCAAGGTCGTCGGTGAGTTCTGTTGTCTCCAAACGGAATTCGAAGAACGACTCATCGTCTTCGTCTAACCAATGATATCTTACTGATTTCAAATCTTTTGCACTCAACAGCTTCGCAAACCGTTCCTCTGAATGCCAACGGAAAGTGTAAATACCGTCTTCAACTTTCACATAATCGGCAAACCACTCGTTAAGACCATCGGCAGTACTCAAACGCGGATAAAGTACTTTAGGTGAGGTGTTCAGGTGAAATTCCAATTCGTATTGTTGCTTATCCATGAAGTGATATTTATTTCTGTTATATTTTTGGCAATATACTAAAAAAGACATATCACCAATCCATTTCGAGCGCATATTGTTTCCTTAAAACTCCGCAGCGTTCGTAAAATACTGAGAATAAATATCAAAAACCTCAAATATTGACACCTATTTTTTATAAACTTATTGTTCACAATCCGAATTGCCATTAGGCGCTTTAAGCGCCGGCGTCAGAACACAAACTTATAGCTTATCGACGGCACAAACTGATAGAAATAGTAGAATCCTGGGTTAAGACGCTCCGTTCCCTGTTCGTCAGTTATGAAATAGGCTATGCCAAGCGGGTTCTTGTGCGCGTAGACGTTGTAAATGGCGAAGTTCCAATAGCTTTTCCAACGCTTGGTATCATTGTTTTTCCCCTCAATGTCGAGACTGATGTCGAGTCGGTGGTAGCTTGGCAGTCTTTTTGTGTTTATGTTGTCAATATCAAATTGCAGAACTGTCTTATTGTCAATTACATACTTGCCAATGGCGGCAGTGTATGGAATGCCGCTGGCCAGCTGCCACGACGCTGCCAACCACATACGGCGGTTCAAATTGTATCGGCCGTTGATGTTGAACGAGTGTTTGCGGATGAACGAGGCCGAATAAGGCTTGCCGTCGTTAAGTCCGTTGGTCTGCCACTCCGAGTTAGTATAGTCGTACGACACCGCCAGTCTAAAATTGTCGAACATGGCGTTGCAAGTCAGCTCGCAACCGGCAGCTATGGCCGATGCATGGTGCGAGAATCGCTCTGGGTCAATCTCGTAAATCAAACGCATATCTTGCAGTGTCTCAATCATATTCTTAAGTTTCCGACGATAGATACTAGCCGATACGTTGAGCCATTGCGGCAACTCGTAAAAAACACTCGCCGACATATTCAAACTTTGCTCGGTGCCAAAATGCCTGTTGACAGGCATCCATCGGTTTATAGTTATTCCATAGGAGCTCACCTGAAGCTGATGAATCGGTTTCTGCTTTCGCGACACATTGAATTTGAACAAAATACGCTCCGACGCGCGATAGTTAGCCGTAAGGTTCCATTCGGTATAGAAAAAAGTTGTGTCAGCACCTTTGAACGATATTGTAGCCGGTCCTTCATACTGATTAAGCCGCAAACCGGCCAGCACCATCAACCGCGAACCTATGTTGTAAGTCTGGTCGGTATAGATGCCGCTCTGCGTAATAGTTTGTGCATTGATTCGCTGGTCGGAAAACATAGGTTCCGCCAATGCGTCCAAATCAAATGGTTCAAGACTGTATATCGTTGTATTGTAGCCATATTTCAGTTTGATATTGCGGTTTATATTGTACGTGAAATCCAACTTCGACTTTCCGTTCCAGCAAAGCGATGTCCACTTGAAATCACCTTTATAATGAAAATTCGACAAGCTAGTGCGGTCGAGTCCGCCGCTGAAAGTGAGGTTGCAGAACAGCCGGTCGCCAAAGATGTGATAATAACGCGCTGTACCTAGATAATTACTCCGCTTCAGATAGATGTAATGGTCGATTTTGTCAGCACCCGAATACCACGACAAATAAAGACGGTTGCGGTCGTTGAAGATATAATTGAATTTGAAATTGACATCGTAGAAGTAGAACGACATATTGACATTATAATGGCGGAGAACCGGCTTTGCAATACCGTCGGCATAGGTGCGGCGCACAGCCAACAGCACCGACGATTTGTTTTTCTTAACCGGTCCCTCGGCAAGCAACCGGGCGGTGAGCAAACCCATCGAGCCCGATGCGTGCCACTGCTGCATGTCGCCGTCGCGCAGCCGCACATCGACAACCGACGACAACGCACCCGACTCCGAAGCCGGCAACTCATTTTTGTATATGTCGATATGGTTTATCACATCAGGGTTGTAAATCGACGCGCCGCCAAAATGCGACGGCGAGAAAATCTCGGCTTCGTCCATCATGAATGTCGTCTGGTCGCTTGTGCCGCCACGAGTGTAGATGCTGCTTGTCGAGAACTCGCTAATCTGCATTCCAGGCAACATGTCGAGGTTGCGCAAGGCGTCGTGCTCTCCAAGGATGTTGGGCATCTCCTTCAGTTTGCTGATGTTCATTTTGGCGATATTGCTTAAAGCCGACTCCATAAAGTCGCTGCTGAGGCTGTTACGCACCACAATCTCGGCCATTTGATAACTTTTGGGGGCAAGACGAACATGCATTAGCATATCGTCGCGCACTGACACAATGGTGTCAACCCCTTCATAGCCCAAACTGTAAAATTTAATCCGATGCACACCAGCGGGCAGTTTTATCGAAAAATAGCCGTAAGTATTTGTTATTGTGCCTGTTCCAATATCATCGATATAAACTGCGCCGTTTATTATGTTCTCCGAGCTTTTTTGGTCGTTCAGGAAACCCGACAGATAATAAAAACCCGTCTCTCTTACCGTTTCAAACAGTACTATCTGATTATCAATCAGACGATAATCAATATTATTCGGTTTCAAAATTTTGTCGAGCAACAAACGGAGATTCGGCTGCTGCTCCACCTTGCTGTATTTCTGTTTGGGAAGCAGATTGTCGGAATATGAGAACTGGACACCGCTTTTCGATTCAATTTCCGTGAGTATCTGCTTGAGTGTCTTATTGTTGGTATTGATGCTGACCGTCGTACCCAAGATGTCGGTCTGCGCCATACATGAACCGGCTGCAATCAGCAGCACAACAACGATTTGCGCTATTCTTCTCAATACCATTCTTGCTCAAAATGAGATGCAAATATACTGCAACGCTTGGTATCGTAAGACAAAAAAAGCGGAAAACCTCAAGTCTTCCGCTTCTGTATCTCTGGAACTCACGCCCCTACTCTTTCTTTTTCACATCGCCCGTAATACGCAGAATCTGCTGCGAGTTTTTCGGGTCGTTGCAGATTACTGTTATGGTTTTGTTCTGCCGGTTCGATTTGCCTGACGAATTGAAAGTTATATCGATAGCCGATGACTCGCCCGGCTTAATAACATCGGCCTTTTTGTTAGCCGCCGTACAGCCACACGATGTGGTTATTTTTCTGATAATCAAATCCTCATTACCTTTATTGGTGAATGTAAAGGTGTGCGACACTTTTTCACCCTCGGTTATTGTGCCGAAGTTGAAAATCGGCTCGTCGAAAACCATGTGCGGCGCATTGGCCAACTGCTCCTCGGTGTATTTCGAGAAGTCCTCCTCTATTGTTGCGCTAACCGACAACAAGTTCTTGTTGCTGTTGGTTTCGCCGTTGAGAGCCAGAACAACCTTGTCCATTACAAAGCCCCACTCCTTGCGCTTGGTGGCGTCGTATTCAATCACAATCAAGCCTTTAGAGTTGGGGTGAAGCGTCTCGGGAACCGCCTTGGCTTTAATGTGCGCCGGAACGTTCGCAAAAGTAATCGTCATCGGGTTGCCGGTCAGGTTGGCAACGCTGGTGCTGTCAACACGCACCTCAGTGTTCTTAACCTTCAGCAGCGATATGTGGTTGCTTTCAAGATTCAAATCACCAATCTTGCGCGGATGCAGGTCTGCAAGCGTCTTTTCGCGTTCAATAACCTTTCCTGTGAAATGAATAGTTGTCAGCTCGGGTTTGCAGTTGGTTGTGATGTTCACCGACTTGTTGAACGGTCCTGGACGGCCCTGCGGATTGTATGTTGCCGACACATAACCGGTTTTGCCCGGCATTACGGGCTCTTTGGTGTAGTCGGATGTTGTGCAACCGCACGACGGCTTTACGCTGGTTATAACCAACGGCTCGTTTCCTGCGTTTGTGAACTCAAATTTATGAGTTGCAGGCCCGTCGGCTTCCTTTATATCTCCAAAATCGTACTTCGACTCGGTCCATTTTATAATAGGCTGCGCACTGGCGGCCATTACCGCAAATGCCGACACAAGTGTGAATAATAACTTTTTCATACTCTTATATTTTTTACAAAACGCAAATGTAAGAATCTTATTACGTCCTCAACTTTTTTTAGACGTGTGGCACATTTTGTTTTGTGAAAGTATGCAAATAAAAAAGAACCGCCATTTCTGACGGTTCTCTTTCATAATTTCTATTCAATCTGCTATTTACTTGGCATGAACGACAAGATAAACAGAATCAAACCACCGATGCCCGGAACGAACACAATCAGAAGCAACAATGGCGAGAAACCTCCGTCACGCAAACGGCGGCACCACATAGCCAGGCATGGAATAAAAATTGCCAATCCGAACACAGCCATCAATGCACCGAATATTACAGTCAAAGCTGTAATACCGCTTGTGATGCCGACAAATAACAGAATCCACAAAATAAATTCAAGAAGCATCAAGCTTAAGAATGTAAGCCAAAACTCCTTTACAGTTGTCTTTCCAGAAAAATTAAAATAGTTCGAAAAGAATTTTTTGATAAGTTTAAACATAGTACATAATTTTAAAGTTCAGTCAAACATAACCATTCGCTTTCACAAAAGCAACTGTTTTAATCATTTTGTCCAAAAATAAATCATGGCAAAGAATACAAGAAACTAAATTTCAGCGTAATACAACAGCCAAATCCAAGTTTGCCAACAAATGCACACAACCATTGACAAAATGTTACGGATTATATTACATTTGCCACTCTAAATTTTAAAAGATAGAACTATGAAGAAATTATTCGCATTAATGCTGGTTGGAGCGTTCGCTTACAATGCACAGGCTCAACAAGCCGTCGGCCGTCCCGAAAGTTTGAAACGTTTTCAAAACACAACAACAATGGTTGTGCTCGACAACAATCCACTCCTGGAGTACAACTCCCAGATTGAGGAAGCTGTGAAAAAACACTGGGACATCAGCAAATATGAAATGGTGCGTTTCTCGAGCGCCGAATGGGAGACAGCGCGCAAAGATTCATCAAAATCGTTCATAATCCGCAACACTGTATATAACGACAAAGACCAGACAAAATCGAAATTTGACTACCTCTGCGTTGAACTTGGCGGCAACTACGACTTTGTACGTCAGATGCCCGACATTGCCTCGGTTCCAATCTGCTACCATGGTGTTGAGGAAAGCTCTTACGGCTACAAACTCGGTCTGCTCTGCCGTTTCCTGCAGAACCACATCAAACTGACAACCGAGAATCCGCAACTCACAAGCAAAAACATCTTGAAATACTACAACTCACAAATGGCCGACATTCACGACAAAACCCTCTACCTGGTTAAAGAGGAACTGAATCCCGACCTTAGCACTGAGGCGCAGATAAAAGCCGTTTATCCGTACAAATTCAAGATTGTGTCACGCGAGGAGGTTGAGGCCGCTATCGACCGCAAAGACCCCGATGTAGTGCTGCTGCACAAAGTAGGCCCCGAGGGCACACGCAAAAAAGAGGTTCGCTGCTACAAGGTGATTGTAGGCGCCGCCGATGCCCGTCTGTACTACTTCTCATGGCACATGATAAGCGACAAAGCCAAAGAAGGAATGCTTGCAAAAGATTTCAAGAAGCTGGCAAAAGCGAAGAAAAAATAATGCCAAATAAATATTTCACCGATTTAAAAAAATTCTATTTTTATCAATCGTAACAAAAAAAACAAACGCATATTTTAAACAATTATGAGTGCCGATATAAATCTTATAAAATCAGTTCTTTCGTTGCACGATGAAATGGCGAGCAACGGTTTCTCGTTAGTTTACGAAGGCGAATTCAGCCACGAGGTTATGAAGATGTTCACCTCAATGGCCGAGCGTGATATGGACAAATCGAACGAGGACAAGTCTGTGAAACGCAAAGTGTTCCACGTTATGGTTGAGTGCCTGCAAAATATGACCAAACACTCCGATGATGTTGACCGCAACGACGGTGTGGGCAATGGTCTGTTCATTGTCGGCAAGAAAGACGGATATTGGAGCGTTATCACCGCTAACAAGATTCTGACTGAAAAAATTGAAGGTTTGAAGGCATCCATTGACAACATCAACGGCTTAAACAAAGAAGACCTTAACGCGCTGTATAAGAAGCAGATTCGCGAAGGTTCTCTTTCTGAGAAGGGCGGCGCAGGACTCGGCCTTATCGACATTGCCCGCAAGACAGGCCGTCAGCTTGAGTATCAGTTCCTGCCTTTGGAGGACAAGACAAACCATTTCTTCCTGCTGAAGGTTAGAATCGACTCAAAACCTGATGAAGAATAATACAGAAACAGAATATTCCAGAAAGGCGGTTTGCGACCGCCTTTTTTGTATAGTTGTATTTGTCGGAAAGATTGCATAAATAGCAGACGTATACTTTTACCATGCCGATATTGGAGATAAATATCACAATGCTTGCCGGACTGATAGCTCTGCTGTTGCTTTCGTTGACTTTGCTTGTGCTGTTTGTAAAGACCGGCAAAGAGAACGCAAAATTCGGCGTCAGACTAAAGAAACTTGCCGACGAGAATGAGCGTCTGCGACAGTTATCGCTCGCAGGCACTGAGACTTGTGTTATGCTGATTTTCGACCAAAACAAAGAACTGAAATATGTGAACGAGCAGTTCAAACACCTATATCACACCGACGAGCAATCGTACATCAACACCGTTGGCCGGACAATGTCTGACTATCTGAAATGGAGCGGCTACACCGAGTCGTTCATCATCGACAGCCGTAAGACATTCATCGGAAAGGCCGAAAACACAAAGGGAAAAGCTATTTGGAAACAGATAACCATAACGCCAAACACCGACGAGCGCGGCAATACCAATTATATTGTAGTTGAGGTTGACATAACAAGCGTGAAAGAGACCGAACTGCAACTTCAGGCGCAGAAGAAACGTTCCGACGAACTGCTGCTTAACATGCTTCCGTCGGAGATTGTAGAGGAATTGAAAGTCAAAGGAGCGGCCACACCACGCGTCTACCGCAGCGCATCAGTGCTTTTTGCCGACATTAAGAACTTCACCCGCTGGGCAGAGAGCTTGTCGCCACACGAGCTGCTCGACACGCTACAGAATCTGTTTTCGGAATTTGACGATGTGCTGGCTGCCAACTATATCGAAAAAATCAAGACGATAGGCGACGCCTACATGTGCGCCGGCGGCTTACCTATGAAAAACAACAGCCACCCGTTCAACATAGTGCTGGCTGCGTTTGGCTTGCAACAGGCCATTACCCGCCTCGACGAGCGCCGCGCCCGTGAAGGTGGCGAGCCTTGGCTGATGCGTATAGGCATACACACCGGAGCTGTAATAACCGGAGTAGTTGGCAAAACCCGCACCGTTTATGACATGTGGGGCGACACCGTAAACATTGCAAACCGACTAGAATCAGCCTGCGACCCGGGACGCATCAATGTGTCGGAAGCAACATACCTTATAATAAAAGACTATTTTGAATGCGAATACCGCGGTAAAATTCCAGCCAAGCATAAAGGCGAAATTGACATGTATTTTGTCAACAGATTGAAACCGGAATACTCAGCCGACGAATCAGGTTTTGTACCCAACGCTACATTCAACAACATGCTGTCAAACTTATAGACAAAACATTGTCTTACAGTCATTTCAGCTTCACAAAACAACACCATAAACTTTTTTCACCACCTATCGGCAGGGTTGCAAAAAATAATATATATTTGCACCGCTTTCAGCCGCGGGTGTGGCGTAATTGGTAGCCGCGCTAGACTTAGGATCTAGTGCCGTGAGGCGTGGGGGTTCGAGTCCCTTCATCCGCACATATAATCTACAACCGCCTTCCGTATTTCGGTTGGCGGCTTTTTAGTTTTATCTGGATATCACTCAAAAACAAATAAAATGAACATCTCAAGAGAAAACATCGATGAACTGAACGTAGTTGTAACAGTGAAAGTTGACAAAACAGACTACGCCGAGACAGTGGAAAAAAGCATTAAGGACTATCGCAAGAAAGTAAATCTCAACGGATTCCGTCCGGGAAACGCACCACTGGGACTTGTAAAGAAAATGTACGGAAAGGCCATTCTATGGGACGAGCTGAACCGTATTGTGTCGAAAAATCTGATGGAATATATCAAAAACGAGAAAATCGATTTTCTGGGAGAACCACTACCAAGCACATCGCAAAAGGCTGATATCGACTTGGATAACAAAGAGGAGTTTACCTTCACTTTCGACCTTGGCTTGAAACCGGCTATCGACTTGAAACTTAGCAAGAAAGATAAACTGCCATTCTATAACATCACCGTAAGCGACGAAATGATTAATTCGGCTATTGAAAGCAACTCGTACCGCTTCGGAAAAACTGTAGAAGCCGACAACGTTGAGGAGAAAGATTTGGTGAAAGGCACTTTTGAGCAACTGGCCGAAGACGGCAACGTGCTCGAAGGCGGCATCAAAACTGAGGACGCTTTGTTCGCCGTTGACCGCATTAACGAAGAATCGATTCGCGCACTGGTGATTGGCGCAAAAAAAGGCGACATCATCGACTTTGACATCACCAAAGCCTTCACAAACAATACTGACCGTGCACAAATGCTGCGTATAACTGCTGCTCAATCGGAGAGCCTAACCGGCAACTTCCGCCTGACACTGACAAGCATCAGCCGCCACCAGCCGGCCGAGACGAACCAAGAGCTATTCGACATAATTTACGGCAAAGGCGTTGTAAACTCGATTGACGAGTACAAGGCTAAAATCAAAGAGGAGTTCCAAAAGGAGCTTGCAATCCAAAGCAATTTCAAATTCATTATCGACGCCAAGGACAAACTCATCGATAAAACCGATATGAAACTGCCTGACGAGTTCTTGAAACGCTGGATTGTTGTTGCCAACGAGAAGACAACAGCCGAGGACGTTGAGAAATCGTATCCAGAGATGCGCAAAGAGTTTGCATGGCAGCTCATCAAAGGCAAAATCGCAACCGACAACAACATTGTCATCAGCGATAATGACCTGCTTGACGCCGCAAAAGAACAGATTTCGTCGCAGTTCCGCCAGTATGGCCTTTCAACTCTGCCCGACGAGCAACTTACCGAGTTCGCAAAACAATCGCTTTCGAAAGAAGACGAGCGCCAGCATCTGCACGACCGCAAACTTGACGAGAAGATTGCCGCATGGCTGAAAGAGACCGTCAAGGTTGACGAGAAGGATGTTACAACCCAGGAGTTTAACAATTTGTTCAAATAATTAAATATCAGCATTATGTTTCCAAGCGACGAATTTCAGAAATATGCCACTAAACATATAGGTATCAACAGTTTGACCTATCATCGCTATTCTTCGGCAGTGAACAGCTACATAACGCCGAACATCATCGAAGAACGCCAGCTCAATGTGGCATCTATGGACGTGTTCTCACGCCTGATGATGGACCGCATAATCTTTTTGGGAGTGCCTATTGACGACGATGTGGCCAACATAATTCAAGCTCAACTTCTATTCTTGGAAACAACTGATAACGACCGTGATATATCGATTTATCTGAACTCGCCTGGCGGTTCGGTATATGCCGGACTTGGCATCTACGACACCATGCAGCTTATACGCCCCGATGTATGCACCATTTGCACCGGCATGGCCGCATCGATGGCCGCTGTGCTGATGACAGCCGGCGCCAAAGGCAAACGCTCGGCTCTCCCCCACTCGCGCATCATGATTCACCAACCGATGGGCGGCGCGCAGGGACAAGCTTCGGATATTGAGATTACCGCTCAAGAAATTCAAAAATTGAAGAAAGAATTGTACGAAATCATTGCCTATCATTCAGGCCAACCCTACGACAAGGTATGGGCCGACAGCGACCGCGACTTCTGGATGACTGCAGCTGAGGCCAAAGAATACGGTATGATTGACGAGATTCTGGAGCGTAAAGCAAGAAAAAGCGATACAAACTTGTAATCAGGCTTAACTATCAAAATGGAATAGAGCGCCCCATGGGTATCTATTCCGTTTTTTGTCTATAACAATCTAACATACAACGTTTTGAAAGACAATTCCACAACAGAGAAATGTTCGTTTTGCGGCCGCTCGCGCAACGATGTGCGCCTGCTGATAACCGGTGTGTCGGGTTTTATATGCGATGACTGCGCCATTCAAGCAAACGAGATAGTTGCCAAGAGTCTGGGCAAACCTCAGACTTTCAACCTCAACGGCAAAAACCTGCTGAAACCCATTGAGATAAAGGAATTTCTTGACCAGTATGTGATTGGGCAGGACGAAGCTAAAAAATATCTATCGGTGGCCGTCTACAACCATTACAAGCGGCTGGCACAGAAAAAGACCAAAGACGATGTCGAAATTGAGAAATCGAACATCATTCTGGTTGGTGAGACCGGCACTGGCAAAACATTGCTGGCCAGAACAATAGCAAAAATGCTGCATGTACCGTTCACCATTGTTGATGCCACGGTGCTCACCGAAGCCGGCTATGTGGGCGAGGACATCGAGAGCATTCTGACACGCCTGCTTCAAGCCGCCGACTACGATGTGAAAGCTGCCGAGTGCGGCATCGTCTTTATCGACGAGATTGATAAGATTGCCCGCAAAGGCGACAACCCGTCAATAACCCGCGATGTGAGCGGCGAGGGCGTTCAACAAGGCTTGCTTAAGTTGCTCGAAGGCTCGGTGGTGAACGTTCCTCCACAGGGCGGTCGCAAGCACCCCGACCAAAAGATGATTCCGGTTGACACAAAGAACATCCTGTTCATCTGCGGCGGCGCTTTTGACGGCATTGATAAAAAAATAGCACAGCGGCTTAACACTCAGATAATTGGCTACAAAAAAGCCGATGAGACACAACAAGTCGACCGCAAGAATATGCTGCAATATGTGGCACCGCAAGACTTGAAAGCCTTTGGCCTGATTCCCGAAATAATCGGCCGTCTGCCTGTGCTCACATATCTTAATCCATTGGACCGCACCGCTTTACGCAATATCCTAACCGAACCGAAAAACGCCATTGTGAAGCAATATGTGAAACTGTTCGAGATTGACGGCATCAAACTTTCGTTCAGCGAAGAAACATTTGAATATATTGTGGATAAGGCCGTTGAGTTCAAACTTGGCGCACGCGGACTGCGTTCAATCTGCGAGGTGATTATGAACGACGCGATGTTTGAAATGCCGTCGGAAAAGGTGACAGAGTTCAATGTCACGCTTGAATACGCTAAGGAAAAACTCGACCGCGCCAACCTACACAAACTGCAACTACAATAGTTATGCAAGCCGACGGTTTCCGCGAGCAGGGGCTTCGCAGCCAGTTGGTTGCCGAGTTGGTCAAAAAAGGCATAACCGACCAAGGTGTGCTGGCCGCCATTGGCAAAATTCCACGCCACTTTTTTATTGACAGCGCGTTTCTCGACTTCGCATACGCCGACAAAGCCTTCCCAATTGGCGCCGGGCAGACTATCAGCCAGCCATTTACGGTGGCTTTTCAAACACAATTGCTTGCCATAAAAAAATTCGACAAGGTGCTTGAGATTGGCACAGGCTCAGGCTATCAGACGTCCGTTCTGCTCGAGATGGGCGCAAAGGTTTATACCATTGAGCGTCAGCGCGAACTATACCAAAAAGTGCAGCAAATGCTACCACTGATGGGCTACCACCCCAACTTTTTCTACGGTGACGGCTTTGAGGGTAAACCCACCTACGGCCCGTTCGATAAGATTCTTGTGACTGCTGGCGCCCCGTCGATTCCCGAAAAACTGCTGCTGCAACTCAAAATAGGCGGCGTGATGGTGGTTCCCGTTGGCGAGGTTCATCAGCGGATGTTCCGAATTGTCCGCACCAGCGAGAGCGATTTCACCAAAGAGGATTTCGGCGATTTTATGTTTGTGCCGATGTTAGAAGGTATTCAGCGTTGAACAGAGAGGGGATTCTACTTCACCTTTCCCCGATTATCCACCTTAACCTTCACCAGTTTGTCATCTTTGTAGGTGGCTTCGAACACCACTTCACCTTTCATTGTCAGCACTTTGTATGTACCGTTACGCAACCCGTTTTTGTAGTTGACCTCAGTGTTTAACGGACCCTCGTCGAACCACGTCAGCCATTGGCCGTCTTCGCGACCGTTTTTGTACTGTTCCTGACGCAGTTGCCGACCGTACTCATTGAAATATTTCCACACTCCGTTCTTAACGCCATTCACGTATGCGCCTTCAAATTCCTTCTTGCCGTTGATTCGGAACGACTGATATGCGCCGTTGTAAACACCATTCGTGTAGTTCTCAACAAGTCGCAGCTGGCCGCCTTCATACCAGTAGGTAGCCGTACCGTGCTTGATGTTTGAGCGGTAGTTCACCACATATTGCTTGTCGCCGTTGGCATAGAATCCGTTCCAAACGCTGTCCATAAGGCCGTTTTTGAAATATCCGGTCTGTTCGGTCAGCCCGTCCTCGTACCATTGAATCCAGTAGCCCGTTTCGCGGCCGCTGTCGAAGTCGCCCTCGTGGAATTTCTTGCCGTCCTCGTAATAGACAATCCAATGGCCGTGCTTTTTGCCGCGCTTGAAGTCGCCTTCCTTCCACACCTGCCCGTTGGCGTACCAGTAGGTCCAGTGGCCGTCCATTTCGCCGTCGCGATAGTGGCCCTCGTTGCCCTTCTGACCGTCAGTGCGCCAGTATGTCCACAAACCGTCCTGCACGTCGTTTTTGAAGTTGCCTTCAATGTCCAACTTGCCGTCCTCGCGCCACCAGGTGGCCTTTCCGTCCTTGTGGTCGTTATTGAAGTTTATCTCGTCCGACTTGCCACCCGACACAAACCAGTCGGTCTGCAAGCCATTTTTCTTGCCGTTGCTGTAGCAGACGCGCATCTTCTGTTTGCCGTCGAAATACCAGAAATCCCATATGCCGTCTTTCTGATTATCTTTCAAATGGCCTTCCATTTCCTTCTGTCCGTTGGCATAGTAGCGTATATTGACGCCGTTCTCGTAGTTCATTTCGCTTTTCAGATTGCCTTCGCGATAATATGTCAGCCATTTACCAACCTCGATTCCGGCCTTGTAATGGCCGCTACTCATCATTTTCCCGTTCGGATAGTAGCGTTTCCACAGACTGTCCTCGCGACCGTTCAGATAGAACCCTGCTTCTTTAATTTGTCCTGACTGGTAATAAGTTGTGAATGAGCCATTGCCGTCCTTCACGGTTTGTTTTTTGCCGTCTTCCCAATAGTTAACCAGCAGAACCGAGTCGCGAAAATGGCGTTCCTCGCGGTATTTCAGCCCCGAGCCGTTGTAGTAGGTCCACGTGCTGTCTTTGTATCCGGCTTTGTAGTAGCCTTCCATCTTCGGGCTGCCGTTGAGGTAGTTCTCAACGTAACGGCCATTCATAATGCCGTTGCGGAACTCGCCTTGATTCTGAATCTTGCCGTTGCTGTAGAAGTACGTCAGCCGCCCGTGCACCGCACCGTTGCGGAACTCGATTTCCTCTGTTTTCACGCCCGTGCTGTCGTAGTAGGTCCAGAGTCCGTCCTCTTTTCCCTGCCGCAGCACGCCTGTGCTCGCCACCCGACCGTTATTATACTTGTTTTCGATTCTCTCTTGCGCCAGGCTTGTCAGCGATAACGCAATTAGCAGTATGACGGCAATTCGTTTCATCTGTTTTCAGTTTTCAGCAATATGGCAAAACTAATAAATAATGGGGCAATAGGCAAAAGATATGAGGCGCCGTTGAATGCTTAATTATATCGAACATCGACATGTCTTAACCATCAACTACCCAGCACCAGCACGCACACACCGATGATGATTCCTGCAAGGGCTATACCTTTCGATTTCAAATTATGCTCATGGAAGATAGCCGCACCAAGCAGGAACGCCAACACAACGCTACTCCGACGCAAAACTGATACTACGCCAAGCAGCGCCTCGGGTCGTGAAAGCGCATAGAAATACATAAAATCGGCCACCGAAAGTGTGATACCAATCATTGGAATGATGATACGCCAAATGAACATGGGCGGTACATTGCGTTTAGGCAGCCAGAAAACTAGCGGAATCAACATGAAAACGCCCATATAGATTGAATACCATGTTTGTACAGCCATGCGGTCGTAGTGAGCAAGCAGGTATTTATCGAACAGCGATGAAACAGAACCAAGCAGCGTAGCCGTAACAATGGACCAAATGGCGTGGTTGCTCTTGAAGTTGATGCCCTCTTTCTTGCCCGCTTTCGCGAAAAGATACGATGAGAAGATAACCACCGCAAAGCCCAGCCACTGCCAGCCATTGAATCGTTCGCCGTAAATCAGAAATGCTCCGGCTATTGTCCATACCGGACCTGTTGAGCGTATGGGAGCCACAATAGTTATCGGCAACTGGCTCAAGGCTTTATAGGCGAAAATCCAAGAACTGCCAACAATAATTGCCTTTATGAAATACAGAAGATGCTCGTGCGCTGTGATTTCGGGCACGTAGAAAAGATTACCTTCCGAAACTGCCCCAAACCGCGAAAGCATTAGCACAATACTGAATAACACCGCACCTGTGGCCGTTGCCACAAACAAAACCGGAATAAAGGCATTGCCTCGCAGCGACGCCTTTTTCAAAATGTCGTAGCAGCCCAAAAGCGCACTCGACAACAACGCAAACAATAACCACATAATCTACTCTTCTGAAATCGGGCGCGAAAGTAGTCAATTACACTACTTCTTCAACATTTCACTCATTCCAAATTTCCCAAGCTCTGACAGCCTGGCCAATCAGCATATCGAGTCCGTTTTTGATTGTTGCACCTTGCTCTTTGGTTTTTTTCAGGAACAGAGTCTCTTCGGGATTGTAAATCAAGTCGAAACAGAGATGTTCCACACCAATTGCCTGATAGGGAATATCGGGGCAGGCGTCAATTTTTGGTGACATACCAAGCGGTGTGCAGTTGACTATAAGTTTATGGCTCTCAACAAGTTCGCCGGTTAGTTGCTGATACGAAAGAATGTTATTGGTCGCATCAGCATTACGCGACACAAACTGATAACTGATATTCAGCTTCTCAAGCACATAGCGCACCGCCTTCGAAGCGCCACCAGTTCCTAAAATGAACGCTTTTGTGTGGCATGGTTTCAGCAGTGGCTTCAGCGAATTCTCAAATCCAACCACATCGGAATTGCAGCCGCGCAGCCGCATTTTTGAACCGTCACGGATAATCTTCACAACATTCACTGCGCCAACCTTTTGTGCTGTCTCGTCAATCTCGTCGAGATACTGCATCACCTTCTGCTTGTAAGGTATGGTCACGTTCAGTCCGGCCAAGCCTTCAACCGTAAGCACCTTTTCGGGGAAAAGAGCGATGTCTTCGAACTGAAAATTAAGATATTGAGCATCAATCTTTTCTGCCGCAAATTTCTTTGTAAAATAATCCTGCGAGAATGAGTGCCCCAACGGGTAACCAACTAATCCGAATGTTTTCATAATTTCTCCTCTTTTGCCTTCTCCGACGACCTCTCAAGCGCCCACAATGCCGCCATTCCGGCAATCATCAGCAGAATGGCAACAACCACCTCAACGCTGAACTCTTGCGGGAAATACATTTGGTAGCTCTGGATTATCGGTTTGCCGTTTTTCAACACCTCGACGCCATCCTGCACTAGATAGACAGGATTTTTCCACGGCCAAATGGTACCCAAACTACCGAAAATGAAGCCCGTAAGTACGGCCATCGTCTGGCGCGCATATCGGCTCAAAAGCCACGACAGAAAATGCGAGAATGCCAAAAGTCCCACAACCACGCCAATGCCCACGGGAATGATTATGCCCATATCGAAATGCGACACGGCGTAAATCATTATCAGCTGGTAGTTGCCCATCAGAATCAACACAAAAGAGCCCGACAGACCAGGCAGAATCATACTGCAAATGGCAACCGCGCCGCAGATTATCAGATACCAGAAGGCTGTGTTCTCCGTTGCCGGATTCATTACCGACAGGCCGAAAGCAACCACCGCACCGGCAACAAACGAGATAGCGGCCGGAACATCGATTTTGCCTATCGATTTACCTACAAACCAAACCGATACGAGTATCAAACCAAAGAAGAACGACCACACATAAACGGGGTACGATTGGAACAGAAACTCGAGTAGTTTGGCCACCGAGATAATGCTGACGCCAACACCAAGGAACACGGCCACAAGGAATCCGAAATCGACGTGCTGCGCGAATTCTTTGAATTTGAATTTCAGCAGCAATCTAACAGCCTCAACATCAAACGATTTGAGTGCGTTTATCAGACGCTCGAAAATGCCCGTAAGCAACGCAATGGTGCCGCCCGAAACGCCCGGAATGACGTTGGCCACACCCATTGCAAAGCCTTTTAGGAAATGAGCGATATGCTCTCTCATTTATTTTTACAAATTGTAGATTTTCAAGATTTTGTCCCAAAGCTGTTGCTCATATTTCGAGCGGTCGAACTTCTCGCAATCGTCAACCGAAGCCACGTTCTTAGTCGTGTAGATGATGCTCTCGACAAATGCCGGTGCACGGCGCGAGCCTTCACCAAGGTTGATGAGCACATCGTCGCCGTTCTTGAGCAAACCATTCTTCAACGACTCGAAGAAGCCGCCAACGCAGACTGCCGCTGCGGGACCGATGCGGACTGTGGTCTCATATGCCACAAGTTTCGCCATATCAATTAAATATTGTTCGTCGAAAGCCACAAAATCACCATTCGACTCTTTCACAAGCGAAGCCACAATCGGGAATGTTCCGGGCTTGCCTGTGGCAAGAATTGGAACGCTGGTCTTCGGATTCTCATAGCACGGATAGTCTTTCTCCCAACCTTCGGGGAAACCGGCGGCCTTTGCCTTTGCGTAGCCCTCAACCATTGGTGTGCAACCCGACGGCTGAACCATTATGAAGCGTGGCAGACGGTTGTCGTAGCCGAGTCCTTCAAGGTCGGCGCAGCCTTTGGCAATGGCAATCGGGCCTGTGCCACCGCTGACTGCCTGAATATAAACCGACGGCAGCTTGCCCATCTGGCGCAGCCATTCGAAGACCATCGTCTTTTTGGCCTCAACACGCATCGGGTCAGTGTTGCCGCCCGAAATCAAGATGCCGTATTTTGCCGAATAGTCGGCGGCCACTTTTTTGGCAGCGGCATAGTCACCCTTCACACGGAAGAGTCCTTGACCGTAACTGTTAATCTCAGCTTCGTTGATTTTCAGTGTATCGGCTGGCACAAACACACCAAGATTGATGCCCGCTTCGGCAAAATAATGCGCGAATGCGTTGGCAATATTGCCCGTGCTGGCCACGCAGTAATCTTTCACGCCGTTCTCTTTGAGCACGCTTGCCGTAACGGCTCCGGCCACATCCTTAAAGGTGCCTGTGCCCTGGTTCAAGTCGTTGCGGTAGGCACGGACGGTAATATCAAGGTTGTAATATTTCTTTGCAAACTTCTCCATAAACTCCCAGCGGTCAACCGGAATGGCGCCTTCGGTGTGCGAAATCTCGTTTTTCTTGTCGTTAAGTGGCAGAAAATCGAAATAATGCCAAACGTTTTCTACGTGTTCTTTTGTGTCGATGAGTTTCTTCAACTCGCTGTAGTCGCGATGATATTTCACATCAACGTAAGTGCCACCGCAATGCGGGCATTTCTGATTGTTGGCAAACCACTCGGCAAAGCCTGGAATGTCGGCGCCGCACTTGCGGCAATGAAGGTGGAATTTAGTGTTGCTCATTTTCGTCTATATTTTTGTTGTCATCTTGATTATTGTCCTTGCTTCGTTTTCCAACCCGCTTGCGGTTAAGGTTGCAGAGTTTCTTCAATTCGATAGGCATCCTCGATTTAGGCACCAGCGAGAGAAAATCACCAATCATATCAGGGTCGGAGTTGAAAGCCTTTTTAAAATCATGCATGCACGACTGCACGTTGCCAGCCAAAAATTCAGCCGCAGCCAAGGTGTATAGCAATGTTGAGTCGTCGGGCAAGAAAAACTCAAGCGCTGTCTCAAGCCGTTCAATAGCCTCACCATAGTCGTGGCGCATTATCAGCAGCAGAGCAAGGTTCTGCCATGCCGCCGAGTTGTATTTGTTAAGCTTAAGCGACTCCTCAAAAGCCTCAATGGCATCGTGGTTGCGCTCCAAAATGAAATAGAGCCGTCCCAAATGGAACCACGCCGTATCGTGTTCATTATCTATTTTAAGCAGTGTTTCCAATGCCTCGACGGCCTTTTTAGTCTCGCCGCGGGCACTATAAACCATAGCCTTGCCATACCAAGCTTCGGCATTGTTGCCGCTATGCTCGCTCAATATCTTATTGTAGCATTCATCGGCCTCGTCGATGCGGCCAAGCTGAATGTAGCACTCGCCAGAGTAGCATTTGGCCGACACGCTGTCGGGGTATATCTGCAGATACTCCTGATAGCACTCAAGCGCCTCAGCATAGCGTCCGGCGTTGCAGAAAGTGTTGCCGCGGTTGAAAATGGCGTCGCTGAACGACGGGTCGAGAGCGATAGCGTAGTTGTAGGCCTCAAGCGCCTTGTCGTACTCGCCCATGCGGTTGTAGGCAATGCCGATGTTATACCATGCGGATTCGGAAAACGGGTCGACATCTATCGCCTTGTTATACAGTTCGACAGCCTTTTCTGGCTTCGACAGGCACTCGTAGCAAAAACCGAGTTTGAATAGGAAAACAAGATTTTCCGGGAACTCCTTGACGGCCATTTCGTAGAACGAGCGGGCCTCCGGATAGAGACGCGCACGCTCAAGCATCTCCCCCATTTCATCGAAAATATCCTCGCGCAGCTCAGGCGACTCATCCTCAATAAGTTCGAGCACTTTCTCAAAACATTCGGCAAAGCCGTCGCGCTCAAGGTCAAGCAACGCCGATGCCTTAGTCAGATAGTATCCGTAGTCATCCGACAGCATGCTTTCAAGCGGCATAATCGACTCCAGAGCCTTTGCCGCATTACCTTGATGAATATCGATACGGGCACGCATCAGCACCAGCTCCGGCTCCTCACCGTGCAACCGCATGGCACTGGCACAGGCCTCAACTGCCTCGTCCTGACGGTCGTTGACCATATAGTAATCAATAATCATCAGATACTCCTCAACATCGAAATACTGTGAGTTACCTGTCAGTTTTGCAGCCTCGTAACGGCTGACAGCCTCCTCAACTTCCTTGTCGTCGTACCAATCGTCTGAATTGTGCATATCATTTCATTTTGCACCACTAAAATAATGCTTATTGCGCCAGTGTCCGATTAAAAAAAACGGGCCGAAAAACACCACTTTTCAACAAGATAAAACACGGCAGATAAACAAGTTAGCACCAACTATGTCAATATATTCCGAAAAGACAAAAAATGCGAATGCGCACCCTTGACGGAAGCACATTCGCAGTCGCATTTTTTTGGTATAGCAATGCTAATCTTCGATTTTTATGTCGCCGTACTTCGATGTTACTTTAATCTTTGTATGCCCGTTACCGTCACCGGTCGCATAGTAAGATGAAGTTCCTTTTATGACCATTTTATTATTTTTGGGAATGTTGATACTACCGTAGTGCGTATTCAAATCGAGCTGATAATCATCTTTTTTCAGACGACTAGCATCAATCTTGGTATTGGCATACTTTGTCTCAACATCAACTCCACGACAGCCTGACGCAAGGCCTATGGAGCGTAAGTCGCCATAACTCAAAACTATCTGGGCATAGTCGCTCACTTCCGAAATCTCAACATTGGTGTAACGCGCGTTCAAATCGATTTTCGCCACCTTGTCTACATTGACATTGCCATAAGCGGCCTCTAAAGCCAGCGATGACGCGTATCCAATTGTGATGTTTGAGTATTTGCCGGCCACAGCCACCGATTTTCCGCTGCCCACATTGACATCTGAGTACGACATGGTAATTCCGCCCAGCTCAATCTCCTCAATCGATGAGTTTGACGAGTACGACAGCTCAACTGTCGGGAATCCGCCAGTTTCGTCGTGCAGCTTATTGAGTTTCAATGTTCCGTAATTCACTTTCAGATTGCTTTTGCCCAGCAGTTTGTCGGCAACCACATTGCCATATTTGTTGAACAGATTCAAGTTCAGATATGCCGGCATTTTCACCCTGTAATTCACCGTGTAGTCATCAATCGAACCGTCAACCTCGGTCTGAACCTTTATCTGCCCGCCTGTGACTGTCGGAACAATGCTGATTTTTGCCAGTTTCTTATTGCATTCGTCTGTGTTTCTGGCTCTTACCTTTATCTCGACATCGATAATCAGACTGTCGGACTTGATGTTTTCAATATTGACATCGCCATATCGGTTCACCAACTCGAAAGTCGTGTTATTATCGACCGCGTAGGCAAAATGCTCGGGGCGTTGCGCCTCGGTTTTCGCAGCCATGGCCGGCACCGTGAGCAATAGGCACAAAGCTGCAGCTATCGAATTATAAATCAACCTTTTCATTGTTTTGTGTGTTTAGAGTTTTAATACTATTCAAATTGTTAATTATCTGATTCATCACTTCAATTTTCATTTTGTAATGATTAATCATCGCCTCGATAAGCACCTGATTGTCAGGCGACGATTTAAGCTCCTTTTGCAGTTTCGCAAACAGTTCGTCCATTTCCGACAGCTCTTTCAGAAGTTCGGCCTTCTGCTCCTCGTCCATTGAGGTGGCCTTTATCTGGTCGAGCCGGTTATCGACCTCGGTTATGTAGTATTTCTGTGTCTCGCGATATTCGGGATTCAGTTTCGATTTCACATTCTGCGTTGTCTGCCGTACAAATTCGTTTGTCGAATTAATGTTCAGTTCGGCCACCTCATTCTGTATAGTTTCTACTCCGCTCTGTATTGTTTCAACTCCTTTTCCGAATAGAGCGCTGAACGCTTCTACACTAACAATCACCGCCACCACAACCGAGGCCGCCACATACATTATCCGTCTGTAGTTGAAGCGGTTGCGCTGCTTATGCTCCGCTTCGAGCCTCTGTTGGAATCTCTCGAAATGACCAGCCAGTGGTTCTTCGGTGTCGAACAGATTCCGGTTTTGTTCAAAAAAAGATTTCAGTTCGTCCATAACCCAATATTTTTTTGTTCAAGCATTTCCTGTAGTTTCTTTTTGGCCCGCGAGTACCCCGTGCGCACGGCGGCGTTGCTCATCTCCATTATCTGGGCTATCTCCTCGTGGTCGTAACCCTCGATAAGATAGAGCGTCAGCAACACCCGGTAGTTGTCTGGCATTGAGGCTATTGCCGCCTTTACCTGCTCTACTTTCAGCTCCACTTCGCCCCCGTTGTATTCCTCGTCGTCGATAATGGTACGGCCATCTTCGAGAGGCTCAAGGTCGAGCGATTTTTTCTTAAGAACGTCGAGCGAGCGGTTAACCACAATGCGCTTCAGCCACGAGCCGAAGCTCACCTCGCCGCGGAACGAGTCGATATTACGGAACGCTGCCAGAAATGCCTCCTGCATCACATCCTCGGCCTCCATCGGGTCCTTTACAAACCGCAGGCTGGTGTTGTACATCGCCTTGTAATACAGCTTGTAAATCTCGAACTGGGCCTTGCTGCTCCCATTCCGGCATTCGTCAATCAGCTGACTGTGAATATCTATGTACTTCGGTTCCAAAATCACTATCAATTACGCCATAAATGACGGTGCATTTTTTCAAATGTAACAGTGTTTGTGAGATTTTTTTTGGGAAAGTTACAAATCCTTATCTTTGCCCGAAACCAATATTGAAAACTATGGCATTGGATTTAAACAAGTTGACTGGCGGCGGCACGTGGCGCGATGCGGCAAAATCTGTCGCCTATATTCTGGTGGGCACGTTTGTGCTGTCGCTGGGATTTGTGCTGTTCATCAACCCTTACAAGATTGTGCCGGGCGGAGTTTACGGTATCTCCATCGTCATCCACCACTCCACCAAGGGAATGTTCGACTTGTTTCCCGACGGCACGCCCATCGGTCTTGTGTCGGCCTGCCTTGACACCATTCTAACCATTATCGGCACAAAAATTCTAGGGCCTCGTTTCGGCTTTAAAACAGTGCTAGGATTCCTTTCGACAGCGGCATTTATGGATACGCTCACAGCCTTCATTGGTGAGAACGACCCGCTCGGTCTTGCCGACGATTTGCTGCTGGCATCGGTTTTCGGCGCTACCATTATCGGCATCGGTCTGGCCATTGTGTTCAAGTCGAAGGCTACATCGGGCGGCTCCGACATTATTGCGGCCATTATCGCAAAATACACTCATCTGCCTATCGGCCATCTGCTGATTTATGTTGATAGCGCCATTGCCTTGTTGGGTCTTATCGCGTTCAGCGACTGGAAGATACCATTGTACTCATGGTTGGTAATTTTCATCACCGGCAAGGTTGTGGATATGATTCTTGAAGGCGCGGGGCACGAAAAAATGCTGCTCATCATATCGGACCATCACGAAGAGATTCGCGAACGTCTGCTTAACGACCTTGGCCGCGGCGGCACCTATCTGAACGGCGAGGGAATGTACGGCGGCACACCTAAAAAGGTGATTTACACCATTGTTGACCGCCGCGAGGTGCTGATTCTTGAAGAGCACATCGGCCGCATCGACCCAAATGCCTTTGTGGCTGTGATTGACGCAAAAGAGATTCTCGGCGAAGGATTTAAATCTCTGTCGGAGAAGACGAAAGGGTAAGTGGTGAGAGTTTAGAGGTAAGAGTTAGTTTTAAGTTTTCGAAGTTTTAAGTTATAAGTAGGGACGCAATGCTTGCGTCAGCGTTAGTGTCAGTGTTTTCGTTTTAGTTTTTCGTTTAAGTTATCGTTAGCGTTTTTCAACAAACTCAACCTGAAACATTTTAGGCCACAGCTTGCCGGTAACATACCAACGATTGGTGCTTTTTTGATAAGCAATGCCGTTGAGCACATCGACGCGCAGCTTTAGTTCGGCTGTGTTTAGCAAACCACGCATATCTATAATTTTCAGCACCTTACCGGATGTCGGTTCAATAGCCACAATAAAATCGGAGCAGTAGATGTTAGCGTAAATCAAACCATCGACATACTCCAACTCGTTTAGCATTGTAACAGGACCATTGTTGTCGTAAACTTCAATCCGGCGCACCTCGCTAAAAGACGCAGTATCAACAAAATAAATCTTCTCACTGCCGTCGCTCATTATCAGATTGCTGCCGTCGTTGGCAAGTCCCCACCCTTCAGTTGGATACGAAAATCCGGCTATCTTATTGAGTGTATTTTTGTTATACACAAAGCCGGCAAACGACCGCCACGTCAACTGATACACTTTTTCGCCAAGCACCGTAACACCCTCGCCAAAATACTGATTATCCAACGCAACACTATTCTCAACCGTTTGCTTCTGGAAATCAATCTTATACAAAGCCGAGCGTCCTTCAAGTCCGGTTCCTTCGTACAGATAATCGCCGTCAAACTCCAGGCCTTGAGTGTAATAATCATGATTATGAGGCAGTTGCTTGATTATTTTGTAGGTGTATCGCACTGGCTCAACATCGGAAACAATACGCACATGCGCCCGTCCTTCGGCTTGCGAACCATCTGCTGTCCAGGCAGTTATGCGGATTGTATGCTGTCCAACGCTTGCCTGATTGGTTGGCAGGCTCAGTTTTGCTGTTCGTGCAAATTTCATTGTCCGTCCGCCGAAGCTGACGCTTAACGAATCAATGACTGCACCACTTTCGGCATTGCATTGCAAATCAATATTTTGTCCAAACACATACTTGTCGCCATTAATGAGCGACACCGCCAGCCGCTCAATCTTGGCTGTTGCTTGTTTGCCACCGTTTTGCCGCTCGGCGCACGATGCAAACAACAATGCTATCGACAATAAAACAACGGTTCTAACATATAGCTTCATACCTCGAAAAATTTCCGCAAAATAATCAATAAAAAGAGCCACCTCAAAAAAATGAAGCGGCTCTTGTCCTTCTATTTCGGCTCAAATTACCAAGCAGTCGTAAACTTTTGATTATAAAGTTTATAAGCTCCCTGCTCGCCAGTTTTGTTCGATTTGTAATAAACCACGCCTTTCAGTGCATCATACTTCTTGGCGGTGTAAACCGACTTATCAAGCGGCTGAGCCACTGTCAGATTCAGGTCGTGAGTGCCCTTTCCACTGAATGATGCGTTGATGTTGTCGATGATTATCGGGCTCTCGTTGCCGAAATTGAGCACCACCTTAGTAACCGTAAACGGAGTGTCGTATTTCGATACAACCGGAATGTAGCAGTTGCAATCCGTAATCTCAGTTCCGTTGTCGGTGCCAGCGGTAAAATTGATGTCGTTGTTGACAAAAATGTTGATTGACTCACCTTTGATATTGAAGAAATAATCGTGGTTGGCCTTGCCAAACTGATTTCTGCACTCAATGGTCACCTTGTTGTCAGGGTCGTCGTAACACTCATCGTATGTGTATTTTACAACCCACTCGTCGCCGTCTGGCTTAACATCGACAATCTTTGCGCAGTTCGATTTTGCGCGCGGAGTGGTTGTTGTCCGCATCACCTTGCCGGCAGCGTTTATCGTAAACCTAATCTCACCAAGCGATGTGCTCACCGTCTCGATTGAAGCATTTTTCATAATCTCGACAATCTTGCTCATTGCCACCTCAGCCTTGTGCAGGCGAGTGTCGATATCAATAAACGCTTTTTTGAGAGCATTCAGTTCCGAATGAATTTGTTGCAATTCCTCAAAGCTGTTTGTCTCATCAATTTTAGCAATCAGAGAGTTCAACTGGCGAGTGAGTTCGCGGTCGTTTTTCTCATACTCCATAACCAGCTTTTTCAGTTGGAAATCGCTGAACGGATACTTAACGTGATAGTAATAGTTGATGCGACCGTCGCTCTCCTTCACCTTGGCCCAATAGTATTCTTCAACCTGGTTGAGCGAAACACCTTTGATGAACGGAATGTCGGCTGCGCGGGTTTTGGTAGCCACCTTGTACGATTCTGTAATCCGCATGTCGCCCGACTGGTTGTCCTCTGTCAGCGAATGCTCTGTCTGCGTCGAGATATTATCAGCTACCGAGCTGATAATCTGCTCTTTGACTTTCAATATCGCTTTTTCGCGTGCATCTTCCAAAGTATTTGACGACGCCGACATTACAATGTAGTCTTTGACTAATGAGTTAACCCAAGCCGGTTGTTTTTTAGGCTGACTCTCAAGCACTTTAGCCTTTTGAGCCACGGCAGTGTTCAGTGTTGCCAATCCGCAGAATATCGACAACAACAGCAGTATCTTTTTCATATTCAAACGTTTTAAGTGTGATGCAATAAAGAAAAAAAGAAGTTGCCCGTGCCGAGCAACTTCTTTGTCCGTAAAAAACCGTTAATTAAAGTTTGCTCATTTCCTCGTCAAACTTCTGACGGAATTTCTCGCGGTCATACATAACCTCAAGTTTCTTGTCTTTAGAGATTGAATTCTCAACAGTGTTGATGACTTCGTCTTTGCCCATTTCGACAGCTACAAAAGCCTCATAACCACCACCATTGGCTTCAAAATATTTTTCGCAAGTAACCTTAACCGAGTTCAGTTTCTGGTTTACAACCTCTTTGGTCAGGCTCTGATACGACTGCTCAAACTCTTGTTTGCCGGCAGCGTCCATTTCGCTTGCATAATTCTCGGTAACCGATTTAATTGTTGACTCAATGCTTGCCGCCAAAGCTTGTTTTGCGTTAAGTAATGCTTTTTGTTTGGCAAGATTAAGGTCTTGGCTCTTAGCAGTTGCGCTTGCGCGGAATGCGTCTTTTGTGTTCTGTCCAAACTCCTGGCAAGGAATTGTCAACTCTTGACGGCCTTTTGTAACTGATGCAGGCTTTGAACCGCCGCAGCTTGCAAATACCATAGCTCCTAAAGCAACTAAGCTTAAAATCGAAATCTTTCTCATAATTAATATAAATTTAAGTTAATAAAACAAATATTATCATTTTTCAGATAAATCAATAATAAGATGCACCTTTTGGTAAAAAGGTTGCGTGAAGATATATATTTTTTTTCAAATCCTATTATATGGCCACATTATTTCACTTTCAGTAAGCAACTATCGCCATAACTTAGGAACCTGAAATTGTTGCCCAAAGCGTAGTCATAAACGCGATGCCAGTCGTCGCCGATGAGAGCTGAGACCAACAGCAGCAGAGTGCTTTGCGGCTGGTGGAAGTTGGTTATCAGATTGTCGACAACCTTGTAGGTGTAGCCCGGCGCAATCATTATGCAGGTGCTGGCCGTCAGCTCGGCTGCACCTGAACGCCGCACCAACTCGATAAGCGCGCCAAATGCCTCACCAACGGGCACCGTCCCTGGCAGCGAATAGGCTTCCCACTGCCCAAGCGACAGCGGATTATCCATCTGCAGTTTCGCCTTAACGCCCATCCAATACATACTCTCGAGCGTGCGCACTGTGGTTGTCCCCACGGCCACCACTTTTTTCCTATTATTAAAAATAGGTGCCAAAATATCCTCCGACAGAACGAAATGCTCAGTGTGCATCGGGTGCTCGCCAATAGTCGGTGTCTGCACTGGCTTGAACGTTCCGGCGCCCACATGCAGTGTAACATTCAGATGCTCAATACCTTTGGCTTGAAGCGAATCGAAAACCGACTGTGTGAAATGCAAGCCTGCTGTTGGTGCCGCCACCGAGCCCTTCTCCTCCGAATAAATAGTTTGATAACGCTCATTATCAATATCTTCCGATTTTCGGTTCAAATATGGAGGAATGGGAATCTGTCCTGCCCAATCGACAATCTCGCCAAAGGCAACCTGCTGATTATCCCACTCAAAACGAATAAGTTGTGCATCTTTATCAGTACCCACACGCGTAACGCTGAGCGTTGTCTGACGGCCACCAAAATCAATCGTCTTTGTCAGGCTGCCGCTTTTCCACTTTTTGCTATTACCTACATAACAATTCCAGACACAACTCTTTGTTTGCGAGAACATTACATTATACTCAGCCGGCTCGTGCGGTTCAAGGCAGAAAATCTCAACTCGCGCACCCGACTCCTTGAAAAACTCCATCCGCGCACGGATAACCTTCGTGTTGTTGGTGATAATAACCGAGTCTGCATCCAGATGTGAGGCCAGGTTGCGAAACACATCTTCAGATATATGACCTTGATTGTAAACCAACAGTTTAGATTGGTCGCGCTCAGCCAGCGGATATTTGGCAATGCGCTCGTCGGGCAGCGGATAATTGAAATCGGCTATTCTTATTTCGGCAGGTATCTGCATCACAGAAAATGTTTTAATAATATAAAATATTACAAATCTGTTATTTAGTCAGTTTGCTAACTGCTACCGCATTTTGAATGCGATACGGCGCAAAAATAATTTAACTTCGCGCAATTATTAAAATAGATTTCAGATGAACGTTAAAGTTGGCGACACCGTTAGGTTTTTGAACGATGTGGGAGGCGGAAAGGTTGTCGGCATTATCGACCGCAACACCGCTATGGTTTTGAATGATGATGAATTTGAGGTGCCAACCCCGATTAGCGAGTTGGTTGTTGTGGAATCGGCCTCTGACAATCGTCTGCGCGAGAACCGAAGCGGCAATACCGACACAAGCAATGTAAAACATTATCAAACCGATAGCAACGCTGATATCGATGCTGACGAGTCTGGAATTGACGCTCCGACAGCACAATCGATTGAGGATATTTTCTACCCAATGGTGTCCTTTGACAAGGACAACGGTGACAGTCTGCGCGAATTTCTGGCGTTTGTGCCCAAAGCCAAAAACGGTGGATTCGACATCTATCTGATAAACGACAGCAACTACAACGTGCTATACAATATTATTGCAACAAACGCCGACGACCAAAGCGAATCGGAGGCTGTGGGCGTGCTTGAGGCCAACACCAAAGTGCAGTTTTCGACTTTGACAATGGACAGTGTTAACTTGATTCCAGCCTATACGTTCCACCTGACTTTCTATCGTAAAGGCGTTTTCAAGGTGAAAGAGCCGCTGTCGCGAACCATTGAAATGAATCCTGTGAAGTTCTACAAGGAGACGTCGTTTGTAAAAAACGATTTCTTCAACAAAAACGCCATGATGATTGCATTGATTGACGAACGCGCCGCAGCCGACTCAATCGAGAACATGAGCGACAAAGATTTCAAAGCGCTTGTAAATCAGAAACGGCAAGGCGAAAAAGCTGAGCATAAAGAGTTTAAGTCGGGCAAGGCTACGCAATCACAGATTGTGGAAGTTGACCTACACATTCATGAACTATTGGACGACTTCCGTGGTTTGAGCAACAGCGAAATGCTTGAAATACAAATGAAAAAATTCAACGAGGAGTTGGAGAAAGCCATGCACAACGGCACCAAAAAGATTGTCTTCATTCATGGTGTGGGCGCAGGCGTGTTGAAACTCGAAATCCGCCGCAAGCTCGACCAAATGAAGAAAAAACTTGATTATCAAGACGCTTCGTTCAAAGAATACGGCTACGGAGCTACATTGGTAAGGATTTTCTAAGATTGCCGCAAAAAAAAAGAGGCGCCCTAAAGACGCCTCTCCTACTTAAATTTCAACTATTGATGTGCTTCTCGGAGCAAATCATTAACTGTCTTCACTGGGTTGAATGTGCTAGCCGGAACCTCAACAAACAAGGTAATCCAATCGCTCATTGCGCCATTCCACAAGCCTGGCAGCTCAAGGGCGCGCACCGTTTTACCCTCGATGCTCTTACTGCTGATAAAGCCCGTCTGCTGGTCGACATAACGCGGAAGGTCGAACTTGTTGCCTTTGTAATCAACCGTTGAGCAAACCAAATCAACAGGGTTGAAATGTGTGGCCTGAGCCATTACATCTTTCTTATCGTCAGGTATTTGTGTGCTTTCAAGAATCTGCAGCTGCACCGAGCCGTCGACACCTTTTACCCAATATGGACCACCACCAGGTTCACCCTCATTGATAACCATTCCGCAAACACGAATCGGGCGGTCAAGCTTTGCACGAAGGAAGTCAATCTTCTGATTATCAGAGAACAACGGATATTCAGCTGGTGGAAGGATTTGCAGTTTTGCCTTTACAAACGATTCTATCTCCTGAATCAGCGCATCAGAAACGCCTTCATCCATTTTGCGCAGATACTCATGAATCCGTGCCTGATTATGCAGCAACATTCCTGCAATAGCCTTCTTATATTGCACTGTATCAGCCTTTTTACGGTCTTGCACCACATTATCGATATTCTTCACAAAAATCAAATCGGCATCAATCTGGCTCAGATTGGCTATCAGCGCGCCATGCCCACCCGGACGGAAAACCAACCCACCGTCAGGAGTGTGAACCGGATTATTATTTTCATCAACAGCAACAGTGTCAGTTTCAGGCTTTTGCACACTGAACGACACTTCGTAATTGCAATTGAATTTCTTGCTATAGAACGACAGCACTTCTTTCAACTTGTTCTCAAACAACTCCTTATGCGATTCAGAAACTGTGAAATGCAAATAAGCGGTGCCGTTGGTTGAAGCGTATGAGGCAGCCTCAATCAGATGCTCCTCAAACGGTGTAATACAGCCATAATCGGTTCGGTGGAACTTCAACAATCCTTTTGGCAATTTGCCATAATTCAAACCTTCCTCAGTGAGAATGGCTTTGAGCAACTGACCTATCTGTTTGTTTTTCAACAATTCTTCAATCGATGTACCGCGCTTTTTCAAAACATCTTGCAAATCGTCGTAGAAAGCAAACTTTGCGATATTGTTGCACAAATCAGCTATCGCACTGTCGCTCATAGCCTTATCGTAATCTTGCGGACCTTTGTAAGAGTCCATTACCTCAAATAGTTTTTTGAACATACGCGAAGCCGCTCCTGAAGCCGGTACAAATTTCACCTTCTTCGCCTTCGACGCCTCATACAATGTCACATAATCGAGTTTTCGGCCTTCCGACAAACATTTGATGCCATTCTTAGCCGTTGCCGGCGCGATAATTTGCAACGGCTTGAAACCTTTAACAAACTTTCTAACTTGTTCGTCCACATCACGTGACTCCAACCCGTGAGCCTTGATTGATGCTAATTCTTGTTGGTTATACATGGTACTATTTATTTATATGTTTATGCAAATCGCATATACCAAAGTTAGTACACTATGCGAAAAAAGCAAGAAAGATTTTACTCAATTTTATCACCACGCAGAATTCGATATTGTTTCCGCGCCTCGGTCACAAAAATGCTACTGGCGTAGTCGGTTATCAGCTTCAAATAATGCTCCATGGCTTTTTCTGAATCGTTAAACTGATGCTGATAGATTGCCGCAAGCTGATAGTTGGCGTTATCGGCCAAAATATCGTCGGGATACTGCTGTGCCACAATCTGATAGGCCTCCACGGCCTCATTGTAACGGTTTTTAAACCGATAGATTTCCCCTTTCAGATACCAAGCCTCGTCGGCTATCGGGGTGGCTGCATACATATTAATAATGGTATCAATAGCGGCCAAAGCGGCAGTATCATTATGCTGATAATGAAGAAGATTAGCTCGCGCATAGATAAGCATTGCAGCGTCCGACTCATCATCCCAGCCAGTGTTGTCCTCAATAAGCACCGACAGCTGTGCCGCATCGTTGGCTGTAAGTTTCTCGGTGCTTGCCTTGAGCGCGTCGAGCTGCGCCTGAGCCCATGTGAAATTGCCCGTGAAATATGCCAACCGGGCCTTTCGCAGCTTTGCCTCCGAACCGACCGGGCTGTTGGCATTGTTCACCTCAACCCGTGCGTAGGTAAGCGTGGCGTCAGCGTAGTTTCCCTGCATCAGGTAAACATCGGCCAACTCAATGTCGATAGCGGCCAGTGTCTCTTTATTGAGCGAGCGCATTGTGCGGGCGTCCTCGAGCAAAAACTGAGCGTCGGCTGTTTTGCCAAGATAAATAGACTTCAGTTTGGCCAAATCGCGAACCAAATCAATTGTTTCGTTGTTGACTCCCATATCCTGAAGAGCATCGGTTATGGCCTGTTCAAGCCGTTCAAAATCAGACTGTTTGGTATCAATTTCAAGCTCGATGCGGCGATACATCACTTCAAGCATCTCTGTTTGCGCCACACGTGTATATTCTTGATTACCACCTTTTTGCACAACATACTGATAAGCGTCAATGGCTGTTTGGAAATCATTGTTTTCAGCCGCAACGCGCGCCAATGACACCACACGATGTCCGTTCTCGTTAAGACGACGGTCGAGCGCCTGAGCCTGCGGCAGCGCAAGGTCGAATTTCTTGTCCTGAATATAATTCCAGATGAGCAACTGGTTGTAAACCGTCAAATCAGGATTCTCGCGCGATTTTTGAAGCAACTTGCTGCACAACAAATCGTTAAGACTATCATCAACATCATTATATATGGCTTGCTGAAGATAGTTCTGAACCTGTTGCAGATAGGCGTCGCTAACTTTCAACAGCTCAAGATACTCATCAATCATCTTCTCAAAATTGCGCTGATAATAAAACAATTGCGCCATTTCGATGCGAAAATCATAGCCGCCTTTTGTCAGTTTCCGGCCTTCAGCATAAACCGTCTCGGCGTAGTTGTACAAACGATACTCGATAAAAGCCTGCGCAAGTTTCGTTATCTGTTGCACATCGGAGCTTAACTTCTTGATTGCCTGCTGATATATCTTATTAGCTTTGTCCTCATTTCCTCGCAAACTTTGCAAATAACCCAAATCAACATTATAGCGCAGATTGGTTTTATTGCGCTGTATTTGGCTGTTAATAAGTGTTTCTGCGGCAGTATAATCTGGTATCTTGAGGAGCGAGTTTAAATAATAATTGTAGTAATAATCGGTGCGTCCTTGCTGATAAAGGCGCGAAAAAACATCGGCAGCCTTCTGATAATCACCTTGACGATAATATTGAAAACCCAGCTGACTGTCAGACAGTTGGTTGTTGTTTTGATTCTGACAGAGTGAAGTGGAAAAGGCGAAAACGCTGCATATCAGCAAAATCGCACGAACATATTTCATAGAAACAACTTTCACACTATCAGCATTTACATTAGCGAAGACGGTCGGCCGACTTCACCAAATCGTCATCTTTCTTAATTCCGCGATACGCCAACACCAATAATATAATGTTGATGACCGGGAACACCATTGGCAATCGGAAATTGACGTTGAATGTCATTTCTGCGCCGCCCAAAGCTCTCGACAACCCAAAGAAATAAGCTATCATTGTCACTAAAATGACGATTTGCAAGTAGATAACCACCTTAGTTGTTTTCATTTGCAAAGTGCGGTTGTTATATTTGAAAAGAGCTATCAGACACAAAACAGCGGCTAACACCGTAATTGATGCAAGCGGCAGCATGGTGGTAACAGACAAGGACGGCATGCTAAAATCATTAACTCTAAAAGATAATGCAAACGGCAGCACGGTGGTAGCCGACGGCAATTCGACAGCCGGAGACAGATGACAGGCCGTGATTGTAAATAACGTTCCGTTGACCGTCACTTCGGCATACGGGAAACAAAACAGGCATACCGCAAGCGCTGCTGCGACAAATAAATAGACAGACTGAATTCGTTGTATCATAATAATTTAGATTTTATTTTTCTTTATTATAGTTTTTCGTTTTACCCGATGCCAAAATAACTAAATTCACTTCACAACCTCTAAATACTCTCTCATTTTCTTACATTTGCACTGAAATGCAACAATTATGAAAAAACTTCTGACTATCGCATTAATGCTTGTCTCGCTCAATTTGACAGCGCAAACCACTGCTGATTCCGATTCGACATTGGTTATGCAAATTGAATTGAATGAGGAAGTTAATTCATCGATGTGGATAGAAGTGCAACGAGGATTCGAAAAAGCGAACGCCGACTCAGCCCAACTGATTCTTCTGCACATGAACACCTACGGCGGCGCGGTTGTAGACGCCGACTCTATCCGCACACGGATTCTAAACAGCCAAATTCCGGTGGTGGCTTTTATTGACAACAACGCAGCCTCGGCTGGGGCGCTGATAGCCATTGCTTGCGACAGAATATATATGCGCAAAAGCGCCAGTATTGGCGCAGCAACGGTTGTAAATCAAAGCGGTGAGGCTATGCCCGACAAGTACCAGAGTTATATGCGTGGCATTATGAGGGCCACGGCCGAAGCACACGGCTGCGACACGCTGATTAGCGGCACCGACACCACCTACAAATGGAGGCGAAACCCACAAATTGCCGAAGCTATGGTTGACCAAGATATCAGTATCGACGGATTGATTGAAGCGGGCAAAGTGCTGACTTTTACTGCTTCTGAGGCCATTGAACACGGTTTTTGCGAAGGCTTGGCAGAAAACATATCGGAAGTGCTCGAACATGAAGGTCGCCCCAACGCCGTTATCACAGAATACCGGCCAACTGGGCTCGACAAAGCGCGCGGCTGGCTGATGAATCCGGCATTGCAAGGGCTACTCATTATGGCCATAATAGGCGGTATATACTTCGAGATGCAGTCGCCCGGAATCGGTTTTCCGTCGGTGATTGCGGTCTCGGCAGCCATTCTCTATTTTGCGCCGCTTTACATTGAAGGACTTGCCGCACATTGGGAAATAGCACTTTTCGTTTTAGGCATAATACTGATAATCATTGAACTGTTCGCATTTCCCGGATTCGGTGTCTGCGGCATTTCGGGCATTGCGCTTGCTGTGGCCGGACTCACAATGGCAATGGTCGGCAACTACGACGGCGATATGCCAGCCCTTAAACCTGATGATGTGCTGAAATCGCTTTTATTAGTAATTATATCATCGTCAGTATCAATAGGTTTGTGCTTGTGGATAAGTTCAAAATTCTACACCGCTACCATTTTCGGCAACCGCTTGTCGCTCACCGCATCGCAAAAAACTGACGAGGGATTTGTTGGCGTACAAGCCGATTTAAAACAATACATTGGGCGGCAAGGCATAGCCGCAACAATTCTGCGCCCGTCAGGTAAAATAGAGATTGACGGGCATCTGTTCGACGCAAAATCGAACCACGGGTATATTGAAAAAGGTGAACAAGTGAAAATCACAAACTGCAGCTCCGCACAATTATATGTTGAAAAAGTTTAGCACAATGGAAAATATTGAAAACAAAACAGATAATCCGTCAATAAGCATAGCTCAGGCATTTCTCATCATCGGTATTTTGTTTGCTGTGTCGTTGCCGGTATCATTGCTTCAAGTGGCTGTTTTACAGCAATTGCCGGGAGCCAAATCGTGGATATTACTATTCAGCTACATGCTACAATTTGGACTTGCACTGCTTATTAGTGTAAAGATTTTCAATATAAAGTATTTCGACACCAACAAATTCAAAATCAGCGTGTTACTTTTATCATTAGTACTGATTTTCTCATTGTCTCTAATTTCGGAGTCACTAGCGTCGCTTATACCGATGCCCGACTTTATTGCCGAACTATTTAAAGATGCCATAACACTTGATTTTGCTGGTTTTCTGACTGTTGGCATTGCAGCACCGATGCTTGAAGAATTACTTTTCCGCGGTGTAATTTTAGCCGCACTCCTGCGCCGCTATTCTCCTGCCAAAGCAATTGTTTGGTCTGCTGTCATCTTCGGCATAGCGCACCTCAACCCATGGCAGTTTATTGCCGCATTTATAATTGGTTGCGCCATTGGCTGGCTGTTTTGGAAAACCGGAAGTATCTGGATTGGAATAATAATGCACTGCGCCAATAACTCTGCAAGTTTCCTGCTTGGCTATCTCACCGGCGACATCAACGCCTCAGTGACAGATATGTTCGGCGGCCCAATAACTCACGCTATCGTGCTGTTTGTTTGCGTATTAGCATCGTTTGGAATCTTCCAAATACTGAACAGGAAAATTTTCGGAACATCAAAAGTTCCTGATGATGCTACTGCCGTAAAATTTTGATTATAACTGGATTACATCCGTCAATTGCTATTTTGGCAAAATACAAGCCGGGTTGCCAATTAACGGCGCTTGTTAAGTTCAAAGAGTGCTCGCCTTCAGCGTAAAAATTGCTGCCAAAATCAGCCAAAACCACCCCTTGCGCCGAGAAGACTTGAACACGAGTGTTAGATGCAACCGCTTGATTCCAAACTATTTCAGCATTATCATGGAACGGATTAGGACGGCAGAAAGCAAAAGACTCCGGAACCTCGTGCTCCTCAACCACTCCAACCCGGAAACTGTCATCACCTATGCTGAAATCGTCATGCGACGGACTGAACTGACCATTTTCTGCTCCGGGGGTACCGTGCAAATCGTTGGCGTGCCAAAGTCGGCGGGCGGCATTGTCGGCAAACGGGTCAGTCAAGGCAAGTGTGTAACCATTGCCGTCGGCATTGGCCCACGTTTTGGTGTTGTATTCCACATCATCGACGAGATTCCACTCAGAGTCATACAGTTGCACCTTATCATATCCGCTCAAGCGGAATGCGAAATTGCCAATCACATTCTGCAGACCCGAATTTAGACTAACTAACTTGCTGCGGTTGGCGCACACAACCACGTAACCATATGGCGGAATGATAGTTCCGACAGGGATTATGAAAGCTTCGTCAAGGTTTTCGTCTGCAAGTTTCCAGCCCGAAATGTTGATAGCTGCATCCGTGGTATTATAGAGTTCAACCCAGTCTTTGGTGTCGAAATCATCGGCCGATTTAAAGTTTATCTCATTGATAACAACGCTGTTATAAGCATCATTACTAGGTTCAAAAACCGCCGTATAGCGCGATGCTTTGCTCAATGTAACCTTTATACCGGCATGAGTGTCAACCGTTTGGTCATCACTGTCGACCCAACGGACAAATTTGTAGCCAGGCCGCGCCACGGCTCTCAACGATACCGGCACTTTTGAAAAATAAGTTCCACTCCACGGAAAATTATTCAGTGTCAAAGAGTTCAGCTGTATGTAACCAGCTCTACTATCATTGGCGCCGAGTGTAATTTTCACATCTTTGCCAGCCGAAAAATGGTCGCGAATATGCTCTCGCAAATATGAAGGACGCTCCTCGGCAAATGTGCGCATAGCATTCAATCGGTCGTTACGGTAGCTTTCACCATGATTCCAACGCTTGATATGATATTTTATCTCGGGCGTGATATTTACATCAAGGCTATCAATCAATGCATTGACTGTTTCCGGCAAAAATTCGCAATTAAGTCTGTCTGCAAAACGGTTGATGAAATCGCGCTTGAAATCGGCGTTTTTCACCAAATTGCGCAATAGGAACGTTGCCCATGACGCATTAGCATAACCACTGCTATTGCTTGCAAGACAGAAAGATATCATATCTGTTTCGTAATCGTTATTGCTCCAGATGTTAAAACCGAAATCGGTGTCGAAAAGCATCCAGCGCCAACGCCCATCAGCTGTTTGCGGACGCCAATACTTGATATTGTTACCAGGCCAATCGGTATTTTTGCAATATATTTCGGTTACCATATATTCGACATACTCATCGATATCCATCAGAGTTTTAACATATTGATAGTTCTCATCATCAGCAAGCGAGTTATCTTGAATGAAATCAAGCATCGCCTGATAATGTTCGTAACTTCCTTCCTTCACCTCGTTGCGGTTCTTGATGTAATCCACCGCATCAGCATCGACATACGAGAAATTTTCCTCCAAATAGTTCTTGCCTAATCTTTCGCGCAGGTTCATAATGCCCCAATAATTGCCGTTCAGATAGACGACAACTGGCTGATATGCCTGAATATCAACATTATTATTGCGTACAAGATTGGTTATCATAGCATCACGAATATGGGTGTTGCCGAAATCGTTACCAGAATTGCGAAGGTTAAACGATTTAAAACTGCTAATATTCTTACTGCTAAAGAATTGATAATCAAAGTGTGATTTTCCATACGACTTGCGTGCGTGAATGGCAAGCGACTTTTGGGCGCTCATTCTCGAATAGGCGCCTGTTATTTTCACGCCAGCATCCTGATTGATAACATTCTGTCCGTCGGGCAGATAATATTCAACATGAATAGGACGCTCCCAATCTTGCCAATAGTTGGCACCATAATGCGGGTCGGAAGCCTCAGCGTTAGGCCCTTCAACGTAAATACCATAGTTATAGTCATATAGGTTGCTCGAAGCCGTGACAAGCGCCATTACTGGTAATGTAATTTCGTGGTCGGGGAAAATGAACGAGCGCGTAGCTGGCTGACCGGGTAAGAGTGAGTCGCAATACGAGATGGCTCTGACTACCGTCGTTGTGCCTAACCATAATGGCTCGGTGTAAAGCTTTGATTCTTTGGTTGGAACAGAGCCATCCGTGGTGTAATAGATAGGCGTTCCAGCCGCTGAAGTAAGAATTAAATCTTGACGCTCAGTCTGTAAACCACCTGATAGAGAAAATGTTACTTCATTAGTTTTGGCCGATGCGTATGCCTTTGTAGTATTTGCAGCATTAGGCGTTGGCTCTGCAAAAAACACCCATTTGCCAGAACCATCGGGCGATAATCCTCGCGACACATCGTTTGGCACAACTGTGCTATCGGTCTGATGCACAATTTTCCCCGATGCGTTTGTGAGAAAAATCGGCTCGCCTTCAGTTGAAATACTGAAGTTCGTGTGAAAATATTTTGCACTACTTTTAGGTTGCAAATCAATAAGTTCGCTCAACTTTTTACTTCCCTTTACATTAGAGCCAGCTGTTAAGAACGGATAAAGCAACAAATCGCTCGATGTTTCGCTAATATTATGAATCTGGATAGCTAGAACATTCTCACCCTCAACAAGATACTTTATATTGTTCGACAAGTCGAAATGCGCCAACGGACTACCATTTGCAAGCAACGGATTGACATATGTCGGCGTCACTGCATCATACGGAGTGTTGTCGCCCACAGAACCCAAATTTTCACGCGCAACCTCGTGGCCATTGATGTAAACAACAAAACCATCGTCATAATCCAAGTCGAGAAACAGTTCCTTTACTGTACTCAAATTATTGACATTAAATTCCTTACGCACAAAAACCGATATTGTACCTTCTGGTATCTTAGTGGCAGCATACGATGAGCCATAGCCAAAACCACCTTTGCCAACCGACCACTTTGAATCGTCATAATCGGCTTTGTACCAATCTTTTGAGATAGATGACGAACCAATAGCATACGAAAACTTATCGGTTGCCTCAACAAGCGAATTATAAAAGATGCTATCACCGGCAGAATACTCGTAAAGGTCTTTGCCTGAAGCAAATATGAGAAGGTGCTTACCAGATTTAAGAATATATGAGGGGAAAGACCATTTTGCCAGGTTTGCGGCTTTATCCGAAAGATGCCAACCCTCAAGATTGACATCGGCCGACGATGTGTTGTAGAGTTCAATCCAATCGGCATTGTCTCCGTATTCATCTAGAAATGAAGTTGATGAAGCGCAATACTCGTTTATCACCACTTGCGCATCAGCAATTGTGGCAAACAATAGCAAGCTGATTATTATGTATTTACCAATCCTCATACGATAACTGTCATTGGCAACAAATGTAAATCATTGGCAGCACTGAAACATGAAAAATTGGCGAAAAGGGCGGAATCTATGATTATCCCACAAAAAGCGGCAGCCCGTTTCCGAACTGCCGCTCATTATAAAAACTTTAACCTAACCTATTGTTTCATTATCTTCAGAATAACAGGCCGTTGTCCATTGAGCGAGATTCTGGCAAAATACAATCCCGGATTCCAATTCGCAGCAACATCGCTTATATCAATCATATGGCGACCTTCAGCAAACACACCATTGCATACATTACTCATCTTCAAACCGTTAGCAGCATACAATTCAATATCAACAAAAGTTTCGAAAGCCTGCACCCACATTATTTGAGCTCCACTGCTGAATGGATTTGGGTAGCACATGGCCATCAACTCCGATGCAACCTGCTCATCAACATCGACTTTGAATGTAGTATCGACAATGGAGAAATCATCGTGCGAAGGATTAAATGTGCCGTTTTGCGCTCCTGGCGTGCCATGCATATCCTTGTCGTTCCACAATTTATAGCTGGCATTATCGGCAAACGGGTCGGTCAATGCAAGTGTCTTTCCTGTTCCGTTGGCGTCGCCCCACGATTTCACATATTCAACCTCATCTATCAGATTCCCTTCTGAATCAAATAGTTGCACTTTATCTTCTTTACTCAAACCGAAATTGAAATCACCAACAAAATTTATCACTCCGGAATTGAATTTCAGCAACTTATTAGCATTCGAGCAGATGACCAAATATCCATATGGCGGAATAATAGTTCCTGCAGGAATGGTAAATGCTTCGTCAGGATTGCCGTCACTGATTTTCCAGCGCGTAAGGTTAATGGCCGCAGAAGTGGTATTGTAAAGTTCAACCCAGTCCTTGGTGTCGAAATCATCGGCCGATTTGTAATTTATCTCATTGATTACAACATTATTATACTTCAAATCGCTTGATTCAAATATAGCTGTGTATTCCGATGTCTCTTCAAGTTTGACACTGATGCCCTCGTGTTCGCTAACATTATTGCCGTCAGCATCCTCCCAATGTGAAAATTTATAACCCGGACGCGCAACGGCACGAATTGAAATAGGAACTTCTTTGAAATAAGAACCGCTCCAAGGAAACCTCTTAAGTGTGAGCGAGTTAAGTTGTACATATCCAGCCGCATCATCATTAATATAGAACGTAACCTTGACATCACCGCCCACATCGAAGTGCTTACGCAGATGGTTGCGTACATTTTTCGGACGGTTTTTGGCAAAATCCTTCATTCCATTGCCGTCGTTAGTTCCTTTGTTCCAACGCGAATTATGTGAACCTATTTCCTTCTTGATGTTGCCATACAAACTGTCGACCAAATGATTGACATTGGCTGGCAGAAATTCACGGTTCATACGGTCGGCAAAGCGGTTAGCAAGAGCATCGCAGAACTGTTTGTTTTTAGTTAGGTTGCGGAAAAGAAAATTAGCCCAAGTGTTACCATGTGTGTCTTTCTCCTTCAAACAGTCAGCCAATTTGTCATCGCCCGACTGGTCACCCCAAATTGAATAACATTGGTCGGTATCGAAAAGGAACCAACGCCAGCGACCGTCGTTTTTCTTCGATTTCCACACCTTCACATTGTTGTGCGGCCAGTCGTTGTTCGAACCGTAAATCTCCGACACCATATACTCAATATACTCATCCATATCCATTTGAGTAGTAACATACTGATAGTTGGCTTCTTCAGACAAATCGTTGTTCTCGATGAAGTCGAGCAATGCGTTGTAGGCCTCCATATCGCCTTCCGACGCCGACATATCTTTTGTCACATCACTCGCCACAATCAAGTCCACATTGTCGTGGTCAGCCTGCGGATAATGATTCTCTATGTAATATTCGTTCAATTTCTCGCGCATATTCAGAACGCCGTAGTATTCACCGTTCAAGAAGACAACTGCTGGCTGATATGCTTGAATATCAATATTATTACCAGCCACAAGATGTGTAATCATAGCATCGCGGAAGTGGGTGCCGCCAAAGTCGTTGCCCGAATCGCGCAAAGTGAACGATTTGAATTGTGTGATATCAAGTTCATCAAACAATTTAGCATTGAAATACTTTGTACCATAAGCATTACGGGCATGTAACGCTAGCGATTTCTGGTCGTTCATACGGCTATAAGCTCCGGCCACTTTCACTCCCGCGTCTTGGTCAAGACGTTTCGAACCATCGGTCCAATAAAGTTCAACATGGATTGGACGCTCCCAATCATTATAATAATTTGCACGACGAGGCGAGGCGTTTAAGTCGGCATTCGGTCCCTCCACAAGAATTCCCTTGTTATAATCCCAAAGATTGTCAGGGTCGGTAGTAAGCGAAATAACCGGCAGATTGAATGAC
The DNA here is from genome assembly GCA_017557605.1 of Salinivirgaceae bacterium. Taxonomy (GTDB): domain Bacteria; phylum Bacteroidota; class Bacteroidia; order Bacteroidales; family SZUA-534; genus RUG13583. The sequence continues at coordinate 47,619 of JAFYYJ010000079.1, forward strand.
GAGCTATGGTCGAGGTATTTGGCCGGGTCAACTGATATTATCGAGTCGTGACCTGGGCGTCCCCACCAGCCGCCCCAGCCACCCCAGCCGCCCCAACCTCCGTTGTTGCCTTCGTTGTTGGATGTATCGGGGTCTTCAACCCAAACGGTTCCAGTATCGATTGGTTTGCCTTGTTTGTCGCGGTCAATCCAACGCAGTTTCTTTCCGAAAATATAACTCTGAGTTGATGGCAGGCCGGGCATCAAGTTGTCATTGAAAGTGATAGCGCGGATGACTGTTGTGCTATCAACGGCTATCGGACCGGTGTATTTTGTAGACTCTTTTGTCGGCTCGGTGCAATCAAGCGTATAATATATAGGTGTGTTGCCGTCGGTAGTTAGAGTTACGGTCAATGCCGATGTTTTGACTCCGCCCTCGGGCGAGAATTTCACACTTGTGGTTGTCGATGTGGCGTAAGCCTTAGTTGTGTTTGCCTCACCAGGTGTAGGCTCGACAAAGAATACCCAATTGCTGCCGCCATCAGGACTCAAACCGCGGCTTGCGTTGCATGGGACAGACAACGAATCAGTCTGATGCGCAATTTCGCCAGAAGCGTTCACAAGAAAAACAGCTTCTCCATCCGATGAAATATTGAAATTCGTGTGCAGATACTTGCCATCGGCTACTTCGGTCAGATTTTTGCCAGTCGCCAAAACCAACAAGTAACCATTTGCGGGAACCGACACCGAAGGAAACTTCCATTTTGTAAGATTGTCCTTATTGTCTGTCAGACTCCAATCTTTCAAATCGACACTCGATGACGATGTGTTGTAAAGTTCAATCCAGTCAGCTTCCTCGTTGTTTTCATCTAAGAATGTGGTAGTTGACGAGCTGTATTCGTTGATTACGATTTGTGCGTTTGTTGCCATTGCCGTTAAAAGCGACAAAGCGAGTAATTGAAATTTTTTCATTGTTCCGCTATTTTCAAAAAACGGGCAAATGTAGCACTTTAACGGAACGTGCAAGGCTTTTTTGTGAACGAAACGTCGGCAAAATAAGTGTAGAGGTCGGCATAAATCAACCTACGCAAACAATATGATTTTCAATTTTAGTTTTTGTTGTGTCTGAAAATAAAAAAAAACGGCAGTCAGCGCTTGCCAACTGCCGATAAAAGATACAATCAATAGCGCTTATTGCTTGATAATGCGCACATTAACAGGCATTTGTCCGTCAATACTGATTTTAGCGATATACAACCCTGGTGTGCAAGCTGCTATAGCTCTGCTGATGTCGATTTGTTGCTGACCTTGTGCGAACCATTCGTCACAAATTTGAGCCACACAGTTGCCAAATGCATTGAATAGTTCAATACGCACGTTTGCGTCGGCGGTTTGCTGCCACAAAAGCGCAGCCTCGCTGCTAACAGGGTTCGGGTAGCAAATAGCTGTTGCGTTGGCTGCCTGAGCCTCGGTTATGTCAACAAAAACCTTTTCGTTTGTATTGAAATCGCTACGAGACGGATTGAATGTGCCGTTCTGCGCACCCGGTGTTCCATGCAAATCGCTGTCGCTCCACAACTTATAGTTGGCGTTATCGGCAAACGGGTCGGTCAGTGCAATGGTTTTGCCTGTTCCGTTGGCATCGCCCCAGGATTTTGCATACGAGACCTCATCAATTAAAGCACCCTCTGAATCAAAGAGTTGCAATTTGTCTTCCTTGCCCAATCCGAAAGTGAAATCGCCTACATAGTTTGTAACTGCCGGATTTAAACCTAACAACTTGTTCTGGTTGGCGCAAACAACCAAATAGCCGTAAGCCTCAATTACCGTGCCGACCGGCATTGTAAAGGCTTCGTCGGCTTCACCGTCAAGCAATTTCCAACCCGACAGATTGATAGCGGCAGCCGTTGTATTGTAAAGTTCAATCCAGTCTTTGGTATCAAAATCGTCAGCCGACTTGTAATTTATCTCATTTATAACCACACTGTTAAATGCTGCATCCGCATCCTTTTCAAAAACCGCAGTTATGTCTGCGTCATTGTCCAAAGTAACTTCGATGCCTGCGCAGGTGTTATTTGGCAATCCTTCGCTGAATTCCCAACGAACAAACTTATAACCCGGCCGTGCCACTGCCCGCAACTTGACAGGCACATTTTGGAAATATGTGCCATTCCACGGGAATTTCTTTAGCGTCAGCGAGTTAAGTTCAATATAACCAGCCTTGCTGTCATTCTCATTGAGGGTTACCACAACATTTTCACCAACATCTAAATTGTTACGTAAATGCACACGCATCCATGTTGGGCGACTTTTAGCAAAAGCTTTCATTCTGTCACCATTTTCACCGCCGCCCCACATATTCCTGTGATATTGCATTTCGTCTTTTATGTTATTATACAGACTGTCAATCAGCTTATTGATATTCGTTGGAAGAAATTCGTAATTCATACGGTCCGCAAAACGATTGACAAACTCGTTGCGGAAAGTTGTGTTTTTCACCATATTACTCAACAAGACATTCGACCAAGTATCGCCGTTTTTTCCTTTTTCGGTCAAACATTTTGCCAACTTGTCGTACGAGACTTTATCTTCATCGCGGTCCCAAATATTATAAGATTGGTCGGTGTCGTAGAGGAACCAACGCCAACGGCCACCGTTTTTCTTCGACTTCCACATTTTCACGTTGTTGTGCGGCCAGTCGTCGTTGCCACCATAAATCTCTGTCACTAAATACTCAATATACTCATCGATGTCGATTTGTGCGGCAACCTGCTGGTAGTTGGCATCATCGGCCATATCGTGAGATTTCACAAAGTCCATCATAGCATTGTAATCGTCCATGTCGCCTTCTGATGCCTCAACGCCAGTGCCTTTTCCCGCAATAATATCCACCTTATCGTGCTCAACGTGCGGATAGTGGCTCTCAACGTAGTACTCGTTCAGCTTCTCTCGTATATTCAAAATTCCCCAATATTCACCGTTCAAGTAAATAACAACTGGTTGATATGCCTGAATATCAACATTATTCTTAGCAACAAGATGCGTAATCATTGCATCGCGGAAATGTGTGCCGTTGCAGTCGTTGCCCGAATCGCGCAAAACGAACGATTTAAACCGTTTGATATCGAGTTCATCAAACAATTTGGCATCAAAATATTTCTTTCCGTATGCGTTGCGAGCGTACAGAGCAAACGATTTTTGGTTGTTACTCCGACTCCACGCACCGGCAATCTTCATTCCTGCATCCTGGTCGAGACGCTTCTCCCCATCGGTCCAGTATAACTCAACATGAACAGGGCGCTCCCAATCCTGATGGAAATTGGCACCATAATATGGTTCTCCTGATATGTCGGCACCGTCGCCGAAAACGTAAATACCAGTTTCCCAATTCCATAAATTTTCGGGGTCAGTTGTCAAAGAAACAACAGGCAGACTGAACGTTGACGGATGCGCAAGGTGGATATTCGGGTCAACTATAGTATCGTGCATTAAATCCCTATAATCGCCTCCATTATCCATATACGAAAAAATTGAATCATAGGTAATTCCCTCATTCGGAACCAAAGAGTGCGTATATATGTATCCATCATATAGGCTGCGGTCAAGCCAGCGCAAATCGTTTGGGAAAATATAAGTCTGCGTCGAAGGCTGACCTGGCATCAAATTGCTATTGAATGTGGTGGCACGGATTACTGTCGTCGAGTCAACAGTGATTGGGCCGGTATAGAGCAACGATGTGTCGGTTGGTTCGGTGCAATCGAGAGTATAATATATAGGTGTATTGCCATCGGTGGATAGCGTTACGGTCACAGCCGAGGTTTGAAAACCTCCTTCGGGCGAGAATTTCACGCTCGTGGTTGCCGATGTGGTGAAAGCCTTTGTGGTATTGGCCTTGCCGGGTGTTGGTTCGGCAAAGAATACCCAATTGCTGCCGCCATCGGGACTCAAACCACGGCTGGCGTTGCACGGAACAGCCACAGAATCAGTCTGATAAGCAATTGCACCGGCTGCATTTGTCAAGAAAATAGACTCACCGTCCGACGAAATGTTGAAATTGGTGTGCAGATACTTGCCTGCGGCCACTATGGTCACATTCTTGCCCGAAGCCATAACCAACAGGAATCCGTTGGCCGCGATTTTCACCGACGGGAACGTCCATTTTGCAAGATTCTCCTTGCTGTCCGACAGGTGCCAACCGTTCAAATCGACTTCAGCCGACGATGTGTTGTAAAGTTCAATCCAGTCGGACTCTTCATTATATTCGTCTAAAAACGTGGATGTTGCCGAGCTATACTCGTTAATCACAATTTGTGCGTTGGTATTGGCACAAAACAGAAAGGTGGCGGCAAAGGCCGCGCAAAGTTTGAGTTGTTTTTTCATAAAATTTAGTTATGTGTTAGTTTGTAAATGTAACATGTTTTCTTCAAACAAAAATACTCACTCACACATTAGACACAACTTTTGCAATTTCATTACAAAAATTCTGAATTATTTATGAAAAATAAAATCTAAGATTTGAAACGCTTGGAAATCAAGCTGTTTTATTAATATGGCGGCGAAGTTTGCGCATATTGTTCAGGAAGGTCTTGCGCACTATCGGGTCTTGCGCCCAGTTTGGATATTTCGACGGCTGTGTAGATTGTGTGGTGAAAACCACGCTTATGGTGCTCTCACTTACAGGCATAATCTCCCAGCGGGCGCTGAAAGTGTCGAGCCGCTCTATATCTTTTTTCTTCGGAATCAGGTCGGTCTGCTGGTCGATGCTGACAATGATGCGGTCGCCACGGCGCGTAACGGTGTATTTCGACACAAAATCCTGCTTGCCAATAGGCCACGGAGCATCCATCAGTGTGTAGACAAACCATTCGGTGTTGTTGGTGCGGCGCACGATGCGGCAGCTCTCAACATTGCTCATCCAGATATCGGTTTTGTTGGGGTCGGAAATGATGGCAAGCAACTCTTCGGGCGAGCATTTCAGAATCATCTTTCCCGAACGTTCGCGGGCGCGTTGCTTGTCGAGCGAAATCCAACGCTCAAAAACCTTTATATCGTTATCTTTGTCTTCGGTAACTAAAACCCAATCGGTATCGCTGTCGGCATCAGCATCCGACGCAACTGACAGATTGACAAAAAATAGGCTGGCTACTAAAAAGATATATTTGAATATGTTTGAAGTCAACTTCATCTTTTTCGCATAAACGACGCAAATTTAGCACATTATCCGACACTTGCGACATTTTTTTCGCATAAAGTGCACAATTTAGCGTTATGACACCACAATCGGCATCCATAATGCACATTTGCTTCGACTAATTCAAAAGATAGTTTACCTTTGCGGATAAAGAAATACAGTTATGGCGGAAAAAGAAAATAGCGGGGAAAAGTCACCGATTAAACAAAAACTTATTCGTATCGGCATAATCGCTGAGCTGATTATCGCCTTTTATATTGTTGTATTTGTGATATTTACAACATTCTTGCGATTTTACACGCATCACAATCAGTCGATTTCGGTTCCCGATTTCAAAAGCCTGACACTGCAACGTGCTGCGCAGATAGCTGCTCATGAGAATCTGCAACTGCGCATTATCGACTCCACTTTTATCGACTATATGCCGCGCGGCAGTATTATCGACCAGAGCCCACGCCCGGGAACGCACGTTAAGCGCAACCGCACAATATTCCTGACCACAAACGCGTTTTGCAGAGCGAAGGTTGAGATGCCGCGGCTTGTCGGATTGTCGTACCGCCAGGGAAAAGCCACTCTCGAAATGCTGGGACTGCATGTGGGACAGCTCATTTATCAGCCAGATTTCGCTAAAAACAACATTCTGAAACAGATGCACAACAACACGCCGATAGCTGCAGGAACAATGATTGAGACAGGCTCGAAAATCGACATTGTGCTGGGTGACGGATACGAGAGCAACTACTCTATTCCGCTGCCTAACCTGAAAGGGAAGACTTATTTTGAAGCTGCCAACGAGCTTAACAACGCCTATCTGAACGTGGGAAATGTCACAATAACAGACGCTTTTTCGCCTACCGACACCATCAATGCGAAGGTGTACAAACAATCGCCGGCATACTATAACTCCGACTCGCGCGCGCCAATTGGAGCAAAAATCGACATTTGGTTGTCACCCGAGCAATAAAACGAAATTGAACCTGTCAATTTAAATGATTAAAAGACTGCTATTTACAACAGGGTTCGCATTTTGTATTCTTGGCTTGCAAGCACAAGAATACTTGTTACCGACAACGCTACAAACATCACATAATGAACACAATAGAGTGTTGATGCGTAGTGTTTCGTCAACTGTGCAACTACCGTTTATCGACGATTTCAGCGGTAACAGCCAAAACCCCGACCAACAACTCTGGACCGACCGCGGCGTATGGATTAACAACACTTTCGGCATCAACCCCTACTCAGTGGGAGTAGCCACTTTTGACGCCATCGACTCCGACGGCCGCCACTACGACCATGCAACAAGTCAACCGTATATTGCTGATTATCTGACATCGCAGCCAATCGATTTGTCGAAAGCCGACAAAAATTCGACATACCTGAGTTTCTACTATCAGCCGCAAGGCAACGGCAACGCCCCCGAAGCCGCCGACTCGCTTGTCCTGCAAATAACATCAGGTAACGGCGTGTGGACCAACCTTTGGGCAATGGCCGGAACCGACCTTGCCACATTCCGCAGCAACGTGCTACACTTGCAGCCGAATCGTCCTGACACTCTGGAATTTGCACTTGTGATGCTGCCAATCAGCGAGTCTGAATATTTTACCGAGAAATTCCAATTCCGCTTCTTCAACTACGCCAGTCTCGCGGGCAGTTTTAACCCGTCGGCGGCAATCAACTGCGACCATTGGAATATCGATTTTGTCTATCTGAACGACGGTCGCTCAGCTGCCGACACCGTCTTCTACGACATTGCTCTGGTGGAACCGGCAGCCACTATCTTGAAGAATTTCACATCGATACCGTGGTCGCACTACGAGTCGGCAATCAACACTGAGAACACGCGGCTTAACATTCATGTGCGCAACCATTGGGACCGCACCATGAAGGCCGAAGTGCGAATCCGCATCAAAGACGTTGACAACGACGTCTACCTAAACGACTCAGTCACAATGGGAACCATAAATTTTGAAGGCCTTTTGAACACCAACAAACTTTATGCCTACGATGATAACCCGATTGTGTACGACAGTCGCGAAAGCGCAACATATCTATTTGAATGCGAGCTCAATACCGACAAAGATGAACTTATTGCCGGCAACAACCGAAGCTATACCTACCAGCATTTTGGCAACTACTACGCATACGATGACGGCACTGCTGAAAACGCATACGGCGTTGATGCCAACTCAGCGCAGGTGGCCTATCTCTACGCAACGTATAAGGCTGATAATCTGCAAGGTTTGAGCATATGCTTCCTACCTTCGAATCCGGTGGAGAGTGCCGCCGACGCATTCAGCATTTGCGCTTGGGAAAACAACAATGGCAAACCTGGCCGTCTGATTGCCAGCACCGATGTGGTACGCCCGGCCTTTGGCGAGGGCCAGAACCAATTTATGGACTTTGAGTTCAGCGAGCCGATAGCCGTTGACAAGAGCGTGTTTGTAGGGTGGCAGCAATCATCGAAACTGAGGCTCAACGTGGGCTGGGACGTCAACCGATACAGCCAGAGCAAGATTTTCTACAATACCAGCGGCGAGTGGCTGCCGACAAGTTTCACCGGCTCACTCATGGTTCGTCCGATATTCGGGCATATGAGTACCGATATCACAGATACAAAATATGTTAGCGGCATTTCAATTTACCCGAATCCGGCCAACGACATACTTAACATTGAGGGTGCCGATAGCGATTGCCGCGTGTCGGTTTACTCACTAACCGGACAAGCTCTGATTCGCGAAAGCGGAAACAATATCAATGTATCAATCTTGCAATCAGGAATTTATCTTATCAAAATAGAAAGCGGCGACCAATCGGCTTTGCTGAAATTTGTAAAACAATAATCGCAATGGTGGACGACGAGTTGGACAATATTGATGACGAACTCGACGAAGGCAGTCAAACCGAATCTGACGGCCAGAATCTGTATGAGCATTTCCGCTTCGAGGTTGACCGCGGACAGGGAATGTTACGCATCGATAAGTTCCTGCAAATGAAGATTGAAAATGCGTCGCGCACCAAAATTCAGGCTGCAGCCGATGCCGGTTTCATCATTGTCAACGGCTCGTCGGCGCGGGCCAACTATCGCGTAAAACCGGGCGATGTTATTCGGGTGATGCTCACCTATCCGCAACGCGAAATTGAAATCATCCCCGAAGACATCCCATTAGACATTGTGTATGAGGACGATAGCCTTGTGGTTGTGAACAAACCGGCCGGAATGGTTGTGCACCCGAGCTATGGACACTACACTGGCACGCTCATCAATGCGCTGGCCTACCGCTATAACGATTTGCCCATTTTCAATGGTGGCGACGCTCGTCCGGGACTCGTTCATCGAATCGATAAAAACACTTCAGGATTGTTGGTTGTGGCAAAAACCGAACGAGCTAAAGCGCACATTTCCAGGCAGTTTTTTAACCACACATCGCACCGGCGCTATGTAGCTTTAGTGTGGGGCGAACTACGCGACGATGAGGGCACTATTATTGGAAAGATAGGCCGGAACGTGCGTAACCGCCAGATTATGGATGTTTTCCCAATGGATGTTCCAATGGGCAAACACGCTGTGACACATTACCGTGTGCTCGAAAAATTTGGTTATGTCACGCTGGTTGAATGCCGCCTTGAGACCGGCCGCACACATCAAATCCGTATTCACATGAAATTCATCGGGCACCCGCTTTTCAACGACCCCGAATATGGCGGACGCGAGATTCGCTGCGGCACCACGTTTGCCAAATACAGCCAATTTGTTGAGAACTGCTTTACTTTGCTGCCCGGTCAGGCTCTGCACGCCAAGGAGTTAGGCTTCGACCACCCTGTAACCGGCGAGCGGATGATGTTCGACTCCGAACTGCCCGACAATTTTAAGACGCTAATTGACCGTTGGCGAACTTACACAAACTCAAAGGATTAGCAATGCCTTGCGCCGCCAAACCCGAACTACTGCTGCCTGTTGGCAACATTGAAAGCCTATATGCCGCGCTTGAGGGCGGTGCCGACGCTATCTATTTGGGACTTAAGGCTTTCAATGCCCGCGGACGCGCCTCAAATTTCACAAACTCGCAATTTGCAGCCATTTGCCAACTTGCCGCACAAAAGCATGTAAAAGTGTACGTTACGCTCAACACCGTCATAAAAAACAACGAACTGCCAGATTTGCTCGATACGCTGCAATTCTTGTCGGAACAACGGATTGCGGGCGTCATTATTCAGGATTGGGGTGTTTTCAGCCTGATGCGGCGGTATTTTCCGAAACTTGTGGCGCACGCTAGCACACAAATGGTCAACCACAACTCTGTTGGCGCAAACCACTGCCAACAAATTGGTTTTAAACGTGTTGTACTTGCCCGCGAACTGACAATCAAAGAGTTGCAACTAATTCACCAACGCACCAATATCGAAACCGAAGTGTTTGTTCACGGTGCGCTATGTTATTCGGTATCAGGACTTTGCCTGTTCAGCAGCTATTTGGGCGGTGCCGGTGCCAACCGCGGACTCTGCACTCAGCCGTGCCGCCGGTTCTACAACTGTCAAGGACAAAAACGCACCTTCTTCAGCATGAAGGATAACCAACTGATTGACAAGATTAAAGACCTTGCACAAATGGGTGTTTCGTCGCTCAAAGTGGAAGGACGGCTCAAGTCGGGTGAGTATGTTTACACAGTAGCGCAAGCCTACCGCAAAGTCATTGATGATGAAATGGTTATCGATTCGGTTGACGATTTAAGCCGCCCGAAAACACAATGGTTTATGGGCCGCAGCATTGCCGAGTCGATTGCCGACAACCCGAACACGGGTCTATTGATTGGCAAAGTCACTGATTGTCATGACGGTACGATTGTTTTCACTACCAACATTGAGTTGTCCAAAGGCAACCGTATGCGCATTCGTACCGATGCCGACACCGACCAGAACGCCTTTGTACTCGACAACTTCCGTGTTGTTGACGGTGTTTGCACCGCAAAAGGCTTCCGAGGCAACGCCACCGCCGGCACCGACATCTACCTGACCGCTTTCCGCAATCAAAAATTCGGAACCGAACTGCCAACCTCCGGCCGCCACGACGTACGGATGCCACTGGCAATGAAGAAAAACATAATTGGCAATATCCGCAAACAACTGACAGCCAAGCCGAAATCCGCAACCATTGTGCGAATTGATAACCTTGATTGGATGCAATGTGCGGCACTGCAAAAAGCCGACATTGTGGTTTTGTCGCTGCCGATGCTCGAGTGGCAGAACTTCTTGACTACAAACAAGATAAATGGCTCAATGCTGCAAAAAATATGGTTTGAATTGCCTCCGTTTGTGAGCGAGACGCAAATTGAGCGCGTCAGAAAATTTTGCTCCGCATTGGCACAAAAAGGAGTTAATCGTTTTGTTTTGAGCCATTTGTCACAAAGCGCAATGTTGCCGCCACATAGCCGTTTTGCCACCAACGAAGCGGTTTACGCCTACAACGATGCCGCCGCACAGTGGCTCAAACAACAAGGCGCCGAGTGGTTTTGCAGCCCTGCGGAAAACGAGTACGAGAACCTACTCACCGGAGCTTGCCGCGAGGCTGTGATTCCCGTCTATTTCCGCCCGCGATTGTTCACCTCACGAATGCCCATAAAATTGTCAACAAACCAGTTCTCCGACGAGCGTAAAAACCGCTACCAGCGCCACCGCGTGAATGGTCTGACAATTATCACGCCAGAGCAACCAGTCTGCATCACACAGTATGCCAACAAGTTGCGCGGCAAAGGCTTCGGTCGGTTTCTAATCGATTTAACCTTCGAACCAACCGACAACACCCACCTTACCCGTCTGCTGAAACTGCTCGCCACTTCGGAAGGCATTCAGGGAACATCAGCGTTCAATTTTAAAAAGGGATTGAGATAATCTCACCTATTTCCCTTTGCCCGATTGTGCGTTTTGCAGAGCATCTGGCAATTTTTGATGTCGGTTGCTCCGCCACGGCTCCACGCTGTAACGTGGTCGGCGTCCATCTCTTTGAGTTGCCAAATTTTGGTTTTGTTATTGGTGTCCGATAATGCGCAAAGCGGACAGTTGCTTATGCCTTTTTCCTTTGCGTCGGCGGTTTGCTTTGCATATACACTTTTTATTACGCTCGGCTCAAATAATCTGATATTCAACAGACTCTTATCAACCTCGCCTCCTAAAATATACTCGAAAATTCCCTTCTTGTCCTCAACGTAATCATCGGCCATAAGAGTTTGAACACGCTCCGAAACTTTTGCTGGATTGTAGGCATTCTTGTGATAAAGTTCGTACATACGCCCCCACTCCAAACCACACATACTACTTTCCACATCACTGAAAACTGATGATACCCAATTTATTACGGCATTGAAATACAACTTTAATTCGTTGATATTGTTGTCGTAACGATGCTGACTCATATAACCGCTAACATCGTTGCTTTTGCTAACCCACTGCAACGCACGCTCAAGAATCTCTTGCCGCTTAACATCTCCTTTAATGTAAGCTTTCCATTTTGAGACATTTGCGTTTTGTGAATTGCTAAACTCCTCTTTTGCAAGCGTTACAAATGGCCCTGAAAATATGGCGTTTAACTTTTCTTGCTCGTTAAGCGGCACGCCGACAATATTTATCGTTTTGAACCACTCTTTTATCTCTACTTCTGTTCCTTCGCATTCGTAAACTAGCAATTTGGTTTGCATAATCATTTCTTGCAGATTTGTTGCCAAACCGCTGAAATACTGCTCCATACCATTGATTTTTATGGCGAAATTTCCTTTTACAAAACGTCCGAGACTCGTTATTCGCTGCTGACCATCAAGCACTTCCAATTGGCCGCCATCAACCTTATTAAAGTATATTAAACCTAACGGATAACCTTTCAAAACCGATTCAATCACTGCCACATCTTTTTTGCCGTCGGCATAGATGTAATTGCGCTGATATTCAGGCTGAATTGTCAATCTACCCGAAAGTCCGAACAAACCTTTTCCTTCATATTCATTGTAAACAAATCCGTTACAAATTTCCTCAATCGTGTATTGTTTTAATTCGGTTATCATAGCGTTAAAATTTTGATTTATTGTTTTTTACGAATCAATATTTTTGCATAGCAACTTATCAAACGACCTGTTTCGTCTCTATAACATAGTTTACCACGACGAAAACCTTTATCTTCTTTGAATAAGCGCTTACAATCATCTGCCGACAGATTTGCGCTAATGCCGTACGATATTCCTAATTCGCCACCATTACCAATTCCAACAATCTCAAATTGTTCAGGGCAATATTTTTCCAAAAATGTAATAGGCACCCCCATAACACCATCATAATCAGACGGAATCGCGTCGGTATATGGTACCTCAATGGCGTCATAATTTTCATAATGAAAATACTTTCCACCTCGAACTTCTTTATGACTGCTAAATTTTATATTATCAGCCATACTCATCAATTGTAACGGTTGGTGACGGCGACCGTGGTCAATATTAGTAAACCAACAGGAAGCAACATTTGATAATGAATCATTATCCTCGTTGGTTGGATTGGTATAAAACCACATTCCACCGCTCCATTCTGTTCGTCCCGCCCAAATTCTATTTGCTTTAATAAGAGGAAAAACTTCTTTGTATGAAATACAGTTTTTGTTACCAATAATCAAAAATCTTTTATCTGTTTCCACTAACCACGCTAAAAACTCGCGAAACAGAGAAAATGGCGGATTGGTTACGATTATGTCTGCTTCATCACGTAACAGTTTAACTTCATCGCTTCGGAAATCACCATCACCTTCAAGATACTGCCATTGCAAATCGTCGATGTCGATTTTTCCATTTGCATTAGTATCGTGGTCAAGCACAAATATTTTGCCGCAACGTTTCGATTTGTCAAGGTTGAAAAGAGGATTTTCGGTTTCAAAAAGTGTTGGCTGCCAATCGGTTTTATACTTTTTGCTTTCAACGGCGAAACTTGTGCTGATGAGTTTCTTTAATCCAAAATTTTCAAAATTTTGAGCGAAAAACTTTGTAAAGTTGCTCCATTCAGGGTCATCGCACGGAAGTAAAATGGTTTTGCCACGAAACACATCAGGATTGTACTCCAAATAAGCATTTACTTCCTTCTGAATATCAGGATATTGTGTATAAAACTCATCATTTTGGGCTTTTTTGGCCACAACCAAGTTTGTATGCGCCATAGTGTTTAACTTGTGCATTGCACCATTAAACACTTTGAAATCAGGCTATAAGAAAGGTGCGTACCTTCCTACTCGCGTTCACGGGGAAGCCTGAGAAGAAACCCCGCCCACACCGTATAGTCTGGCCGCACCAAGCGGTACAGACTACTACACAGTGTGGAAAGGGCAACTCAAAGCCACCCGTGAACAATCAGCCTATTTCGGTTAAAAGAAATAGTTTCTCAGGCTTTTTCTTTTTGAACGCGAATAACAGTCAATGCTGATTAATAATATGTTATACTCTCGCAAAATGCGGAAGCAATGAAACAAAGATAAAAAAATGTTGGCTGACGGAATAAGTGGAAACAGGAAAAAACTAATCAAACAATTCCATAATTTTCTCGGGCGAGAGATTCTTCAGTGGATTGTCGTTCGTTACAATTCCCGCCAAATCGTTTTTGTGATTTTGCAAGTTGATGATTTTTTCCTCAAGCGTATCGGCGGTTATAAACTTGTAAACAAACACGTTACGTTCCTGTCCGATACGATAGGCTCTGTCAATAGCCTGATTTTCAACCGCCGGATTCCACCACGGGTCAAGAATGAAGACATAATCGGCTGAGGTAAGATTGATGCCGACGCCACCGGCCTTAAGCGATATTAAAAACACCTTTATATCGTTGTCAGTCTGGAATTTACGAATAACATCCTCACGGTTTTGTGTGTCGCCGGTAAGCATGGTAAACCCTATTTGGCGCTCCGTCAAATACTGCTCATAAAGCTCCAGATATTTTACAAACGAGCTGAAAACAAGCACTTTATGGTCTTCAGAAATGATTGTTTCCAGAACACGCGTAACCTCGTCAAATTTGGCCGAAGGCTCGTCAAAACCGGCTAATTTCGGGTGACAGGCAATCTGTCTCAACCGCATCAGCGACTTCAATACCAAAGCAGAGGTCTGCAAATCGCGCTGACCGCCAATATGTTGCAACAATTCATTGCGCATCTCTGATTTTTTCGCCTCGTAAAGCTGCTGCTGCTCGCGCTCCATGGTGCAGACGCGAATCTGCTCGGTTTTGGGCGGCAAATCGCTGGCAACCTCATTTTTAGTGCGCCGCAAGATAAAAGGCTCTATCATCGCTTGCAGTTGCGAGGCTCGATTACCATGCGGATTTCGTTCAATATAAGCAACATACTGCGATTTAAAATACTGCAAACTGCCAAGAAGTCCGGGATTCACAAAATTCATCTGCGCCCACAAATCCGTCAGACTGTTTTCGACCGGCGTACCAGTCAGAATCAGCTTGTATTGCGAATGCAACTGCATGATTGACTGATAGTTTTTTGATGTCGGATTCTTTATTGCCTGGCTTTCGTCGAGGATGATGTAATAGAACTGATAGCTGCCAAGCAACTCCACATCGTTGCGGGCAAGGCCGTAAGTTGTAATCACAATGTCGTAGGAGTTAAACACCGATGCGTTGTGAGCCCGGCTGTTGCCCAAATGTGGCAAAACACGCAGTTGCGGCGCGAACTTGTACACCTCATGCAACCAGTTATGAATCAGCGACAAAGGCATTACAATCAAACTCGTGGGCCGATGCTGGGTTACGGACGGCTGCGGTGTGTCGAACAACGAAAGCTGGCCGGTTTTAGGAGGCTCAATGGTTGCGTCTGTTAACATATCCGACTGAGCGTCAAGCAATAAGGCAAGAGTTTGCAGGGTTTTACCAAGACCCATATCATCGGCCAGACAGCCACCAAAGTTGTTGGCTTTCAGCTGTTTCATCCAGTAATAGCCGGCAAGCTGATAAGGGCGCAATGTGGCGTTCAAACCTTGGGGCTTCTGAATTTTGGCGAAGTTGTTGGCATCGAACATTTTACACATCCGGTCGGCCTCATCGGAAACAATACCCGACTGGCGAATCAAGCCAAACATGTTCTTCCCAATCCGCATCTCGCTGCCCGCGCAAGTGCTATGGTAAAAAAGCGCCTGAAAACGCGAAAACCACTCATCGGGCAAAATGACAATAGTGCCGTCGGGCAAGGCGTACTCCCTGATATTGTGCAAGATATTATGACGCAGACGCACGAATTTTATCGAAAAGCCATTCAACTCAACAGCTCCATACAAGTCGAACCAATCGTTGCTAAGCTGCGCTTTCAGATTCAGCTCGATACGCCCAACGTAGTATTTCTGCTCGTAGAAACTTTGTTTTACGGTGAAACCCGAATTGGAAATGACATCAGCCTTTTGATTTAACATGCTGATTATGTTATAGAACCGCGCGTCCTGTGCGTCCACGTCATTGGCTGGCGCATAATAATATATGCCGTCGGACGAAACGAATCCTATTTCAGCAAGGCGGTCGGCGTATTGACGCTCCAAATCTTTCCGCCGCAATGTTTTGATAAACTGCACATTATCGCCTTCGTGCAGAAAATCGACAAAAGCCCGCTCGCGGCTCGACGGCAAGACGGAATTGCTGCCATAGGCGAACTTCAAAACAAGCACAGGCCGGCCTTGTAGGTCTTCTTCAAGATTAAGCTGAGGTACAGGCGGCTCATTGTTTACCATAACATCGAAGCCAGTGGCGCGCACCTTGTAGTTTTTCACCACATTCAGTATAAACTTCTCAAAATAAACAAGTTCGGTTTCTTTTCGAATGTGAATGAAATCGTTTTTCAGAAAAGGCTCGAATTTCTTGCTGTCAATGTCATCGAATCGATATAGTTCCTTGTTAATCACCACATTACACGGTTCTTTATCGGTAATCACCATTGCTGTTTTGCCCTTCAGCTTGTCGTAATGGTCGCCATGGTCAATGGCAATGCGATAGCGGATGCCGTTCTCGTTGCGGTCGAAAAGGAAAAGAATGTGCGATTTCCCCTCAGCCACAGTCAGTTCGTTTTCGATATACATCTGCTCATACTTGAAATCCTTGAAAAAGAGGCGGATTTTGTGAGCGATGATTATCGACAGCATTTTTTTGAACCGTTGTTCAAGGTAAGGCCTAATGTGTGTCTCTACAAACTGCTTGTCGACATGGCGCAAAAACTCGTGAGGTGGCTCCTTCGAGAACAACCGTGCAATGTAAATGTCATCAATAGCGGCGGTGTATTTCATCAGCTCGCGGTAATCGTCGCAAAAGCCTTCAACTTCCTGAATATTAATTGGTGAGGCTTTATCGATTACGGAATAGAACGACTCGCCCGAACTTGGCGTTATGACATACGGGATGAGCGTCACGCCAAATTTGCGATGATGAGTAACCGCTACTATCAGCTGCTTAGGCATCAGTTTCCTCCCGACATTTTCACCTTATAACCAGCCTGTTGCAAAAGGTCGAACACTTTTTGCTTGAACTCGCCCTGGATGATAATCTCGCCGTCTTTGGCCGAGCCGCCCACGCCGCATTTGTTTTTCAGCATCTTGGCAAGCTCCTTCAAATCGTCTGCCGTACCGACAAAACCCTGCACCAGCGTCACCGACTTGCCTGCGCGTTGCTTACGGTCAATGCTTACCTTAAGATTCTGCTGCTGAGGAGCAAGCGTCGCCTGCTCTTCTTCCTCATCGGTCTCGTACTGAAAATCGGGATTTGTAGAATAAACCACGTTCAAGCGGTCTTTCCAATCGTTATTCTGATTATTTTTCTTGCTCATATTATGATATTTACAACTTAAAAAAATCATCAGTCTGTCTGCCAGAAACTTTTCGGAATTAGAAAAAGAAGCTCTGGCAGAGCAACCTGCAAAGTGGCGAAGATAGACAAATTGAGCGTTCTGCAACAAAAAAAGAGGCCTTGCGAAGCCTCTTTTTATATTTTAGGTGTGATTGGAAATCAACGTTTGGTGAAAACGATTTCCGTATCGGTTATCTTATATTCCCAATTCATTGCCGTGGCAACAATCTCGGCAAAAACCTCGCTTGTCGGGTTCTCGAAACGGCCTGTATATTGCAGATTCTGAGTCCCTTCGGGCAGCACCACTTTCTTGTTCAGGTAGGTGCCAATCTGCGATGCCACTTTCGACATTGCCTTGCCATTGAAGACGAAACTACCTGTGTTCCATGCGATATTGTTAGTGTCAAGCGTATCGGTAGGCATCAGTTGTTTTTTCTCGCAATCGAACGACGCCTGCTGTCCACATTCAACCACTTTGTTGCTGCGGCGGCTTCCGAACTCCACTTTGCCCTCAATAACGGCCAAACTAATATTCGATTGCCCCTCGTAGGCCTTAACATTGAAAATTGTACCCAAAACCTTGGTGTAAACCTTGTTTTTGGTGCCAACCACAAAATCGTCGCCCGTATGGCGGACTTTGAACATGGCCTCGCCCGTCAGTGTAACATTGCGTTGATGACTACTTGCGTTGTATTTGTAAGTCAACTTGCTGTTTTTGTTCAAGATAACCTCGGAGCTGTCAGGAAGGACAATCTTTTCGATTTTGTTGGCCGACACGTATGTGTTCACATCGGTTTTTGCCGACGGAGTAATTGCATAAATGCTTATAAGCAAAGCAATTGAAGCGGCTGCAGCGGCAATCCACATAAAGCGCGGACGCAAAACACGACGCTTGGCGGTTATCCGTCTGAAACTCTCCCACTCGGCATCAACATCAACATCCATGGTATATTTCACCTTACCGGTAAGGTTCCAAACCGACACCAGCTCAGCGTATTCGTCGGCATTGGCAGGCACACGCAACCATGCATCAAGCTCCTGCTGCTCTTGCTGAGTCAGCTGGCCGCCTGTCAGGCTTTTCGAAATAATATCATAAATGGCGTCTTGCATACTGCTTATACCCCTTGTTTTATAAGAACAATTGAGAAAGGCTTAACCCTACCCCCAATGCTGAAAAAAATGCAATTAAATTCAAATAAGGCTTCAGCGTAACACGTAACTCACTGAGTGCCCGTGTAATATGCTTCTCGACTGCCTTTATTGAAATTTGCAGATTGTCGGCAATTTCCTGATTGCTCATCTCCTGAAAACGGCTTAGCGAGAAAACCAGCTGGCATTTTTCGGGCAGCCGCGATATGGCGTTGTTCACAATGCCCTCCATTTCGCCCTGAAGGAAATCCGACGTATCGCCCTGAATAGCTGAATCTTGCTGCTGTTGCGTGTACTCGTCCTCGTATTGGATGCGGCGGTGCTTCTCGATAAAATTGAGCGATGTGTTGATAACCGACCGTTGCAGATAGGCGCGCACATTGCCTTGAATCTCAACCGTTTCGCGCTTGTCCCATAAATGCACAAACACCTGCTGTGCCACGTCGTGAGCCTGGTCGCGGTCCTTGACAATGCCATAGGCCATATTGCACATATCGGCAAAATGCGCGCGGAACAACTCTTCGAACTGCTTTTCGGTAAACATCAGCAAATGCTTGTTTTTCGCAAAAGTAGCACAGATAATTGAGATTTGACAATTATTAACCGACTTTTCGCAATGAGAGTTGAATGTGTTCAAAAATCGAAAATCATAATTTCGACATACTAAATTCTAAATCCCTACCTTTGGGCCGACATGGCAGACCTTTTTCACGAAATATTGAAGAAATATTGGGGCTACGACTCGTTCCGTCCGTTGCAGGAGGATATTATAAAATCGGTGGCGGCGGGTAACGACACGCTTGCGCTGATGCCCACCGGTGGCGGAAAATCAATCACTTTCCAGGTTCCGGCAATGGCCAAACCCGGTGTCTGCCTTGTCATCACGCCGCTCATCGCCTTGATGAAAGACCAGGTGGAAAACCTGCGCCAACGCGGCATAAAGGCATACGCCATATACACCGGAATGACACAAGCCGAAGTGGCTCTCAACCTCGACAACTGCGTCAACGACCCTGACACAAAATTTCTCTACTGCTCGCCCGAGCGGCTATGCAGCGAGACCTTTATCGCTCGTCTGAAATCGATTAACATCAACCTTCTAGCTATCGACGAGTCGCACTGCATATCGCAATGGGGCTACGATTTCCGACCAGCTTATCTGCAGATAGCCAAAATCAGGGAGGTGATGCCCGACGTTCCCGTTCTGGCCGTAACCGCCACCGCCACACCTCAGGTTGTCGATGATATTCAATACCGCTTGAATTTCAAGCGGAAAAACGTCTTCCGCAAAAGTTTTGAACGCAAAAACCTGATTTACCTTGTGCGCGAGGTCGATGACAAATACCGCTACATGCTCCGCATAATGGACAACTTGAAGGGAACGGGCATTGTTTATGTGCGCAACAGACTGAAGACAAAAGAGATATCAGAATTTCTGCAACAAAACGGCGTCAGTGCCGATTTCTATCACGCCGGACTGACAACTGCTGAACGCGACCTAAAACAGAACGCATGGAAAACCGGCGAAACACGTGTGATTGTGGCCACTAACGCTTTCGGCATGGGCATCGACAAGCCTGACGTCCGCTTTGTCATCCACATCGACCTGCCAGACACGCTTGAGGCCTATTTTCAGGAGGCAGGGCGCGCCGGTCGCGACGAGAAACAGGCTTTCGCAATCCTGCTCTACCACAAGTCGGACAAAGCACGGCTTGAACAACGGACGGTGCAGACTTTTCCGCCTATCGAAGTCATAAAACAGTTTTATGACAACTTGGGCAGTTTCCTGCAAGTTCCTATCGGAGAGGGAAAAGGCCGCTCTTTCAACTTCGATATGGCTCTTTTCGCAAAAAACTATCGGATGAACATCCTAATTGCGCATAACTGCCTGAAACTGTTGCAACAAGGCGGATACATCAATTACAGCGAAGATGTGAATAATCCGTCGCGGATTCTGTTCACCGTCGGACGCGACGATTTGTACAACTACAAGGAGGGCACCGAGCAGGAAGAAAATCTGATAAAAACCATTCTGCGGACAACAACGGGAGTGTTCACCGAGTACCGCCCGATTGACGAAGGCGAACTTGCCCGACACCTGAACTGCACCCGCGATACTGTATACGAGATACTTAAAAAACTATCACGTTACAACATCATCAGCTATATACCGCAAAGCTCGATGCCGCAGATTATGTATGTCGAAGAACGGCTGCCGGTGCAATCACTGTACTTCGGTCCCGACCAATACCTCAACCGACGCAAGCTATACGAGCAAAAGATAAACGCGGTGATTGAGTACGCCACAAAATTCGAGTGCCGCGTGAAGCAGCTGCTCAGCTATTTCGATTCGGAAGGCGCTGAGATGTGCGGCACCTGCGACGTCTGCACCCATAAGCACGAAACAGATATGTCCGAATTTGATTTTCAGTCGATTAGGGCGCTAATTGAGGAAAGCATCACTGCCGCGCCGGCATTGCCCGACACACTGCCCGACCTTATTCACAAACCACAGGCAAAAGTCTGCCGCGTGGTTCGCTGGCTGCTCGACAACAATCTGATTGTGCAATCGGAAGACAATTTGCTAAAAATGAAACAATTATGAGCGATAAAACAAATATACGCAACATTCAGTCGTACCTGAAACTTATTGTTTGGATTGTTGTTATTGGCTACCTGTGCTTTTCGTCGGGCGACAGCCTCAACAACCTGAAAATAAACTCGATAATCCCATTATGGCTTCAGCCCCACATGGACAAGGTTGTGCATTTCACAATGTTTTTCATTCTGGCTTTTCTCATCAAATCGCTGCATTGGCAAACAGCGATAAGCAACCGATTGTTTTACACATATTTATGCCTCGCCGTCGTTTATGCGGCATCGACAGAGATAATTCAAAGCTATTGCATAGCCACCCGCAGCGGCGATATTCTAGATTTTGGCGCCGACCTAGTTGGCATGGCTTTGTCGGTTCTCGTCTTCCCCTACTGGCCGCGCTTTGTCAAGTGGTTCTTCGGATAATCACAACGACGGTCCGTTTTGTAACTGTTTGACATACTCTTTGATAAGTGGTGCGGTTCGCTCCCACTCGTCGGCTATTTGCGTTATTGGCAGAACGCCTGACTCCGGATTGTCGGCAAGCAACTTCCCTAGGTTCACAATCATTTTGACAGCCGTGCTCATGCCCAGATAGCCAAACGATGTCTTGAGCGAGTGCGTCTTCATGTTTATCGTGTCGATGTCTTTGTTGCGGCAGGCGGTTGCCAAATCGGACAAATCGGAAGGAATGCTTATGGCGTAAACACCCACAATGCGGCTCAACTCCTCGGTTTTGCCTCCGCATATCTTCATCAGCGCGTCAAGGTTAAACGGCTCGTCGCTGACTGCTTCATCGGCTTCGTCGGTCACAGGCTTCACCTCATGTTGCATATCGACTGCGTATTTGTAGATTTTTGAGCACAAATCTTCAGAGTCGAACGGCTTCATTACATAGTCGTTCATTCCGTTACTGAAACAGCGCTCACGCTCTTCCTTGAAGGCGTGCGCAGTCATGGCGATAATCGGAATCTGATTCTTGGGTGGGTCGAGCTGACGGATGATTTTAGCGGCCGTGTTGCCGTCCATTACAGGCATCTGTATATCCATGAGAATCAGGTCATAATCGCCGCTTTTCACCTTATCGACAGCTATCTGGCCGTTACCGGCAATGTCGATTTGCGTGTTGCTGTTCCACGCCTTGATTGTGTCGGTGGCAAGCTGCTGGTTTATCTCGTTGTCCTCGACAAGCAAAATGCTGATGCTGCGGTCGGTTGCAACCGGCGTGGCCGCTGTAGGCGTCACATTGGCGGACTCAGCGCTATCTGCCATTTTCAGTATAAGATTAAATGTGAATGTTGAGCCTTTACCCTCCTCACTCTCAACCGAAATGTGACCGTGGTACATCTCCACAAGCTGCTTGGTGATTGACAGGCCAAGCCCGGTGCCACCATATTTGCGCGTAGTGTCTTTGTTGGCTTGCGTAAAACTCTGGAAAATCTCGTTCTGCTTGTCCTTCGGAATACCGATGCCGTTGTCCGACACCTTGAACACCAACTCAACATCATCATTTACAATACGTTCAAGCCGCACTACTATATCTATCTGGCAATAAGCGCCAGTGAATTTTATCGAGTTGTTGACCAGATTTGTCAGCACCTGGGTTATACGGTACGGGTCGCCCACAACAACCTCCGGCACCCGCGCATCTATATCAACATTGATGTTGATGTCCTTGTCGTCACGCTTGACGCTGAGCGTGCTCACAATCTTTGAAACCATGTCGCGGACATCGAAGCCGGTGCTTTCCAAATCCATTTTACCGGCCTCAATCTTCGACAAGTCGAGAATATCGTTGATGATGAACAGCAAATTGTTTCCCGAGTTTTTGATATTGTTCAGATAATTAAGCTGATACTCATCGGGGTTCATCTTCAGAAGTAAATTTGTGAAACCGATGATTGCGTTGAGCGGTGTGCGAATCTCGTGACTGGTGTTGGCAAGGAAAATCTCCTTCATCTGGTTGCTTTTCTTAATCTCGGCATTCACGCGCTCAAGCTCCGATTTCTGCTCGTTGATTATTGATAGAGCGTTCTCCAAATCCTGCTTCTGCTGCTCGATGCGGTACATCGCCTTTTGCAGTTTTATGTGGTGCTTGCTCGATTTTTTGAAAGCCAGCTCCAACTCAGAACGTTGTGCGTCGAGTTGCGTAATCTGCTCTTGCGCGGCGGTGTTCTGCTCAGCAAGGTCGTTTGCCTTCTTAAGTAATTCAGCCTCACGGTCTTTGGCGTACATCTCCTGTGAAATGGCTATTATTCCTTTAATTTCGCCGTTGCTTTTGAAAGGCGAAAAAATCAAATCGATGCGCTTCACAATCCCGTCTTTCACGCTCCTCTCAATCTTCACCGTGACATTCCTCTTGTGGCGGATACACGTATTCAGATATGTTTCGATATCTTTTGCCGGTTTGAAGGCGCTGATGTGGTCGCCCGTATGCAGGCAGCTCAACACATGCTCGTTGTTCGATGAATCGCGGTCCGAGATAAGGATGCCGTTCAGGTCAAAAAGCATTGCGCTTGTTTTTTTCTGGATAACATTATTGTAGTCAAATTTGGCGTCAGCCCGCTTATACATCTTTTTCAGCAATATGGCAAGGACAGCCGTTATTGCCAAGGCATAGACTATAATCAGTATAAAAGCAATATGATTCATAATTTGTCTGGTTTTTAATGCAGCAAGATAGTTGAAAAATCATTTTGCGTGGCACATATTTTTATCGCAATAAAAAAAGGCAACCGAAAATAGTTGCCTTTAGTAGCGAGGGCGGGGCATGATCCCGCGACCTCATGATTATGAATCATGCGCTCTAACCAACTGAGCTACCTCGCCGTTTTTGGTTAAGCGGGTGCAAAAATAGTGCGTTTTTCTGAAAATCAAAACCAGCGCAAAATTTTTAATTCACCAAACCACAAAGATTGGATTTTCAACGGATTAGCCTATCACTTTTTCTTTTGCACCGTTTTTTTCTTTACCTGCTTCTTATTGTTGTTCTTCTTCTTTTTGCCGTTTCCGCTGTTGGTCATCTGCTGCGACTGCTCCTTTATCAAGTCTTTGGTGTCCTTCAGTTTCAAGCCTTCGGGAATGGTTATCCTGTTGCAAGCAATGGCAAGCATGTCGGAGAAAATCAAATCATCGCTGACGGTTTCGCGGTTCCAGGTCAGAAACGATTTTTTCATCTGGTTACCAAGAATCTCAATCAACGCGTCACGTTCCTCGCCCTCCGGATACTGGGTTGCGCGGCGCACCATATTCTCAAGCACCTTACCGTAATGCTTGAACCGTATCTCGTCAGGATTGCTGTACAAAGGTTTCTTGCGCGCAGCTATTTTCTCGGCCGGCTGTGGCATAGGATATGGCGAATCAACGTCCAAATCGTAGTCTGATATCACTGCCAAATGGTCCCACAGTTTCTGTTTATAGTCCGACATCTCGCGCATCGACGGATTCATGTTCTCCATAAGCTGCATGGTGGCTTTCGCTAGGGTGTTACGGCTTTCGCGGTCGTCGGTTTTCTTTATTATCTGCACCATTTTCTGCACATTACGGCCATACTCTGGCAGCAATAACTTATCGCGGTTTGTGTTGTAATCCATAAATTATGATTTTGGGCAAAAGTAGCAATAAATGTCAGTTATAAAACAATTTTCACTTTTTGAAGATAAAGTAAACGGCTAAAATCAGGAAGACGAAACCGATAATGTGATTGAGGCGAAATGTCTCTGTTTTGAACAGCACCAATGTAAAAATAGTAAAGACAGTTAGCGACACCACCTCTTGAATGACTTTTAACTCGATAAGGCTGAACGGACCACCATTGACATTGGAACCGATGCGGTTGGCCGGAACCTGGAAACAGTATTCGAACAAGGCTATTCCCCAGCTGATAAGAATGACCGCCCACAATCCCAAATCTTTAAACCCGCGCATCTCGCCGAATTTCAGATGCCCGTACCACGCAAAAGTCATAAACGTGTTGGAAATGACCAACAAAACAACTGTTAATAATGGTTTCATATTCAGATATTTAAAAACGGGCGCAAAAGTAAGGCGAAATTTCGATTATTGTTCCTATAAAAAGATGTATTCTTCCGAATAAGAATCACGGCATTTCAGGCACAAAAAGCCGGTTGCCAGCCATGTGGCAATGGCGAAAAATAATCAATATAACAACCTGATAATCAACAAGCAAACAGGGCAATAGTTTTCTACGTAATCTACGTAAAACCCCGACGCCATGCATCGTGATATTTTCTCAGAATATATTTTTGACACGTAAAAAATGAATTACAAACTTTAAAACAATAAAAAAATGTCAGACATCTTAAACGTAGAAGTTGACGAGTTTATGGCAAAACTTATTGCCAAAAACCCGGGTGAGACTGAGTTCCACCAAGCAGTACGGGAAGTTGTTGAGTCGCTTATGCCTTTCATCAACGAGAACCCGAAGTACAAACAAGGCAAGATTCTTGAGCGTATGGTTGAACCTGAGCGCGTGATTATGTTCCGCGTTCCTTGGTTGGACGACAAAGGCGAGATTCAAATCAACCGCGGCTTCCGCGTACAAATGAACAGCGCTATCGGCCCTTACAAAGGCGGTCTGCGTCTGCACCCAACTGTTAACTTGGGTATCTTGAAATTCCTTGCTTTCGAGCAGGTATTCAAAAACAGCCTTACCACTCTGCCAATGGGCGGTGGCAAAGGTGGTTCTGATTTCGACCCGAAAGGCAAATCAGACAACGAGGTTATGCGCTTCTGCCAGAGCTTTATGACTGAGCTCAGCAAGCACATTGGCGCCGACACCGACGTTCCTGCAGGTGATATAGGCGTTGGCGGTCGTGAGATTGGCTATCTGTTTGGCCAGTACAAACGTCTCCGCAACGAGTTCACAGGCGTGCTCACCGGCAAAGGCCTGAACTGGGGTGGTTCACTCATCCGTCCTGAGGCAACCGGTTACGGCGTGGTTTACTTCGCTCAGGAAATGCTGAAAACCAAGAACGACGACATCAAAGGTAAGACTGTCTGCGTTTCAGGTTCTGGCAACGTTGCTCAATACGCTGTTGAGAAACTTATCCAACTCGGTGCAAAACCTGTTACAATGTCTGACTCGTCAGGCTTCATCTATGACCCGGACGGCATCACCAAAGAAAAACTTGATTTTGTGTTCGAATTGAAGAACGTACGCCGCGGCCGTATCAAAGAGTATGCTGACAAATTCGGTGTTAAATACTTCGAAGGCCAGCGTCCTTGGAGCATCAAGTGCGACGTTGCTCTGCCTTGCGCAACTCAGAACGAGGTTAACGAGGCTGAGGCTAAACAATTGGTTGCTAACGGTGTTAAGATTGTCTGCGAAGGTGCAAACATGCCTTCTACAGCTGAGGCCGTTGAGGTATTCCAGAACGCTAAGATTCTTTACTCACCGGGCAAGGCTTCTAACGCCGGTGGTGTTGCAACTTCAGGTCTTGAGATGACTCAGAACTCTGAGCGTCTGCCGTGGACTCGCGAAGAGGTTGACGCAAAACTGCACCAGATTATGATTAGCATCCACCAGACTTGCGCCAAATACGGCAAAGAGGCTGACGGACACATCAACTATGTTAAGGGTGCAAACATTGGCGGCTTCATCAAAGTTGCTGACGCTATGCTTGACCAAGGTCTTGTATAACCTATTTACAAATAGAACAGAAAAGCGTCCGGCGATTGTCGGGCGCTTTTTTTATTTTTGTGCTATAATATTAATGATATGAAGATAAGAGTAGGATTCGGATTAGACGTCCACCAACTGACCGAGGGTCGCAAAATGGTTGTAGGCGGCATCGAGGTTCCGCACACAAAAGGACCGCTCGGCCACTCCGACGGCGACACACTCATCCACGCCATCTGCGACGCTCTGCTTGGCGCCGCCAATATGCGCGACATCGGCTATCACTTCCCCGACACTTCGGCCGCATACGAGAACATTGACAGCAAGATTATCCTGAAAAAAACGGTGCAGTTGATTACCGAAAAAGGATACCGAATCGGTAACATCGACTCTACTATCTGCCTGCAAAGGCCTAAAATCAAAGATTTTATACCGCAGATGCAACAGTGCCTTGCCGAAGTTTGTGGCATCAGTACCGATGACATTTCAATAAAGGCCACCACAACCGAAAAACTCGGCTTCGAGGGACGCGAGGAAGGAATGTCGGCATACGCTGTCGTGCTGATTCAGAAGGATTGAAAACAACTTGACACAAAAAAAGGCTGACTTAACAAGCCAGCCTTTCGATATTCAACTGTAATTTCAATTAAATCACTTTCTCCAAACCGGCGATGTTTTTCTGAACATCGGCATCGGTCACTTCATAGTTCTGAAGCGAGCCTGACAGATACTGGTCGTAAGCGGCCATATCGATGAGTCCGTGTCCCGACAGGTTGAACAGAATGACCTTCTCCTCGCCTTTCTCCTTACATTTCTTCGCCTCGTTGATAGCGGCGGCAATAGCGTGGCAGCTTTCCGGAGCAGGAATGATACCTTCGGCGCGAGCAAACAACATTCCCGCATCGAACGACTCAAGTTGTTTGATATCAACAGCTTCCATCAGACCGTCTTTCAGCAGTTGGCTTACGATAACGCCTGCGCCATGGTAACGCAAACCGCCTGCATGAATGTTGGCCGGCATAAAATTGTGACCAAGAGTGTACATTGGCAGAAGCGGTGTATAGCCTGCAACATCGCCGAAATCGTATTGGAAGACGCCGCGTGTAAGTTTCGGGCAGCTCGACGGCTCGGCAGCTATGAAACGGGTTGTTTTGCCTTCAAGAATATTGTGGCGCATGAACGGGAAGCTAATGCCGCCAAAGTTCGAACCACCGCCAAAGCAACCAATAACGATATCGGGATACTCACCGGCCATTGCCATTTGCTTTTCGGCCTCAAGACCGATAATTGTCTGGTGTAGAGTTACGTGGCTAAGAACCGAGCCGAGTGTGTAACGGCAATTCGGAGTGTTGATAGCTAGCTCAATAGCCTCAGAAATGGCTGTTCCAAGCGAGCCCTGGTTGTTCGGGTCGACAGTCAGAATATCTTTTCCTGCGCGTGTCGACATTGAAGGCGAAGCGGTAACCTGCGCACCGTAAGTCTGCATTATCGAGCGGCGGTATGGTTTCTGATTGTATGATATTTTCACCTGATAAACAGCTGCCTCCAAACCGAAGACCTTGGCGGCGTAAGCCAAAGCCGCGCCCCATTGTCCAGCACCAGTTTCGGTTGTTACGTTGGTAATGCCCTGTTTTTTGCAGTAATAAGCCTGAGCAAGTGCCGAGTTGAGTTTGTGGCTGCCAACCGGGCTTACACTCTCGTTCTTGAAGTAGATATGAGCCGGTGTACCAAGAGCCTGCTCAAGTCCATAGGCACGTACAAGTGGCGTAGAACGATAGTATTTATACATGTCGCGAACTTCGGTAGGAATGTCAATCCAAGCATGCTCCTGGTCGAGTTCCTGACGAGCCAGCTCTTCGGCAAAAATCGGGAACAAATCTTCAGCTTTAAGAGCCTGTTTTGTTGCAGGATTGAGAGGCGGCATGGGTTTGTTTTTCATGTCGGCCTGAATGTTGTACCATTTAGTCGGTATCTCATTCTCAGTTAGAAAAAAACGTTTCTGTTTTTCCATATTGTTTAAATTTTGAATGTTAGAAATCGGCTTCAAGTAAGTTGTTTTTTAGTAAATGCGCAAAATATTTTTACACGATTACGTGAAAATACGATGTACGGTTAAGTTACTCATCCACATTCAGATTTTTGAAAACCACATCGGGTTCAAAACCTTTCTGAATCAGATATGCGGCGGTTTTGCGGTTGCGCTCAAAAGGTTTGAGAGCACGCAGCTGCCGCATTTTTTTGTCGCGCTCGGCTTCAAAGGCTTTCTGATAATCCGATTCGGGCAGTTCGGTAAACGCTTCGTCGATAGTGTTTTGTGGAATATGTTTCTGCCGCAGCATAAGCCGCGTTTTAATACGTCCCCAATGGTTGAAGCGAGTTTTGTCGCGCACGTAGGCGATTGAGAAACGCAGATTATCGACATACCGCTCATCGATGAGTGAGGTGATAATGCGCTGAATGTCAACCGATGGAACACCCCAATTACGCATTTTCTGCTCTAAATCGAAAGTGCAGCATTCGCCCTTTGCCGCCAGCAAGCGGCAGCGTTCCAAGGCTTCCTCAAATGTCATTTCACGTTCCATACGGCACTCACCATTCTGTCTTTTCCATAAAAATCTTGACGCAGTTCAACGTCGCTATACTGCATATTCTCAAGCAATTGTACAGTCTCTTTGCCAAACCGTTCGTTGATTTCGAAAAACAGCATTCCGCCATTTTTCAGCCACCGCGCGGCAAGTTCGGCTATGCGGCGGTAGAACAGCAGCGGGTCGGAATCGGGAACGAACAGCGCCAAATGCGGCTCAAAATCAAGCACATTGCGGCTCATCTGATGCTTGTCGGATTCAGTAACGTAGGGCGGATTGCTCACCACAACATCAAGGCTTTGCGGCGCAAATAGCTGATTGTCATCAAAAATACTTTTGCAGACAAATTCAACCTGCGCATCATTCTTCTCTGCATTACGCCTTGCAACGGCAATTGCGGCTTCCGACACATCGACGGCCGTAACTTGCGCACCGTCAATCAGTTTTGTCAGCGATACGGCAATACAGCCGCTGCCAGTGCCCACATCCACAATCCGCGGCGACGGCACTTTGCAGCGGCCAGCAATGAGCCGCACCAACTCTTCGGTTTCGGGACGAGGAATCAGCACATCGCGGCAAACGCCAAACGACATTCTCATAAATTGCTCTTCGCCAAGCACATACTGCAACGGCTCGCCGTCGGCAAGTCTTTTTAGCATTGCTTGTAGCCGTTGGTAATCAGTTTCTGATATTTTTGCATCGGGATAGGCGATGGCTTGAACGCGCGTGAATCCGAAATGGTCAAGCAGTTCAAACACAATCTGTTGCAACTCGCGTCCGCTGTAAATCGGTGCCAGTTGACTGCGCATTTCGGCTTGAATGTCGGCTAACGTTCTGTCCATAACGCAAATGTAAATTAGTGGCGATGAACGAGCAAGCGAACGATGAATTTTTTATGCGCCGATGCCTACAACTGGCGCGGTTGGGAGCCGGCACTGCCGCACCAAACCCAATGGTTGGAGCTGTTGTGGTGCATAATGGAACCATTATTGGCGAAGGCTACCACCACCAATGCGGTCAGGCTCACGCCGAGGTGAACGCCATTGCCGCTGTCAAAAATCCCGATTTGCTTTGCCGTTCAACCATTTACGTCAGTCTTGAGCCCTGCAGCCACTACGGCAAAACGCCACCTTGCGCCGACCTGATTATCAGCAAGCACATACCCAACGTGGTGGTTGGTATGGTTGACCCTTTCGGGAAAGTCAATGGCAACGGTATCAATAAGTTGCGTGCTGCAGGCTGCAATGTGAAGGTTGGCGTTTTGGAAGAGGAATGCCGCCAACTAAACCGCGCATTCATCACTTTTCACACTAAAAAGCGCCCATACATAATTTTGAAATGGGCCGAGTCGTCCGACGGATTTATCGATGGTGTGCGCGGTGCCGACAACCGTCCCGTCTGGCTGACAAACGAGGCTTGTCGCGCACTTGTCCACCGCTGGCGCGCTGAGTCGGGCGCCATAATGGTTGGCTACAACACCGCTCTGCTAGACAATCCGCAACTCAACGTTCGTGCGTGGACAGGCCGCGACCCGCTGCGCATTGTCACCGACCGACAATTGCGGCTGCCTAACAATCTGCATCTTTTCGACCGCACGCAGCCAACGTGGCGGCTCAATACCATCAATAACGATGGCGTTGAAAATCTGCAAAACGTTCTGCTGCCGTGGGGCGACCAAATGCTGCCCGCACTGATGCAGAAACTTTACGACGCTCAAATTAACCAACTGATTGTTGAGGGCGGAACGCGCCTGCTTCAATCGTTCATCAACGCTGGCTTATGGGACGAGGCATTAATTTTCAAGGGCCCTGCTGTTCTTGGCAATGGCGTGGCGGCACCAATTATAGATAAAGGTAGGGGAAGTATTGAAATGATAGGCAATGTCGAACTTTTGACGATTGCTCAATAAGTCAGTTTTATAACACTCTCATTTCTACCGCCTTATAGCTGTTTTGATTAAAAATCCTCTTTTTCTTAAAAATTCTCTTGCGCATATCATTTTTCAATTTACTTTTGCACTGTTATATCACACTATAACAGTATAACAATTCACTTGTTTCATACATTATACATGGTGTAACGCTAACTTAAAATTTTAATAATAAAAACTTTAGACTTATGAAAGCAACTAAAATTATGGCAGCGATGGCTGCAATGTTTCTTACAACAGTGGCAATGGCGCAAGACGCGCGTTACGAATTGAAATCGGGTGCTATTAAAATCGAGATGACAACACAAGGTCTCAAGATGGCTGGTATGCAGTACTTCGACGATTATGGACGGAAAGACGCCGCACTGGTGTCAGCTGATATGCCAATGGGCAAAATTGAGATTAAGACCTTGCAGTTTGGCGACACGGTTTATTCTATCAATTTGACTCAAAAAATGGGTCAGAAAGTGCTGTCGCCAATGAAACCTGTCAATTATATGAGTCTTACATCTGAAATGGTGGAAAATTACAAAATTAAGGAAGTGGGTGAGGAAACCGTGGCAGGCAAACTTTGCAAGAAATACACTATTGAAGTTACGGAAGCCGGGCAGACCGTTAACGGTGAAGTCTCTGTTTGGAAAGGCATAGTGCTTAAATCGGTGATGAAGCTGGGAATGATTGAAATATCGAATCAAACGGCTATTGAAGTTCAAGAGAATGTGCCTGTTGAGCCGTCGATGTTCGAGATACCGGCAGGCATCAATGTTATGAATATGAACTAACTTAAATGCTAATAAAACAACATCTTGCGAATATGATACACGTACAAAACCTAAACTTCTCTTATTCGAAGAAGAAAACCGTGTTCAACGGTATGAACCTTGACATCGACGGTGGCGGCATTGTAGGCATTCTTGGCCCTAACGGTGCTGGCAAAACCACTCTTCTGAAACTCTTGACTGGCCTGATGTTCCCAAAACAAGGCACAATGAAAGTGCTAGGCGACACCCCGGGCGACCGTCTGCCGCGTTTTCTTGAGGAAATCTACTATGTGCCCGACGAGTTTATGATTCCGGCCATGAAAGGCTCGCGTTTCGCCGAACTCTACAAGCCGTTCTATCCGCGTTTCGACGAGGAGCGCTTCAACAATCTGCTCACCGATTTTGAAGTTGACGGCAGCGAGAAACTGAACAAGATGTCGCTTGGCCAGAAGAAAAAATTTATGGTGGCTTTCGCCCTTTCGACCAACTGCCGCCTGCTTGTGTTCGACGAGCCGACAAACGGAATGGACATTCCCGCAAAGAATGTTTTTCGCAAGGTTACAGCCAGTTGCTTGAACGATAATCAGTTGATGTTAATCTCGACGCACCAGGTTGCCGACATCAGCCGACTGATTGACCGTGTGGTGATTGTGGACAAAGGCCAAATTCTGCTCAACGACACCACTTGGGACATCTGTCAGAAGTATGCATTTGTGACAACCGGCAAAGCCGATGGCGCACTTTACGCCGAAGAAGCACCGGGCGGCTACCGCGCTGTGGTTCCGGCTAATGGCGAGCAAACCGAAATCGACCTGGAACTGCTGTTCAATGCACGGAAGAATCTGAAGTGAGATATTGGTGTTAGGTATTGGGTGTTAGTACTGAAATATGTTAAACCTTCTAAACACTTACCTCTAACCTCTAAACATTTGTAAAATGACTCAAACATTCGACATAAAACGATTCGGATTGTGCCTGAAATACAGGCTTTTCGACCCGATGATGACACGCTACGCAGCTATTGCTTTGGGCGCGGCCATTTTCACTGCAATTGTGATGGCCTCAACCGGCAACCCCAACGCCACAATAGGATTTACTACCGGAATGATTGGCGGTATGACAATGTTTTTAAGTTTGACCGTGGTAATGAACAAACACATTGAAACGTTGTTGCCAGCGCAGCCCGCCGAGAAATTCTTGAGTTTTGCGATTTCTTCTCTGCTTGGTGCGGTTGTTACGCTCGCTATTAGCGGTTTGACTATGGTTTTGGCAGGCATAATCCTTTTTGGCGGCTCATACGTCATCCCCGACAAAATGTATTTGCCTTGGACGTTTTTGGCCATTTTCGTAGGAATGCCCATTCCCGCACTAATTGGCAATTTGATATCAGTCGACAGCAATGTGATGCCGTTTTTTGCCGCATTGACGATGCCAATTCTTTTTATACCACTCCTTTCCCACAATATTATATTGATGATAATCTTGCCAATAGCTGGCATTGTACTATGGATTGCGGCATACGTGGCATACAAACGCCGACAGGTAAAAAATGGTTAACCCACAATAAAGACACGATAATATGACGTCTCTACAATGATAAACATTTTATTATGAATCAAACCTTTAACATAAAACGCTTTGGCCGCTACACGCGATATATCTTATCGGCAAACCGATGGTATTACGGTGTGATACTAGTGTTTTTCGCACTTCCGGCCACGGTGCTGTCGCTCTGCGGATTAGGGCCTGATGGGGCACGATACCTGGTCGGCGGACTTATTGCAGCGGCAACGTGCTGCTTGAGCGTTATTCCAAATATCGAATTATCAAAGTTTGGCGGATTGGCACGGCAGATAACAATCCCCGCTTCGTGGCTTGAAAAACTGATTGTTGAGATAATAGCTCGTTTTTGGGTGCTGGCCGTTCCGTTCGGCATTCACGCTATTGCTTACGCCTTCGGTTTCAATGGCATTAGTTCGATAACAGCCGATGGATTTTCTCTCGCAAGCATTGCTATGATTTTATTATGGGCAACTTTATTCTTTTTCGCTTTAAGTTTCGATTATGGAAAGACTGGCAACACTTTGACTGGTCAAAAAATGGTGTCAACCAATCTGATACTTGCCATTGTAATGAGTTTTCAAGGTTGCAATTTGATAACTATTGCAAGTCACAATTCACCAACAAAAACCTACATATTGCTGTTGATAAGCGCTGTGTCGTTTTTGGCCGCCATTATCCTTTATCGCAGAAAAAGAATAAAATAACTATGAATCAAACCTTTAACATAAAACGTTTTTGCCGCTACGCGAGGTTTACTCTGTCGATGAACCGCTGGTATTACGGCATTTTGTTTGTGGCTTGCGTTCTGCCGGCTTCGGTGCTGTCGGTTTGCGGTCAAGCCAATTTCGCACGTGGATTGTTGTACTTTTCAGTAATGCTTACTTTGGCTTTACCAAGTATTGATAATGTTTATGTGAGAGGTCACAAAATGCGCGAAATTGCAATACCTGTATCGTGGCTCGAAAAACTTATTATCGAGGTTGCTGTCCGTCATTGGACATTAGTTATTCCGTTTACCATTCACGCCGTTGCCGTTGCTATGGGTATAAATGAATTAACCTGTTATTTTGCCGATGGTTTTGAAATTTCAAAATTCCTTTTTTTGCTGGTTTTGACGAATGGTGGATTGATTTGCTGTTTGGCCGCTGATAATTCTTGGTTTTGGAGAGGTTTTAATACAGGAGAAGGAAAAGAGAAACTATCTTTTTATGCTTCCGTGTGGGTTGCTATAATTACCGGTTTTATGGGAGTTTTAGAAGGCTATTCATATTCTAAAATTCCAACAACAATCCCGCTTACAATCATAATCGCATTTTTTGTTACGACTGTGGTTTTCTATCGCAAACGGAAAGGTTATTGAAATGGAATTTAAAGAGCAAAAAGGAATATTTCAACAGATTGCCGACCGCATTTGCGACCGCATATTGCAGGGCGAGTTGAAGGCGGGCGACAAACTCGACTCGGTACGCGAGCTGGCGGCTAAAATCGGAGTCAACCAAAACACCATTATGCGCACCTATTCCGAAATGATGCGCGATGGCATTATCAGCAACCAGCGAGGCATTGGTTTCTTTGTGGCGCCCGAGGCAAAAGACATAATTCTTGCCCAACGCCGTAACGAATTCTTCAACAACGATTTGCCATACATAGCTCACCAGGCAAGGCTGCTCGGCATCTCGGCAGAGGAGATTTTGAAGGAATTGAAAAAAGAATAATTAGGATTAAGTTGAGATAGTTTGGAAAGAAATCACCCAACAACAACCTCATCCATAGGGATATCGTTCTGATTGGCAGGAATTTCAGCAAACTGCTGGCATTCGAAAGCCACGCCAACTTTAACAGCTTGCGTTTGCGGCAGAAAACGGTCGTAAAATCCGCGGCCACGGCCCATACGGTTGTTTCGCAAATCGAAAGCTACGCCCGGAACTATCACTAAATCAATAATTGACAAATCGGCAAGCGCATCGCCGCAAGGCTCAGGTATTCCAAACGCCCCCTTCAGCATCTTATCAGCTCCGATGTAGCGCCTAAACAGAAGCTCGTCGCCTTGCACAACAGGCAGATACACATTCTTCTGCTGATACCATTTCTCGATAAACTGCCCGGTCGGCAACTCATCGTTTAGCGACCAATATGCTATAATATTTTGTGCATCAACAAAATACTTTTTTTGTTCCAACTCGGCAAAAACACTATTGGCGCACGCCTGCTTGCACTCGGCCGAAAGTTGCGATTTCAGTTGCCGAACAAGCCGCCGGAGCGAGTCCTTGTCAAGTATTTTAATGTTTTTCAGCATGTTAGTCAGAACAATCGACAAAAAAAGTCCGACCAAAAGCCGGACTTCATATTATTAATTATCAACTTTTTAGAAATTGAACTCAATACCGCCATTCAGCGTTACGCGAGAATAAACGTCATGGTTGCGTTTAACAAACGGACGATAATAAATGTAATATTCAGGCATAACCACCAAGGCTATATGTTTGGCAATCTTGTATTTGCACAACAACTGCACTGAGTTTCCGAGAATCTGGTAAGGATACTCAAAATCGACATAGTCGTAACGGTTCCAGCTGTATTTATCGTAATTGTAGCTCAGCTTGTCATAAACATTGTAGATGTAATTCTTACTCTCGCTGCTTATGTTAAACTCCCACAAGAAACCCGGCGACACAAAAATCTTCCATTTCTCGCTATCGTATAATCTATAGTCAAAACGCAAAGCCAGAGCCATATCCCAAACTTTGACTTTCGTCTTGTAAATGTGGTTCTTATAAACCGAGCTGTCGCCTTTAGCGGCATATTCAGCATCCAAATAAGAATTGTCCCAATCGGCTTTATAATGGAACTCCGAATGGCGGACCTCAAAACGGAAACGGGTGCGCTCCGATGTGCGGATACCGAAATCTAACCCGACATTATAACCCGGTATGCCGGTGCTGAACTTGACATTGTTCGAGTTCGGCAACTTTCTGTAACCGTTTATGTTATGCACTGCACCGCCATTAACGCCAAATGTGATGTACTCCTCCGTCTGCGCGTCAACAGCCACTACAGCCGACATCAATAATAATATAAGTGTGAGTTTTTTCATATCTATTTATTTGAGCATTCCGCTTAAAAACGGTGCAAAACTATAATAATAAATTAAACCGCCATCAAAAATTTCTACCTTTATCGGCCTTTCGCAGGCACATATTTTGTTAATATCAGACAAACTAAATCAGTACAATATGAAATTACTTGAAGGAAAAGTGGCACTTATAACCGGTGCCGGACGCGGGATTGGAAAAGGCATTGCCCGCAAGTTTGCCGAACAGGGCGCCAATCTGGCCCTCACCTGCACATCGCTGCGCGACGAGGTAATGGCTTTTGAAGCCGAACTGAACCAAATGGGCGTGAAAGCCAAATTCTACGCTTTCGACGCTTCGGATTTTGAGGCGGCTCAGAAATATGTGGCTGAGATTGCCGCCGAGTTTGGCCGCATCGACATTCTGGTGAACAACGCCGGCATAAC
Organism: Salinivirgaceae bacterium; assembly: GCA_017557605.1. Taxonomy (GTDB): domain Bacteria; phylum Bacteroidota; class Bacteroidia; order Bacteroidales; family SZUA-534; genus RUG13583. The sequence continues at coordinate 84,376 of JAFYYJ010000079.1, forward strand.
CCGCGACGCAGCCCTCAAACGCCTGACCGAGGAACAATGGGACGACATTATGCGCGTCAACCTGAAATCAGTGTTTTGCATGAGCAAAGCCGTTCAACCCGTGATGTGGAAACAAGCCTCAGGCTCAATCATCAACATGAGCTCGGTGGTGGGCATCCGCGGAAACGCCAACCAGTGCAACTATGCAGCTTCGAAGGCCGGAATCATCGGCTTTACCAAGTCGGCGGCACAGGAACTGGGCGCACGCAACATACGCTGCAACGCCATTGCGCCAGGATTCATCCTCACTGAAATGACCGAGGTCCTGCCCGATAATGTCCGTGACGAATGGATGAAACAAATACCGATGCGGCGCGGCGGAACCCCCGAAGATGTTGCAAACGTGGCCGCATTCTTAGGTTCCGACCTGGCAGGATACGTAACTGGCCAAGTTATCAACGTTTGCGGCGGAATGCTGACTTAATCACTTATTAATCAACTTCTAATGAATTGGAAGGATTCCGTGTGATTCTTCCAATTCGTTTTTTTGAAAACCGACAGAGATGCTGCTGTTGTTGATTGGAATACCCGCAGCCGCCGCAATTGCCTGGTGGCTATACTCCTCTCCCACTGTCAAAAGCCAGCTTAAGCAATGGCAGAGAGCGGTGCTTATACTGATGCGTTTTCTGTCGGTTGCAGCAATTGTACTCACACTCGCCAACATCAGCTTCAATTCGACCATAACTCACCGGCAGCGCCCTATTGTGGTGGTGGCTTGCGACAATTCGGCTTCAATGGCCATGAATGCCGACTCCGCATGGATAAAACACGATTTCCCGCAGCAAATCAACGATTTATGCAATAAGATTAAATCGAAGTTCGACATCTGCCGGATAAATTTTGCCGAAGAAACCGCCGATAATTCCGCTCTCGATTTTGAGGGACAGGCCAGCAACATGGCATCGGTTTTCGATTATATTGAAGATAAAATGTTCGGCCAAAACGTTGGTGCACTGATAATTGCATCGGACGGAATTATCAACTACGGAAGCGAACCTCTGCAAAAATCCGCAACTTTTGGCAAGCCCGTTTACACTATCGCACTCGGCGACACTCTGCCCCACCCCGACCTTTCGATTGACCGGATAACAACAAACCGGACAGCTCACAAAAATGTTCATTTCCCGATAGTTGCGAACATAAAAGGCGAAGATGTGCCGGCAGGCCGCTACACTCTGACGCTAAGCTGCAACGGGCGGAAAACCGATTCGACGCAAATTGAAGTCAGAGAGCGCGAAATCTATCTGAAAAAGACTTTCTACGTACGCGAGGACAGTAGCGGTCTGCACCATTACACCTTCAGCATCGATATTCCTGAAAACGACATCAACCCGCGTAATAACACAGCCGGCACGGTTGTCGATGTCCGCGACGACATTCAGGAGATTCTGCTGCTACAAAACAGTTGGCACCCCGATGTGGCCGCCATAAGCCAAATATTGCAAAAAGACCAGCGCTACAAACTGACAATCAACAATATAAAAGATTTTAAAGGTGACATTGGCAAATATTCGCTAATCATTCTGCACCAGCTTCCGTCAGTGACTGGCAAGATTGGCGGCATTGTCGAAAAAGCGAAAAAAGCCGGCACGCCGATGCTGATTATCATCGGCCAGCAAACAAAAATAACAGACTTACAACAACTTGAGTTAGGTATCAACATTAAACAGACTCGCAACGACTTTGAGGAGGTCCAGCCCGCACAAAACTCTGATTTTCAAGTTTTCAGCCTCAGCTTCGACGGCCAGCTGACTTCTGACTTCCCGCCGCTCACTGCCCCTTATGGGGAATATGGCGAGATTACAGCAAGTCAAGTCCTATTCTATCAACAAATTGGCTCAGTGCACACCAAACGCCCGCTGCTCTTTTTCACGCAAATCGGCAGTCAGAAAATAGGTGTGATAGCCGGTGAAGGCATCTGGCGGTGGCGACTTCACGATTATGCCACAAATGGCTCACAAAGCGTTAGTAACGAGATTATTAGCAAAACAGTGCAGTATCTATGCAACAGCGAGAAACGTGAGCGTTTTGTGCTGAACATCGGCAACACCTTCCCGATGCACCGCAGCATAACTGCCGACGCCGTAGTTTACAACAAGATGTACGAGCCGGTTAACAACGCCGAAGTCGAAATGCTGATAACCGACAGAAACCGCAACGCCTACAAATCGGCCTTCCAAGCCGCCGAAACAGGTTACACTCTGAATCTGGGACACAAAGAGCCAGGACTTTACAGCTACACCGCCACGGCCACTATTGGCGACGAGCAACTAACCAAGCGCGGGCAGTTCGTTGTCACCGACGAGTCGCCCGAGAGCAACAATCTGCTTGCCAACCACAATCTTATGTATCTGCTAGCAAGTGAACATAATGGCAAGATGTATACTGCCAATGATTTTTCAGAAATCGGCACCGACATCCTTAACAACCGGCAGATAGAGACTGTGACAAGCACATCGGAAGTCATCTCGCATCCTATCGATTTCCTGCTAATAGCTCTTTTAGCCATACTGCTGCTGGCCGCGGAGTGGTTCCTGCGAAAATTTTGGGGACTTGTCTGATTGCCGCAACTAATCTGCAATAATTGGCTACATTTGCGAAAACTTAACATTTACAGCTATGTTTGCCGAAATTTTGAAATACACACTGCCGGCGCTCATCGTCTTTCTGACGACCTACCTCACTCTGAGCAAATTGCTTAACAACGAGCGCCGTCGTCTACAAGCCGAAAACGCACTCAACAACCAGAAATACATCACTCCTATCCGCTTGCAAGCTTACGAGCGGATGGTGCTGCTGCTGGAACGCATTTCGCCGCAATCGCTTGTGATGCGCACACAACGTCAAAATGCCACCAACCAGGAGATGCAATCACTTATGCTGAAGTCGATACGCTCCGAGTTTGAGCACAATATGGCACACCAGCTCTATATCAGCGACAAGGCGTGGGAAATGGTTCGAATGGCCAAAGAGGACTGCATCAAGTTTATCAACCAAACGGCTCTGCAAACCAAACCAGATGGCAACTCATTGCAACTCTGCAAGTTGATTCTCGAAAAACTTCTCGACCGTGACCTTGACCCCACAACAAAGGCTATCAATTATTTGAAAGAGGAAGTTAGGACGCTGTTTTAGGCGCACGATTAATACATAAAAAGAGCCGTAAGAAAAATCTCACGGCTCTTTTATTTTTAGCTGTTGAACACTTATTTCTTCAGCGCAGGGAACAAATACTTGTAAATACTACTTAATTCAGCTTGCAAGTCTGGCGAGTCAGCGGTTACTGCAATCACGGCATCCTGGTCGGGCATAACAATAATGTATTGCCCGCGGGCACCGTCGGCACGATAGGCGTTGTCGGGGCAGCGCCACATTTGGTAGCCGTAGCCAAGCAGCCACGCGCAGTTGTCGGTATTCAGACCTTTGGCTTCAACTTCGTCGGGGCGTGTTCCTGCCGGAACAGACGGCACCTGGCAAGCCGATGCTTCAGCCACCCATTCGCGGCTCAACAGTTGCTTGCCTTCCCATTGGCCTTGCTGCAAAAAGAGCTGACCGAACTTAAGCATATCTTCCGTCTTAATGTAAAGTCCCCAACCACCGCAGTTGATGCCTTGAGGGCTCTCGTCCCAACGTGGTTTGTCGATGTGAAGCGGCTCGAAAAGGCGAGGAGTGAGAAAATCGACAACCTTCTGTCCCGACACTTTTTGAACAATGGCCGACAGCATATAGGTGCCGATTGAATTGTAGCAATACCAAGTGCCTGGTTGTTTGGTGACAGGATGCGCGAGGAACGCCTCAACCCAATCGCAGTTGGCGTCACCTTTAGGCTCGGTCTCGTGGCCGCAGTTCATTGTAAGTAGGTCGCGGATGGTCATCGCTTTCAAATTATCAGACATTTCGGCAGGCAATTTGTCGGGAAAGAAATCGATAACTTTGTCGGTAACCTTCAACTTGCCGTCATCGACGAGCATTCCGACAGCCGTTGCGCAAAACGATTTGCTGACAGAGTGCATCACGTGAGCCGTATCGGCATAGCCGCCATTCACCCATTTTTCGTACACAACCTTGCCGTGTTGGGCAATCATCACACTTTGCAGCGTTACACCTTCCACAGTATCGGTGTAGGCGATTAGAGCGTCGGCGGCAGCGGTGATTTCGGCTTGAGCCTCACCACGCGGCATTTGTCCGTTGCTCGCAGCTGGGGCTTTGGAATTTGAACACGATTGCGTCATCAGCAGCATTCCTACCGACGCAACAAAAAGCGAAATTGTTCTCATAGAAATAAATTGAATTATTATACTTTACAAATTACTTGCCGAAACCTGCCACCGTGCGAGCGATTTCCTCAACCAAAGCATAGTTGCTCTCGATTGAAGTACCGACAACCACAATGTCGGCACCGGCTTGCAGAGCTTTCTCAACATCGGCAGCCGAACGCAGACCTCCACCAACAATAAGCGGCAGACCGACGGCACGGCGCACAGATGCAATCATTTCGGCACTGACGGGTTTTGCTGCACCGCTACCGCCCTCAAGATAAAGGGCTTTCAGTCCCAACATCTGTCCGGCCAAAGCGGTAGCAACCGCAATGTCGGTCTTATTGTAAGGTATTGGCATTGTGTTGCTTATGTAGCGCACCGATGTGTAATTTTCTTCGCCAATCAGCATATAGCCCGTAGGCAGAATCTCAATGCCCGATTGGGCAAGAGCCGGCGCCGCCAACACGTGCTGGCCGATGAGAAAATCGGGGTTGCGGCCCGAAATAAGCGATAGCAGCAGAATGCCGTCAGCCTTGTTGGTTACCTGCATAGCGCTACCTGGGAACAAAACCACAGGCTTTTGAGTGTTGCGTTTCAAGGTGGCCACAGTGGCGTCAATATTGCTGAACAACAGACTTCCTCCAACCAAAACAATATCGGGTCCGTCGGGCGAGTTGATTTTTTCGGTCAGGCGCAGCAAATCGGCCTCACTCTGCTTGTCGGGGTCGACGAGCAAGGCGAACATCTTGCGACCATTGGTAATATTTTCCTGAATATCAGCGAGTAACATATTCCGATTTTCTAACCGATAATATACGACAAAATATTATCGTCGATGAGTTGCGAGTGGCACTTTTTCCTAACGGCCGCATTTTTCCGTATAACAACATCGTAATCAGCCGTTTGGACAAAGCCCGGATTCAGCTCAATCTCGACTTCAGTATGTTCCAATCCGCTACCAATCAGTTTGTATGCCGACTCCTTTACCGTCCAAACAAGAGTGTGCTCAATGTCAGTTTTGCACCAATCCAACTCGTTGCCGGTCAGAAATTTATGCCGAACTTTTGTTGTCCGCGGACTAATCTGCTCAATGTCGATACCAAGATTGCTTTTTGCCAACATCACCGCAACCATATTCTTTGAATGCGAAATGGATATAAAGTCATCACCATCAACCAAATACGGCTTACCATCGGCATCGTGGCCGATTATGGCGTTGCGGTTGAGCAAAACTGTCAACAAAACGCGCGAAGCAAGCCATTCGGTGCGGCGACGGTCATTGCCAATTTGCTCATACACAGCCTTATCCGAATCGCACAAATCAATCATCGGCAACAACTGTTCGGCGGTTTCCTGTTTGCTCCAAACGCCCAGAACAGCCCCATCTAAAGTCTGTGTAAATAGCAGTGGCATAGTTATTTCCAACTAAAAGTCTCAATCAGGTGCTTGACATCGGCATTGATAAAATCGAGCATCGGCGCAAGCGAGTCCTTGTTTGGCACCACGTTGAAATAGAGCGCGCCGCGCACAAAATGACGCACACTGTCAGTCACATAGAACTGCACATTCGACGCCGCGTCGCCGCTGATTTCGTAGAGCAGGCCGTAAACGTGCTTGTCGGGGTCTTCGTAGGGGGTCTCGCTTATGGCATCGGCCTTTATCGTGTGCTTATACACAAAGTTGTGTGCATCAGTAATATAACCATCGAGATTATGGTCGATGGTCTTGTAACTCAAGTGGATTTTCGCGTTAAGCGACTTGAAGTTGACATCGGCCCAATAACGCTCGTCAGCGTTTTTCGAGTTGCGCAAATCGAAGGTTGCGTAAGTTGGATACTCAAACCGATACGGCACCTTGCAATCGATTGATTGATAACTTTTTTCAGGCATATCCACTCGGTAATAACCGCGCGGTTTCGGCACATAGTCGTTGCCGCAGGACACCAGCATCGCGACAAGCGCAAACAGTGAAACGATTTTTGTCATAGTCAGCAATTTGGGTGCAAAGGTAGCCAAATCATTGGTCGGCAGGTGCGGGTTCGGCGGCAATTTTGCGGTGCACCTTCACCGAAGTGATTCGCCGCCTATCTACTTCAAGGACAGTGAATTCGAAGCCGCAGCATTCAAAACACTCGTTCTTGCGCGGCAATTCGCCTTTCATCTCCAGAATCAATCCCGCCAGCGACTCCGACTCGCCTTGCGCTTCGGCAAATGTCTCTGAATCGATGCTCAACTCGTCGCAAAAATCCGATAGCAGTGTCTTGCCTTTGAAAATATAGGTATTCTCATCGATGCGTGTGAAATCGGACTCTTCCTCATCGAACTCGTCAGAAATGTCACCCACTATCATTTCGATAATGTCTTCCATCGTCACCAAACCAGAAGTGCCGCCGTACTCATCAACCACAATGGCCATATGGTTCTTCTGCATCTGCAGCTCTTCGAGCAACTCGTTGATTTTCTTGTTTTCAGGCACAAAATGCGGCGGACGGATGAGAGTCATCCACTTGAAGCCGTTCTTGTTGTTCACATACGGAAGCAAATCCTTAATATACAGAATACCAGATATTTGGTCAAAAGTGTCGGTGTAAACCGGAATTCTCGAGTAGCCCGATTCGGTGATTTTCTTCAGCACCTGCTCGAACGGCTCTTTCGACTCAATGGCCACCATATCGACGCGCGGGCACATTATTTCAGATACCTCGATGTTTCCAAACTCAATGATGCCCTTCAGCATCTCGCG
>JAFYYJ010000080.1 GCA_017557605.1 Salinivirgaceae bacterium
ACAACCGTCTATGTTGACGTGCAGGACGACAAGATGAAACGCAGCGGATTCCTGGTAACCGGCCGCGAAGCCAGCAAAGACGAAGGATTTGATATTTTCAAAATCGACGGCAGCACAACAACCGTATACGTTGATGACAATAATGGTGGCAAGATGCGTCGTAGTGGCTTCCTTGTAACTGGCCGCGAAGCGGCAAAAGGCGACAAGAGCATTGTTGATATCACGGGCAGCCGTACCAACCTGACAACATCGACACTTTCGATTGCCAATTCCGGAGTCGTAGAAACTGATGCGCCTGTTTCGGCCTTCCAAATCTCTGAAGAGAACATCACAATGAACAGCGACATGGCCATGGGAGGAGGCGTGCGCCCGGCTCTCGATGTTGAGGAGATAGAAGAAGTGGAAGAATACAAGGTTTGGCTCTCCGATACCGAAACTGATGACGAACTTGATGATTACGACGAAATCAATTCGTCGGGCTATTTCTATTTCGACAATGGATCAGGTTACAATTGGCTTGGTGCATTCTATGACGATTTGGTTGTGCCGCTGTCATCGGAGTATTCGATGTTGATGTTCAACCGTGACGGAGAGGAGACGGCCATTGCCGAAGATGCTGTTGTGGTTGTATTTTATGAATATGGCTATATTAATGTTTGGCCGCTTGCAGCGTTGGATGATTTTACTGTTAGCTTTGCAATGACCGACTATTATCCGACATCGGCCTTCAGCGGAACCGCCGACGAGTATGCCCGATTCAATGTAACGCTCAATAGCACAGAGCCATACGCTGGGTGCTGGGTTTACCTTGACGGTGAAATACCATATACCGCAAAAATCACCATGCCCGACCGCACATTTGAGCAGGATGTTATTAAAAATGAATATGGTTATAGCGATGCTGGATTCGAAGTTGTCTTTGGCCAGAAAGTTACAATGGAGGCTACCGACATACCCACTGACAAGCTCTTCAACTATTGGTTCGTGAGTGGGCGCCGTTATTACAGCAATCCGGTCACATTGCCGGTTATGTCGCGTAATACGAGAGTTGTGGCGGTGTTTAAAGACGAATCGGAGAAACTGTGGGTTGACGGTACATTTACTTCGTCGGCTGAACCAACCGCACCAATTGGCTCTGAGGAAAATCCTTACATAACCATTGCCGCAGCTTTGGATTCAGTTGCAAGAAACGAAGATCCGAGGGTCGGTTACCGTATAATAGCTCAAAACATACGTGACAGTATAGCTATAAAAGCCGATTGCAATGGCAAAGCCAAATATATAAGCATAGATATCGATGATAGCCATATATATCAGATAAAAGACAGCACCACAGTGCCGGTATATGTCAGAAATATGGATTTGCAGCCGCATAACTCCTATGGTGGAGATGTTGTGCAGGTTAAGATTAAAGATGCAAGTCTGACACTCGAGGGGTGTGTAATAGACGGAAATGGTGATTTACCAGGCAAAATGCATGGTGCGTATGTGAGTGCCGGCAATTTAACTCTGATTAATACAGCAGTTTCGAATTTCACAGCCGAACAAGGTGGAGGTGTTTATGTGGCCAGTGGCGCAACATTTACTGTCAAGGGCAATACAAACGACATGAAGATTTCGGGAAACACAGCCGAACTGGGTGGCGGCATTTATGTGGCTAACGGCGCAACGTTGAATGTAAGCGGAGGCCAGATTTCGGATAACAAGTTTGTCGATGAAGCAGCGAACCTTGCCGGTGCCGACATTTATCTTGCCGGTGATAAAGCAGTATTCAACCTTAACCCCAACTACCAGGGTTCCGATATAGGCAAAATAGGACTTGCAGGTGGCGCAGTAGTTACCGCCGTTGGCAATTATCCTATATATGAACGTTATCATGGTGAGCCTGAAGAAACACAGTGTGTCGCAAGTTTCGATTATATTGAAAACATCGAAAAACCGCTTGTGAAACTTGGTACGAATGTTCAGCCAAACGACTTGTCCAAAATAAGCAAATGCTTCAGAGTGGTTGCCCGAGACCTTCTTGCTGAAGGTTACAGCAACTATCTCAACTCCGAAGCCAAACTGTTCAAGTTCAACCGCGTTTATGCCACAGGCCAAATGCGAATTGAGTGGGCAAGTGGTAGTATTAACACCAATGTTGACTACACCTACTTCCGCAACGAGGAAAACAATGAGTATCTGTATCTAAAATATATGGGGAATGATACCTGCGAGTATCGCAACTATTGGATTGTTGACGGCACAATCTATGGCGACACTATTTATTTAAAAATATCTGAAACAGAGGATGCTCAGCCTATTTATAATTATCAGAGCGCTTTCGAAAATGAAAATAGATGGAAGGAAAATTGGGGTGAAATCTTTATCAGCGAAAAGTATGAAAATGATATTAATCTGTTTGGTATCCAGCAAATTGTAGATGGATATGATGTCGGTTATGACTATGGCATGACTATATTCACGAACGATGGTAATGTGATGGCGGCGATGAAAGATAATGTTGTGGTAGGTAGCACTATGGACTTCTTCAAGAACGACGGCAATTTGGCCGTCTTCAAAAGTTTGATAGCACCATCGGTAAGCATTGAGGGACGTGGAGTAGATTTAAAAAATATTACAGGACTCGACTGGTTCGGCAGTGGCTATACACTTGTTGACAGCGAAGCAACACCCGAAGGCATTGTGGAAATGGAAAACGATAGATTTGAAGATAATACTTTCTTAACAGAGAAAGATATATTCGAGTATAGAGGTGAGCCACGCAAACAAACGCTTGCCGAAGTGGAAGCAATGTTCTATGACTTGAAACACGGGTTCACCGTTACACTTGCAACATCGCTTGGCGGAAAAATCATAAACAACAACACTGAATACACAGGCGCCGGCAATACATTTAAAAAGGATTATGGCGATGTCATTCAACTGTTGGCAATACCCGACGAAGGTTTTGTATTCTCCGGCTGGAGCGACGGCTTAACCGATCCTGCAAGAACAGTCGGCATTGGTGGCCACCAGAATCTGACAGCAAAATTCTCGAAAGAGTTCTATGTATCGTCAGATGGTTCCGATGAAACGGGTAATGGTTCACAAGGTTCCCCATATAAAAGTTTCTCTAAAGTTGTTGGAACAATCAGTGATATAAATACAAAATATAATTATGTTATAAATGTCTTAAGTTCACTAGATGAAGCACAAACAATAGAAGGAGATTTCACTGCTAATGAAATAACTATAAACGGAAGTAAAGACGTAAAAATTTCTGGAGGTAATGCAAGTACTACGCTTACAATCAACACAACTGTTCCGGTTATAATCAGTGATATAACGATTAAAGACGGATGGGCTGCTGATAAGGGCGGAGGTATCTATTGCGCGCCGGGTAGCAATGTTACGTTGAATGCCGCAGTAAAAGTAACCGGAAACAGGGCATCCAATTATGGTGGCGGCGTGTATGTCGACGGAACAATCTTGGAAAATGACACCATTAGAGGTAAACTTACAATGAACGAAGGCTCAGTAATTAGTAGTAATGTAATTATTGATAATCAAGTTTATGGATGGAATGGTGGCATGGGCGTGTATGTTAACTGTGGTGAACTCATAATGAACGGAGGCGAAATATCAAACAACAACGGTACACAGGTTGACCAACGTGGTGCTTTGCGTTTGGAAAACGCAATCTTCAAAATGAGAGGTGGAAAAATCACTAATAATACAGTGTCGCACATTGGCGCTAATATCTTTTCGGGAGAAAAAACTTTAATCGAAATGAGCGGCGGCGAAATATCGAATGGTAGTGTCGGATGTTATGCTGGTGCTTCAGGTGCAATCTATCTTAGCAGTAATACTGTAATGAACATGAGTGGTGGAGTTATAAAAGACAACACCGCGAGTGCGGAAGGCAAAACAAATGCAAGTGGAATTATGCTTTGCTCTGGTGCTACACTCAACATGTCGGGAGGCACAATAAGTGGTAACAAGGTTCTAAGTGGTACATCCGAAGGCGATGCCATTCATGTTGGTGGTACGTTCAATATTAGCGATTCGGCCTATATTGCCGCTGATAACGATGTTTTCCTGGCTGCTGGCAAAACAATCACAGTCACAGGCAGCCTTACACACGAAGCTCCTGTGGCAACAATTACACCGGCAAGCTATTCAGAAGAAGTTAAAGTGCTCGATGGCGATTTTGCCGATTCGCAAGGCGGAAAATTCAATGTAACCAAAGATGGTGATAAACAATGGTTTATACATCGTGGTTATTTGACAGACAAATATGTTTATGATGCAGATAATATAATTGGCAGTATTACTATTACCGATGCGTCAAAACCATACATCATTTGCGGTTCTGAAAAATATACAGGTCAGATTGACATATTGGCTGATGGAAGTAATGTTCCATACGATATTACATTATCTAATATTAATATCCAGCATTATGAAAGTTGGGATTGGAGTAGTGCGCTTATTTTATATAATAAAATAGATGATAACGAAGCTGATTTCAAAATAACACTAGATGGCAATAACATATTGTATGGACGTAATCATAGCGGATTCAAACTTGATGGAGGTGATGATGATCGAGGAGGAGGTCGTGACTATGTTATAGGAGCGAAAAGCAATGTTATTTTTGATGTAAAACCGGGAACAGCGGCCACTCTTGAATTTAAAAACAACTATGCAGGAACTCCGTGTTTGCAGGTGTCAAATGGTCTCGAAGCAACTTTCAGTCTTGCAGAAGGATGTGAATTTGTGGGAAAAATCAGTAAGGCGGAAATTTACTCTGATCGCATTAATAAGATTGATCGTGAAAATGACGACTTGTTTAATATATATGATTCTAATACATATTCTTCTTCCCAAGAAGCATTTAACGCATTTATAAATGATGCCCGGGTAAAAGAAGGCCAGGTTGTAGTAGGACAATATTTGTTCATTATCAAAATAGAAAGGAAAAATTAAGAAATCGCCGGCACGGTTGTTAAGGCAATCGGTGCTGAGGTGACATAATAATAAGCCCCGAAAGTTGGACAAATAACTTTCGGGGCTTATTCATTTTTTGGGGGATTTTTTCATTCGAAAAACATTACCAACAATACAGATTCAGAAAAACTATGATTAATATTGCGCGTTGTGTCATTTTATGTTCAGCATATTTGTGCTGAATCGTAATTAATTAACAAACAGTAATATGAAAAAATTATTTGCAACAACACTGGCAACAGCATTGTTTATAATGGTTGCCGTAGTGCAGTTAATTGCACAAGAGAAGTTCGCCTATCAGGCAGTTATCCGCGACAGCGAAGGTAATCTTATCACACAAGGAACGGTTGGACTCCGTTTCAGCCTGACTAACGCAGGGAAGGCCTACTATGTTGAGGCACAAACCGCCACGCCCAACCAGTATGGCAACGTGAGCGTGATTATTGGCGATGACAAGAACAAAGTAAGCGGCTCAATGGCCGATGTTCCTTGGAGCACTCTCGACGTAACACTGAAAGTTGAAGTTGATGTGAACGGTGGCACCGATTACATATCGCTCGGCGAGACCAAGCTGAACCCTGTGCCATACGCCATGTACGCAGCATCAGTTGACAAGGCAGTGGGAGTGGGCAGTGCAGCCAAAGACGCTGAGACGCTTTTCGAAGTTGACGACCGTGATGGCCGTCCTGTGTTTGCCGTAACCAACGACGGCATTGTGGTTTACGTTGACGACCAAGATAATGGCAAGATGAAACGCAGCGGATTCCTGGTAACAGGCCGCGAAGCCACCAAAGGCGAGCCCGCAAAAGAATATTTTGCCGTAACCACCGATGGAACACAGATTTTTGTTGATCCGGATGCTTCTGGCAAACTGCGCCGCAGCGGATTCCTGGTAACTGGCCGCGATGCCACCAAAGCCGGTTCGGCCGATTATCTTTCGGTTGACGGCAACGGAACAACCGTCTATGTTGACGACCGGGACGACAGCAAGCTCCGCCGCAGCGGATTCCTTGTAACTGGCCGTGATGCCACCAAAGCCGGTGGACAAGAAATGTTTGCTGTCGATGGCAGCCAGACAATTGTTTATGTTGACGAGCAAGATGGCGGCAAACTGCGCCGCAGCGGTTTCCTTGTAACAGGCCGCGATGCCACCAAAGCCGATAATGGACAAATTCTCTCAATCAACAGCGAGCGCACCGATTTCCAAACCAAGGCCTTCTCCGTTGCCAACTATGCGCCGCAGGGCAGTGCCACCGCTACTGCACCCGTTTCGGTTCTGGTTGTCAGCAACCAGCAGGTTGCAATGAAATCTGATATTGCACTTGAAGGTGACATGCTGGAAGCAGCTTATGGCAATTTCGAGCATGAATACACCTTCGATTTGCAGATGCTGTGCGGCACAAACTACTCTATAATGTTCGACACTTTGCTGGCACGGGCTGGCGTTAAAGACAAGGATGAATACAGTGGATATTATGACAGCCTAATGTATGTTTTTGATGACGGATTGTTGGTTGGGGCTGATGGCGAAGATTGGTGGGCGGCACCAAGGTCTCTCTATTTCGACGAAGATTTTCGACGGACCGACGAAGGATCGGCAATGCTCTCTATCGAAAAAGTTTATGAAGAATATTCAACGATTTGGTTTGCTGTGCATAATGAAGACACAGCCTTCAAGACCACCTTACAATTTGCTTTAGGATATTATGATGACAGTTGGAATTTCCACACCGTTCTCTTCACAGTAAACCTGACTGTCGACAGGATGATTTACGAGTATGGAATTGAAAGCGGGAAGGTGCAGTATCTGTTCACCCACCATAATGGGAATGGAAATTTATCAACCGACACCATTGATTATTGCTTTAGCGACAGGGGTTGGAATAATTTTTATTGTGTTTCCGATTACTTGAATAAAGACAACGAGAATAACATTGGTCGCGGCAAGTACCAGTATGTTTCCAATTTCAATAGTAAATCAGAGTCGAATGCCATTGGAGGAATGAATTTTCTTTGTACATGGAATAACGGCGGTTGGACACCTTTAAATACGGGTTATAGTTTCCCGATGTTTTCAGTAGCAGGTGTTGCAATGCCGATCGAGGGCATATTTTTCAATGGTGGATCCGGTGTAGCAGGCATGCAACTATTAGATTTTAATATGAACGAGGTTGCTGACGCAGGTATAGTTAATAATTACACTATCAGTGATAATAAGACCATTGATGGTGTAAAAAAATACACATTCACACACATAACGGATAGTATACGTCTCTACACATTCTATACATATCAAGGTTTAGTTTTGCAAATCGACAGAACGAATGTAATTGATGATAAAACAATGATCGTTCTCAAATGCATTTCGTTTGATAGTAATGTGGGCGAACAATCGCTGCACCGCTGGCTGAAAAATAGCGGGGTAACAAATTACGATGTCATTGCAAGCCACTTTGGTGATTATGTTTATAACGACGGTTCCGATCACTATTATGTCAACCTTGACTTGCCTAGTGGCACCCTTTGGGCTGCCAACAATGTGGGCGCACCTTCGCCTTACGACTGGGGTGATTACCTTGCCTGGGGCGAACTTGCTGAGAAAGGGTCTTACTCGCAAAACGGCTATAATGTAAAAGAATTGATAAGCAGTGTTAATAATCCTAACGATGTTGGCTTAATCAATGATGCTGCATGGTGGTGGGGCAACAACGGCAATGGAAGCTCATGGTGCATGCCAAGCAGTGCCGACTGGCAGGAGCTGATTGACGAGTGCTTCTGGGTTTGGGTTATAGGCGAACCGTATGTGCGTGTTTACAAAGCAGAAGAAGATGAAAACAAGGGCAGAAGCTATTATATACCGAACGTCGATTCTGAAGTAATAGATGAATTGAATGGTGTACCATGTCTATATCTGCCATTCTCTGGCTCGTTCGAAGGAACAACGCTTCGCGACAGCGATATTAAAGGCCTTTATTGGGCAAGCGATGTGTCAAGCGACCCAACCAATGCCTATAGCCTTGAGTTTGGCAACCAGCGCAACAAGCAAGTGCGCGAAAACAAGCGCTACCAAGGTTTGCAAGTGCGTGCTGTGAGTCACGCGCACAAATAGCTTTGGCATCAAACAAATAAAAACGGCAGGCAGTAATGTCTGCCGTTTTTTTGCGGCAAACCATTGACCGCCGACATCATTACAACTGCGCTATTACATCGAAAAAAACAGCAGCCGATGTGCTGCAAGAATTGATTTTGCTTACTTTTGAAGGTTGGAGCAGAAGCAGCAACCATGCGTTGCGGAGTGAAGCCCGAAAAAATGAAAATAATATTTAATCGATTAATACACAGGAGTATGAAAAAAATATTCGTACGCATTTTGGCGGTTGTGGCACTCACCATTACAGCCGCAGTGCAAACCATGGCACAACAAAGTTTCGCCTATCAGGCGGTTATCCGCGACAGCGACGGAAACCTTGTCACCAGTGGCGAAGTGGGACTCCGGTTCACCCTGATGAACGGCGGGAAAGACTATTATGTTGAGACTCAGACCGCTGAGCCCAACAAGTATGGCAACATCAGCGTGATGGTGGGCAAAGGCAAGGCCGATAAAGGCTCAATGGCCGATGTGCCCTGGAACACACTCGATGTGACCATGAAAGTTGAAGTTAAGCCGGCCGGTGCAAAAGAGTTTTTCGAGCTCGGCCAGACCAAAATCAACCCCGCACCATATGCCATGTATGCCGCTCAGGGTGGTGGCGCAGCCACAGTTAGCAGCGCGGCCAAAGACGGTGAGCCACTCTTCCAGGTCAACGACCGCAACGGACGCCCAGTGTTTGCCGTAACCAACGACGGCATTGTGGTTTACGTCGACGAGCAAGATGATGGCAAGATGCGCCGCAGCGGATTCTTAGTGACAGGCCGCGAAGCCACCAAAGGTGAGCCAGCCAAAGAGTATTTCTCTGTAACATCCGATGGAACAACCGTTTATACTGATGACTCAGACCAGAGCGGCAAGATGCGCCGCAGCGGATTTCTGGTAACAGGTCGCGAAGCCACCAAAGACGGCTCGTCGGCCGATTATCTGTCAGTTGATGGCACCGGAACAACCGTGTATGTCGATGCCGATAGCAATGGCGACGACAAGATGCGCCGCAGCGGATTCCTGGTAACAGGCCGTGAAGCTACAAAAGACGGTTATCAAGAAGATATGTTCAGAATCGATGGCAGCCAGACAACCGTATATGTTGACGAAGATGATTCTAATGGCAAGATGCGCCGCAGCGGATTCCTGGTAACTGGCCGTGAAGCCACCAAGGCCGACCGTGACCAGTACCTGGCAGTCACTTCGGAGAAAGTCGACATCAAAACCACTGCGTTCACCGTCGTTGAGCGCAATGAGTCGCTGGGCACAGTGCAGAGCATGATTGCCGTGAACACCGCCACCACCGGTCAGGTGCAAGTGGTGGTCAACACCAGCATTGCCATGGAGGGAGAAGCCATTCCGGTGGTCGGAGCCGATGCGATAGACACCTACACACTCTCTGTGGCTGATTCCGCATGGATATTTGTAACGCCTGAAAACGAATTTGGCACATTCTTGCGTGAGTACTCCGACTACAAAAAACTGGTAGCCATCTACGGCGATGGACAGTATGCGCCTGTCGACGAGGAAATGATTATGATGACGTACGGAAGTGAAAGCTATGAAATGCCGGTTTACTACATCATGTTCAACAGCAGCGGCGAGCCAACCACTTTGGCCAAAAACGCAGCGGCTGTGGTTTTCATGCCCGATGAGTCAAGTTACATCATCCGCGCCCTTGAGCCGATGAGCCAGACCATTGCCTTTGGATATATGGACCCGAATGATCCCGATGGCGGATTTGTGAAAATCTCTGTACAAATCGATGCAAAAACCGGTCTGCCCGTCAAGGTGCCGCAAGGCGAGTTCGTGGGCGGTATGGTTGAAACTGATGGCGACATCTGTTTCGGCTCGTCAGTCAAACTTACAGCCAGCCCCGAAAAAGGCAAGATTTTTGGCGGATGGCGAATCACTCCTGGCGCTTCGGAAATGGCTTACACTGTATCGCTTGACAAGGAGTTCACTTTTAATATGTTTTATGAGATGCAGGGCGAAGTAACCCCACTCTTTACCGATCCGGTACTCTATGTGTTTAACGACCAGCCGATTAGTGCTGATGGCATGAGCAGCGACATGAGCACGGGTTTCACTGAAAACGACCCGCTCAATTCAATCGCGAAGGCTGTGGCAATGATATACAATGTCAATAACCCCGTCGCGTGGACAATAAAAGTGAAGGGCAAGGTGGAATACTCGAATGTTTATCCTAATGTCATCAGCGAACGGATGTCAGGCATCGAGCCTATCACAGTACTGCCAATCCCGGCTACATCTATCAGACTGACCGGATTCTATGGCGTGGATGAAAATGGTGTTTGCCATGACTCAATCTGCGGAAAAGGAAAGGAAATAAATGATGGAAATATAGCCGAAGTGAAAGGCACTGCGTTATCCATCAACGTCACACTCGGTGTGCCAGTAACCATCGACAGCCTGAAGATTACTGAAGGTGAAAATTCCGAAAATGCTGGCGGCATCAATATCTTGAAAGGTAATGTTACACTTGGCCCTGGCGCTGTGGTGTCAGGAAACAAGGCTCAGCAGAATGGTGGCGGTGTTTATGTTCGTAGTGATGGGCAGTTGAACATGACCGGCGGCATCATCAGCGGCAACACGGCTGGAAACGGTAGCGGCATTTATGCTGCAGGTGTTATAACTATGAGCGGCAATTCGCAAGTAACAGACGATAACGATGTGTATGTTACTGCTGTCGAACCTGCGCCAATAGTTATCACCGGTGCTCTCAATGCTGACAATGTGGCAAGAATCACACCGGACAATTACTATAGTTTCAACTACAATTCCGACGATAAACTTCCATTGATTGCATTCGATGGTGATGCCGGATTTACCGATAATGACATTGCCGAACTTTGCGGCAAGTTCTCTGTAACACCTTATGAAGATTACAATTACTATGCAGTTATTGCAAAAGAAAATAGCAATGGAGGAGTGGACGGATATTTACAATCCAGATATCCTGTCGATTTTGTATATTACGAATACGATGAAGATACACATGAGCAGAAAAAAACAGTTTGTAAACGCGTTTTGTGCAATTCTGGAGACCCAATTGGTGCATTACCTGCAACAATTAATGGCGAAAAAGTTGTGGGTGGGGTCATTGAACACTGGGATTTAGGATTAATAAAATACGACCCTGACGACTCTGAATTCAACACCTATAGTGGCGTATTTTCAGAAATCATCTGTGCCAGGGAGAAAACCATCGATGTGGGTGGCGATGGCGAGCTGCAATCGCTGGAAGAAGCCATAAACAGAGCCGGTTGGTACAATGCTCTGACAATTAATGTGAACGGCACACTCAACGGTCCGCAGAAAATTGAAAAAGTTTATTCGTTGACACTGCAGGGCAGTGACGGCACATCGGCCATTGATGCCGGCTGGACCAAACAACAAGGAGCTGAATATTTAGACGAATGGGTGAACAGCAATTCTGATGCGCCGCAGGAATCGGCACTTACCATCATGGCCAAAATGCCTGTAACTATTAAGGATTTGACCATTACTGGTGGATATACCCCAAGCAGCTATGGTGGTGGTATATTTATCTGCGATGGCGCTAACGTAACCATTGCCGGCAACACAATAATCACAGGAAACCGTGCTGATGGTGGTGGCGGAGTGTATGTAAACGGCGGCACGCTGACAATGACAGGCGGCACTATCAGTGGTAACATTGCCTGCAAACTGGATACTTATGATAGTCGTGGTGGCGGTGTTCATGTTAGCAAATATTATGGTAGCAAAGGTGTGTTCAACATGATTGGCGGCACCATTAGCGACAACATTGCGCCCTATGGTCAAGGTGGCGGTGTCTATTTGGATGAGGAATGTTCAATGTATATGTCGGGCAATGCAGTAATTGGTAACAAGGATGCCGAAGAAACAGCCGATGCCGATAATTATTCGAATATGGCAGGAAGAGGTGGCGGTGGTATATGTTTGGTTTACTTTGGTGACAATAGCAAATCTGCTAAATTGTATTTAGGCTATGAACCAGGAGCATCCGATGACCCGTACGCTGAAGTTGAACCAGTTGAGAAAACGCTCACTGGCGGTATCTACTACAACTATGACGATGGCAGAGGCTATTATAACAACGGTAATAGAAGCGGTATCTATTGTCAAATGGGTGAAGTGATAATGGCGAGTGGCACCATAGCATATAATAGTGGTGGTGTGTATGTAAGCGAAGAAGGCGTATTCACAATGAGCGGCGGCACTATTACGGGCAACGGCCATGGTGTTTATTTGGATAAATTTGATAACAATTATGGCACCTTCAAGATGAGTGGAGAAGCGCATGTGGCAGCTGACAACGATGTATGGCTGTCAGAGCCAGGCTCGAACTTCATCACCATTGCCGGCAAACTCACAGGAGAAACCCCTGCGGCAATAATTACACCGGCAACTTACAACGCAACATCGCAAGTGCTTCAGCTGGCAAAGGAAGGTGGCTCTGACATTACCACCGTCAAGCTCGACACTTTGGGCAACCGCTTTGCCGTAACGCCGCAAACAACCGACTACCCCGGCAAACTCAGCAACTGGTATATTGATGAGAATGGAATGTTGGCAGAACAGTTCGCATCGCTCAAAGGAAAATTCAAGGTGGGCGACAACAAATACGTCAACTTCAGCCGGAGCAACCTGAGATATAAAGCCAGTGACGATTTGTGGAGTTTCGCCGACAAACAGTATTATACGGTTGGTACCAACAATAATAAAATCAGCAATAAGTACGATGGTTGGATTGACCTGTTTGGCTGGGGCACAAGCGGCCACGAGTACATGATGCCGTACCAAAGCAGCACCGATAATGCTGACTATTATGGTGAAACCGATATTGCAGGAACCAAGTACGACTGGGGTGTTAAGATAGCGGAAGACTACAACACTGCCGAACAATGGCGCACACTCACAAGCGAAGAATGGGGCTATTTGTTACAAACACGCCCCGATGCTACTAGTAAGTTTGGCTATGCAAAAATCAAATATGGTGATGGTAATAATGACAATCAGCCGGGTCTGATTTTATTGCCTGACCTTTTCACATTCCCAACCGGTTTGTCTGTTGGAACAGCATTCACAAGCGGTTTCCCTGATCAAACGCCAATATACACAGTTGCCGACTGGGAAAAGATGGAAGCTGCAGGAGCCGTATTCCTTCCTGTAGCGGGGTATCGTGATGGAACAGCAACGAGAAATGCAAATAGTACCGGATACTACTGGTCTTCAACATTACTTAATAATAATGGCCGAGCAAATTATTTTGTATTTGGTTATTCTTCGCAATTATTCAGCCCGGCAAGTTTCAGTACGATAAATACGGGTGCTTCTGTCCGTCTTGTTCATGATGTTCAACTGCAGACCACATTCTATGTCGATCCGTCGAAGACAGAAACTGGCGATGGCACCGATCTGTATCCGTTCAGTACAGTGGATGAGGCTTCGACCGCCATAGCCGGCAACAACTTAAAAACGGCTTATACCATCATTGTGACAAATTCTGCACCGGATGGTATGCAAGATTATATCAGTCTGAGTGAAGATTACGCCACAAGTGTGACCATCAAAGGAAAGACAGGCGACGAAGCAATGAAAGTGTTGCAGCCAAGCACAACAGTGCCTTTGGTTTTTGAGAATATAAGCATTGCCAGCTTGGAGCAGGAATCGGATTGCAACTTGAATATCACACTGGGCAATGGAGCAAAGGTTACAAACAACGTGTCAATGCCAGTGGGGTCAACGCTTACGATGGATGAAGGCTCTGAAGCCGCATTTGTATACTCGGAGCAGGGCAGCATTGTTATGAATGGTGGCGAAGTGACCGGCAAGCAGAGTAGCACCAATCCTAATATAACAGAGTATGTATGTCTTTCAAGCGGTGCAACCTTTACCATGAGTGGCAGCGCCAATCCCCACGAGATAGAAATGGGTTCAACCACTTCTATAACCATCAATGGTGCTCTTGATGGCAATAACACAGTCAAGCTTATATTTGCCGGTTACGCCGAATCGACACAGCCGGTGCTGAATGTCACATACGCAGGTGGCTCGGTAGCTGATGTGGTAAGTCATTTCACTGTCGGCAATGCAGAATGGTATATTGATGAGAACGGTTATTTGAAAAAGCGGCCCAACGAAATTTGGGTGAATCCGGGAAATACAGTGAATGGCAGTGGTACAGCAACCAGTCCGTATAATACTATCAGCAATGTTACCGATTATATGACGTCCGGTGATTACACCATTCATGTTGTTGGAACATTAGAAAGTAGTTATATTTCAGATATTAAGACTGAAATATATAAGTTAAGAAATAATTCTAATGTTGGTGTTATACTTGATTTAAGTGGAGCAAGCATTGAAACATTAGCAGGAGACTGTTTTGACAATTGCAAAAATTTGAAATCAATAACAATACCAGCTTCGGTAACATCAATAAGTGGAAGTCAGATGTTCCGTTATTGTGAAGGACTGGCTGAAATAAATGTTGATGATGGAAACTCTAAATACAAATCAATCGATGGCGTTTTGTATGAAATGAAAGATAACGCACTTTATAAACTTTGGCGCTATCCAACAGCAAAAGAAGGTGATTCTTTTACTATTTCCGATGGTGTTAAAGAGATTGGGTATAGTGCATTCCGCGACATTAAATTATTGCAAACACTTACAATTTCTAAAAATGTTAACAACATACATCAATACGCTTTTGGCGGCTGCAAGAAGATGACAACGTTTATTGTTGATGACGAAAATCAAAATTACAGTTCGGAAGATGGCATATTGTACAATAAAAACAAAAAAACACTTGTGCGTTATCCAACAGCAAAAGAAGGTACAGAGTTCACTGTGCCGACCTATGTGGAGTCGCTGTATAATTGTGCTTTCTCAGAATGTCTTAAACTTGAAACCGTTAATATTCACGATGGCGTTAGTATGGAAAGTGTTGTGTTTCAATACAATACAATTATTAAAAGTGTAACACTTCCGTCTGGTTTAACAACAATACCATCTTCAACGTTTAATGGTTGCAGTTCTCTTGAAAAAATTGTTATACCAGATGGTGTAACCACAATTGAAAGCCAGGCATTCCAAAGTTGTTCAAGTCTCACTGAAATTATTATTCCAGCAACTGTAACAGTAATAACCAATTATGCGTTCTCAAGTATAAATGGCACTTTTGTGGTTAAGTACCGTGGAACTGAAGAGCAGAAAGACCAAATAACCATTGGCACTACAAGCAATGAAGCTTTGAATAGAGCTACTTGGCATTGTAACTATACAGGCGATTAATTACAAAAGTTCTTAGGACAAAGCAGCATAAAACTTCCCCCGTCAGGCCCGGCGCCGGCGGGGGAAGTTTGTTTTATGGGCGCAAAAACACAAGCAAATTATTGGTTTTGCAAAACGAATTTCTATCTTTACATTTTCAAGCAAAATCTTGATTTGTTGATAATTCTATAAATTTTCAGGCTATGAAAAAAGCTCTAGTGAAAGCTCTGTGTTTGGCGCTGGTGTGTGTGTGCAACAATTGTTTTGCATGGCAAGGCAGTAATGCGGCTCCTCATGTATGGAATTGGGATTGGAAAGAAAATCCGAAAATATCTACACCTAGCAGTTGTTTAGACTACTTACGAAGTGGATGGACGTATAGCATTACGGTTTTGGCATGTCCTGATGATGAAACCGAAGCTGGTGGCATAGAAGTTGGTAATGGAAGATTTACCGATAACAATCAGAATATACAATTAACAATAAATGAATATTATTCTGACATGTATTATGTCGTGAAAATTCCGTGGTATAGCGGAAGTAGCACAGTGGCGGTTACCACCTATATCTATTGTGAAGAGACTCATGAAGATTCATTTGATGTAACCTTAAGCAATGCTAATGTTTCACAATATTGTGAATCGTGTTTTCAGGCGTATTTAACTGCATCGCCGACAGGTGGGTCCGGCAACTATAGTTATAAATGGTCGTCTACTAATGGCGGTTTATATGAAGGGCAAGGCACCGATCATATCCAAGTTCTTCATGTAATTAGAAATGGTGCCCCACAGTGTTACGCTGATGTAACTAAAAGCAAAAAAGTCACAATAACTGTTACAGACAATGTTTGGGAGTTGTCTAATGGCGACCCTGCTACTGTTAGTTCTTCAACTACGCTTGATCCCATAAGATTTAGCCCAAATAGTTTTAAGCCTGGTAACATTGGTTATTTTGATAGATCGAATGGTTGGTTTGGAAATACGGCCACTACTGTTGCAACCATTTCCACTCAACGCAACGGCGGATATGGCACGTATACATATACCTGGTCTAAATCAACATCGCCCGATGGTGGTTATAGCAACATATCAAATTCTAATACACAGAATTTAAATATCGAAAGGCCAAGCAACACAACTTTTTACAAGCAGTATGTCACCAATAGCAGCTGTCCGTCAGAAACATATCATGATGGCTATACAAATAACGGTTATTTCACATGTGTTATTCCTATAGTTGCCACAGCAAGTCCGTCATCAACAACTACATATTATGGTGGAAGCGTAACTTTATCGTGCTCATCGACTGGTGGACGTGCCAGTGGCAAGACTTACAAATGGTATAGCAGTTCTACTTCCGGGGGAACATATTCGGAAATACAAAATGCAGTAGGCACAAGTTATAGTCCAACAGGTCTGACTGCCGCCAAATATTACAAGTGCAAAGTTTTTGATGCTGAGCATTCTGGTGGTATTGAGAGTAATGTTATCGCGGTTAGTGTAAGATCGCAATTGGTAGCAGGAAGCATTAGTGGTGCAACCACCACCTACAGCGGTGGCAGTGTAAGACTTACAGCCAGTGCAGCGTCAGGCGGCAACGGTTCATATAACTATCTGTGGCAGGTTTATAATGGCTCGCAATGGAGCGACATATCAGGACAAACTAGTTTGACTTGCGATGTAAGTAATACAAACACAGGAACTACAAATCTATCAAAGAAATACCGTATAAAAGTA
>JAFYYJ010000081.1 GCA_017557605.1 Salinivirgaceae bacterium
AAGAAGGCAACCTCGTCTTTCACATCCATTGCGGCATCCTGCGGAATGGCCAGCGCAAAGGCCTTGCCCAAAGCCGTGACCTCGTTTACAAAGCGTTTCTTGCCGTCGTCGAGACTCAAAATGAAGTCCTCGGCTTTCAGAATCCACGACAGTTTGCCCGATGTGTCGGCGGTGAAATACTGCTTGTAGTCGAAACCGAAGAACATCTGCTCAACAACCTCAATCTTTTCCTGCATCAGCGCCACGGCCTGCTCCTGCTGCATTGTGGGGTCGCCTTTGCCGCCAGAGTCGGAATAGAATGACAGAGCCTTTTTCAAATCGGCCGCAATGCCCAAATAATCGACCACCAGACCGCCAGGCTTGTCTTTGTACACGCGGTTGACGCGGGCGATGGCCTGCATTAGGTTGTGTCCCTGCATCGGCTTGTCGATATAGAGCGTGTGCAGACAAGGCGCATCGAAGCCTGTGAGCCACATATCGCGGACAATAACAAGTTTCAACTCGTCGTCGGGGTCTTTCATTCTTTCGGCCAGAATGCGGCGCTGCTCCTTGGTGGTGTGGTGCTTGGCAATGTCGGCTCCGTCGGATGCCGATGATGTCATAACCACCTTGACGGCGCCTTTTGACAAATCGTCGGAATGCCACTCGGGGCGCAGGCTGACAATCTCGTTGTACAGTTCGGCGGCTATGCGTCGGCTCATTGCAACAATCATCGCCTTGCCCTCGAACACCTTCTGCCGCTCCTCGAAGTGAGTCACAATGTCTTTGGCAATGTTTTTTATGCGGTTCGGACTGCCGATGAGCGCCTCCAACTGCGTCCATTTGGCCTTGGCCTTCTGAACATCGTTCATATTCTCGGTTTCCAACTCGCGGTCGAGTTCCTCGACAAGTTGTCGGCCTTCGTTGCTCAACTCTACCTTGGCAAGACGGCTCTCGTAGTAGATGCGCACGGTGGCGCCGTCCTCAACGGCCTGTGCAATGTCGTAAACATCGATATAATTGCCGAACACAGCGGGCGTGTTCACATCGGTTGACTCGATGGGCGTGCCCGTGAAGCCTAAATAGGTGGCGTTTGGCAAGGCATCGCGCAGATATTTGGCAAAGCCGTATTTTATTTCAGAGCCAATCACCTCATCTGCCTCGTTTCTGACATCGACGGTCTTGGCCTTGAAGCCGTATTGGGTGCGGTGCGCCTCGTCGGCAATCACAATCACATTGCTGCGGTTGGTCAGAGTATCGTAAACGTTGCCCGACTCGGGCTGAAATTTCTGTATGGTGGTGAAAATGACGCCGCCCGACTGCACAGCCAACAGTTTTTTCAGATGCTCGCGGCTTTCGGCCTGAACGGGTGTCTGCCTCAACAGTTGCCGCGCTCCGCAGAAGGTTTCGAAAAGTTGGTCGTCAAGGTCGTTGCGGTCGGTGATGACAACAACGGTGGGGTTGTTGAGCCGCTGCACAATCTTGCCCGTGTAGAACACCATTGTGAGCGACTTGCCGCTGCCCTGCGTATGCCACACCACGCCTGCGCGATGGTCGCCAATCTCCTGCTGCTGCACGGTTTTGAAGCCGTAGTTGGCGGGCGATTCGGACACTGCCGCTGTCTGATTGACGCCTGTGGCCCTGACGGTTGACTCCACAGCCTTGTTCACGGCGTAATACTGATGGTAAGCGGCTATCTTCTTTATGGTTCTGATGGTGGTAAGCCCTGTTTTCAAGTCATCCTGTTTCTGCTTCTCGAAAACGATGAACGAGCCGATGATGTCGAGCAAGGTGTCTTTGCGCAACATACCGTTGACAAGCACCTCCAACTCGCTGACCAAAGACGAAGCAATGCTCTCGCCGTCGTCGCTCTTCCAGGCGGTAAATCGGCTGAAACCCGCCGAAAGCGAGCCCGCGCGCGCCTCCAGTCCGTCGGAAATGACAACCAGAGCGTTGTAGGTGAACAGCGACGGTATCTGCTGCTTGTAGGTTTCAATCTGCCGAAAGGCGCTCTGCAGTGTGGCGTTCTCATCGGCGGCATTTTTCAGTTCGAACAAAACCAATGGCAGACCATTCACAAAAAGAATGACATCGGGGCGGCGGTTGTGGCCGTTCTCGATTATGGTGAACTGATTGACAACCACGAAATCGTTGTTCCAGGGGTCGCTGAAATCGATGAGACGGACTCGCTCGCCGCGCTCAACGCCGTCTTTGGTGATTGTTACGGGAATGCCTTCGGTGAGCATTCGGTGGAACACCTCGTTGTTGGCAAGCAAGTCGGGCGATTCAATGCGCAAAACGGTTTTAATGGCCTCGTCCTGCACAAGCCACGGCAGCGACGGATTGAGCCGCTTTACGGCGCTTTCCAACTTATCGCGCAGCACAACTTCGTCGAAACCGTAGCGCATAGGGTGCTCGCTGTCGGGCGCAATGTCGGGGCCGTACATATACGAGTAGCCTTTGGCTTTCAGTTGCTCAATGAGCATCTGCTCAATATCGGATTCGTGAAGCGGTGGCATAATAGTTTACTTGTTCAATTCATACTTATAAGAATCGTCACCTTGTTTAATTTTTCTGACCACACCTAATTCAATCATCAGTTCGTACATATTGGTAACAGATTCTCGAAATTCTGCACCAACACGTTTCTTGTTCAAATGTATATTTTCCGCTCTTTTACAAGCGTCCTCGATTCTTCTTTGATGTGTTACAGGGTCTATAGCCAACATTAAATCAAAGAAGTCATCCTCAATCAATTTGCTATCACAATCATATAACTTAACATCAGCGTCATTCTTCTTGTTGTAACTTCTAATAAATCGGTTTACTTCATCTATTTGTGCTTGCGAATGACTATTTTCCTTCAACGGGATAGCTTCGCCGCTATGATTATAGAAATGCAGCATAAACCAGTATTCGATACACATATTTGAGAATACCACACGAAAGCCATATTCCCTTGCCTTTCGGATAGCATTGGCAAAATCTTCGTGCCCGTCACAATCAAATACCATCCATTTTTGCGCAAACTTCGCTCGGTTTTTCTCAGGAAGCCTATTGAACTTGGCATTCACTTCCTCAACAAAATCAACGCACGATGCGATTCCGTGTCCAGGAACAGTGACGGGTATTGTGGTGCAATTGCTCCTTTTGAGCAAAGCGAAATAACTCGGTTCCGTATTCCGCCCCTCCACATAAAGAATGATTCTTCGAGCCTGCCTTGTGTCCCGATTCCTCCGTTGGATATTCGAATGTAAATGGTCTCTTGCCATACGCTAATCTTGTTTTATCAGTTGAAGGTTTCGTTCAATGCTGATATATGGGACTCCGCCAAATTCACCATTCAAATACAGTGTTTCCAAGTTTGAACGCATATCGTTACTGAAATCGGACAAAGGAATAAGTGTGGACTCCCCGTACCTGTTCTTATTGACAAGATACACTTGGTGCTTTAAAAACATCTTTCTTCCGCCATCTTCACTATAATTCAGCATAGACGCATTTTGCGTGTTGATGACAAGTTGTGCGGTTGTATTGCACCGATAGTAAAGTTCGACAATCAGACGCGCAATGGCAGGATGTATTCCGCTGTCGAATTCATCGATGAACAGAACGGTTCCTTTTTTCAACGAAGAAATGATTGCCCAACTCAAGGCAAACAAGCGGTTGGTTCCGTACGACTCGTCTTTCTCCATTGAGAACCAAACATCTGTGGTTCTTTCGTACAATTCGTTATATTGTTTGTGCAAAGTGTTGACACCATCGAAAACCGTTCCCCTCAAATTGTCTTTCCCAATCATTTCCTTTATTTTCTCGGGGATTTCCTCAATCGTAATTTCGTGCAGACTCATATCCTCGATATTAAAATCGAAGGCCTTCATAAAACTGACGATTTTATCTTTTCGGTTTTTGTCGGCCAATGCGTGAACAGGATATGATAATGAAGAGCGAATATCGTTGGCGGAAATAACCACAGAATCTTTAAACCAATCGACAACTTTTGTGGCCAAAGGTTCGTTGAAGGTGCTTAATACGGCCAGAAAACTTGCTGTTGGCGAGACCATATTGGCAGAAATGATATTGTCGGCCACCTTGGCGTTAAAATGATTTCCGTTGTATGTGATTTTATTATTCTCTCTTGTAAACACGTTAGTCTCCCTTTTCGACTTCAGATAAAGCCATTCTGCCACAATCTCTTTTTTGTTCAGTTCGAATCCATAACGGTATTGAATATCATCAACAATGAAAACCGTTTCAAAAAAAGAATTGTCGTCAAATGAATATGTGTTTAGCCGAAACGCATCGTGTATTGTCTGCCAAAAATCAAGAACAGGGATTTTGTCCTTTCCTCTTGGGGGGCATACAACTGATTTCATAAAAGCGAAAGCCTCAAAAAGTTTTGTCTTTCCGCTTGCATTGGCACCGAATACTGCTGCGGTTTTTAGTACGGCGTTATTAAACTTTGTTTTATGCGTGTAATAGTTGTACTTGGCCGTATTGGGGGCAATAAGGTTCAGCACGGTTTCATCTTTAAAACTTTTGTAGTTGCTAAACGAAAATTGTATAAGCATAGTTCATTTTTTTATTGACAACAACAAAAGTACGAACTAATCTTGTTTTTACAAGTCCTTATCTTATTTTCTTGCATTTTTTTGCAATTTTTAAAGATAAGACAGGTTGTTTTGGACCGTTTTATTCAATTATGGAATATCTGTTTTGTGAATCCATTACATTATGGTTTCGTCTATGTCAACATTAAATTGTTGCAATTTTAGAGCCGATTCTATTACAAAGTCAAAACAAAAACTCGCATTCCTTTTATTACAGATTCTTCTGTCATTATCTTCGTTAATATAGACATCATACTGACTTTTCCCCTCGGGATGCCAAGAATGTATACTTGGGGAAAGAAGTTTGAATTTTTTATATCGTTTATAATCAATACCCAGACCAATGATATTCAGGTTTTCTTCTAACTCGGGTATTGATTTTGACACATTATCTATAAACCCATCAAACTCGCGTCCCAGTCCTATATTAAGATGAAAACTTGTCAATGAAGAAAAATTATGTGTCTCACCAAACAAAGGTTTGAAATACTTGGTATTCTCTTCTTTATGACAGTACATCAATTCCTTAAACGCTATTTGAGAATTGGTGATAGAGTCTTTATAATTATTTAATGAAATGTCCGACAAGGATTTCTCCAAATACTCTCTAACGCTTTCATACTTGACAAGAGATATAAGAGATATGTTATCGAATTGAGTGTCAAAGAAAATTGGTGTATTCTGCTCAAAGAAATCAGCCACATTAGCCCTTGATATTTCTATGTCAAGTTGTGAAGGAAGTGAACCATAATGCTTAAGATTGACTCTTTTGCTATTCAAATTTGTCATAGTTGCTTCACATAGCATATCAGGCAGTTTGGTGAAATATTCTACAAATTTCACATTTCTGTCAATTTTCACATCTTTGACTTCTGCACAAAGTTTCATAAACATTTCCACACTATCGTGAAATGACAGTATCGAGAAGCCATTCATAGGTTCAACTTCATACGATTGCTCGACACCGTGAAGATACAGTTGCTTGATAACTGCCAGGCGTTTTGTCGTTAATTCATCCATTATCTCTACATTTTCACCTCTCCACTCATCAGCCTCGGCAGCAACCCGTCACGTGTTTGAATGAGAGTTTGGATTTGTTGTTGATTGTTTTCCATTTTGTCAAATATACTTCTGACTCGATTATCGTATTCCTTAATTCTTTCAACATCACCACAGACATATTGCTGTTTAATCAAGTCTTGACTAATATTTTGTTGAGCCGCACCTGTTGCAAGGTTAATGAACTCCTGTTTCATTGTGGCTGTCCACACAAACAAATATGTAAACGGGTAATTCTCGTTTGGAATAAGTGCGCAAACTGCTTGATTACAAGTCATAGGTTTCGATAGAATTCCGTATTCTCCAACTGTGGCACCATACATTGCAATAAGCACTGATTTTTCAGGCAACATTTTTGCCGACGATTTTGCAACAGCCTCTTCTGTTATCAATTCTTCAGTTGAAGAGATAAATGAACCGTCCAACTCTTTCGATTTTACCCAACAAATCGTACCGTTTTCATAATATTCCGATTGTTTTCTTGAAGGTGTTCCTCCCGAAGTTGTTTTTACTACGTCACCAATCATAACATCCTCTTTAGCCTCCTCCACAAACCACTGTCTGAAAAGCGTTTCGGCCATTGCTTCGAGAGTGGCGTTCTCGCGGCGCAAAAGGTCTATTTTGTCGTCTAAAGATGTGAGAATGGATGCGATGCGGCGTTGGGTGTCAAGAGACGGCAAATTTACTATCCAATTCATAATGTGAGCCTTGTCACCACGGGGCATTTTGCAACCTTTAGAGCCAAGCATCACATAATCGAAAAACATATCTTGTGATAACAGAAAGAATAAAAACTTTGAATCCACAAGTTTTTCTTTTGATTCAAAACACAACACATCATTAGAACAACCACCTAATTTATTTGCAAACCATATCTTCTTAAAATATGGGCGGATATTTGACACAAGAATTGTATTAGGATAATATTTTGTAACCATTCCCTCTAAAGGCTTACTTGATGCATCTGTAATACCACCTTTGTCGGGAAGCATATTTTCGGTAGAGATATAGTTCTCAACAGCAACATCTTTTACTGAAATTTTCTCTTTTACAAAATCAGTAATTTCCCCCAACTTATATTCTTTCCACTCGCTCATAATGACTTCAGTTGCTGTTTTAGTTGTTCAATTTCGGCTTTGAGAATTGCTTGCTGAAGTATTGCGTCTGGTCCCATAATTGTCATAATTCGGTCCATAGTTTTCAGTTGAGCCTCTTTATTTGCAATATCACTCATTATTCGTTGTTGGTCACTATCTTGGGCATATTTCAGCGAACGCTCTGCAACATCGAGCGAGCGCTTTGAGACTTTGAATGAACGTATTGTAACAATAAGTGCGGCAACGGCGGCAATTAAAGTCAAAGCAACAAGTATAAGTTCAATTGAATCAATGGTGATATATTCTTTCCAGTGGGGCATAGTTTATGAATTTGTTGTTGTGATGATGTCGGTGGTTTCGACAGGCTCAACCACCGATGGAATGGTGCCTGAACTTGTCGTTTCGGTGCCTGAGCCTGTCGTTTCGGTGCCTGAGCCTGTCGAAGGCACCGTTTCTTCTGAACTCGTCATTTCGGTGGTTGAGCTCGTCGAAACCACAGTATAACTTCGTGACAACTCCGGCAGTTTATCGTGTTGGCCATTAATTAGTGCCTCTTTTTTTCTTCTGCTCCAGCCCTGCACTTGTTTTTCGCGGTAGAAGGCCTCATCGATTCTGCCAAATTCCTCGTAATAGAGCAATTTCACCGGTGGATGCTTCTTGGTGTGATTGGCACCTTCGCCGGAAAAATGCTGTTGCATACGGCGCTCCAAATCGGTGGTGCTTCCGGTGTAGTAGCTGCCGTCGTTACAAAGCAATATGTACATATAACCTTTCATATCAATGAATTTGTTTGTGTAAATGGCACTTCGACAAGCTCAGTGCCCGGACAAGCTCAGTGCCCGGACAAACCAGTGCCCGGACAAACCAGTGCCCGGACAAACCAGTGCCCGGACAAACCAGTGCCCGGACAAACCAGTGCCCGACAAACCAGTGCCGGACAAACCAGTGCCCGGACAAACCAGTGCCCAAACAAGCTCAGTGCCCGGACAGACTCTGTGCTTAATGATTTCCTTTTCCGATTCTTTCCAGTGGAGCATAATCAGTCCTTTTTCATTATTTGGTTATACAACAAAACACCCTTGGCGGTGAGCAAATACTTTTGCCTCGGATGACGGGGCTTGTCGGGATAGAGCATTCTGACAAACTTCTCCTTTATTGCAGGATTGAGATATACATCCATAAAACTTTCGCGGTTCTTCAGCCCCAAATGCGCAAGCATCTCTTTTATCGATGTTTCCGTCTGTCCGATAACCGCCACTAAATTGATGATATATTGGTTTTTAGTGCCGAACTTGTCGGGTGACTTGTCGGGTGACTTGTCGGGTGTTTGTTTGGCATTCAGGTTCGGTTGCACCCGCCATTCTTGGGTGGGGTTTATATGCAAATACCGATTCCGCAAATCCCATTGCTCGCCTAAAAGCAAGTTGCGGAAAAAGCGCTCAAGATAGACGGGCGTGTACTCAATGCCTTTCACCACATTCTTATAGTTTGCCCTGACAAGTGCGTTGCGGAAATACCACGAGTGCTTGGCAAACAAATCATTATTCACGTTAAAACCCAACGAGCGCAGATACTGTATGGTGAACACCGCTGTTGTTCGGGTATTGCCTTCGGGGAATGGATGAATCTGCCAAAGTCCTGAAACAAAACTTGAAATTTGTGATATCATTTCGTCTGCCGATTTGCCCGAATAACTCCTGTTACGTTCCTGCTCCATATCATAATCGAGCGCACGGCGCAAGTCTTCCCAATTCAGATAGCGTATTGTGTCGCCTTCAAGCACCCATTCCTTTTTGGTGATGTCATATTGGCGCAACTCGCCCGCTTGTTTCAGCACTCCGTCAAACACCCTGCGGTGAACTGATATAAAGCCATTCGTGTTAAAGGCGAAAGTGGGTTGTGATAGCACTTTTACAATATTCGCCGAAACACGGTCGGCCTCTTCAACGTCGGCATCGCCTTTGTCGTGGGTTGTTTTTGTGATATAGTATTGGTTGACAAGTTCTTTGGCTTCGTCGATGGTAATGTCGCCCTCAATGTTTCGGCGGGCGGTTTCCTGAAGATAGGCCGATGTAGTCAGACCGTCCACGGCTTGCAAACCGATGGCCACACGCCAGGCATCCGCTCTGTCCCTCTTTTCGGGCTCACCCTGACGAATGTATTCATCAAAGTCGATATACATCGATTTATCTTTGTTGTCTTCCATAACCTCTACGGCTTTATCTTACCCAAATTCTCCAAAATCAGTTTGTTAAGCCGTTCTTCTTCCTTGAGTTGCTCCTCAAATTCGGCTTTCAGCACGGTGAAACGCTCGGCAAAGTTGAAGTCGTCTTCCTCTTCGGGCAAGCCCACATAGCGGCCAAGGGTGAGCACATAGTCAAGTTCGGCCACACGGCTTATGGGAACCGATGCACAGAAACCTGCAATATCTTGATAATCTGCGCTATCGCTGCGCCATTGGTGGTATGTGTTGGCAATTTTCTGAATATCGTCGTCAGACAGTTCGCGTGTTCGGCGGTTGATGAGATGCCCCTCGTTGCGTGCATCGATAAACAATATTTCGCCAGCGCGTGTGGTGCGGTTGCGCGAAATAAACCACAGGCAGGCGGGAATCTGCGTGTTCAGAAACAACTTGGCGGGCAGGTTCACAATACAAGCAATCATCCCTTTGTCAATCAGAGCCTTGCGGATGTCGCCCTCGCCGCCTGTCTTTGATGTCAGCGAGCCTTTGGCCAGCACAAAACCAGCCTGTCCCTGCGGCGCCAGATGGTAGATGAAATGCTGAATCCAGGCGAAATTGGCATTGCCTGCAGGCGGAACGCCATACTGCCAACGGGCATCGCTGCGCAGTTGGTCGCCGCTCCAGTCGCTGTCGTTGAACGGCGGATTAGCCATTACAAAATCGGCTTTCACATCGCGGTGCGCATCGTTCAGAAACGAGCCCTCGGTGTTCCATTTCACCTGCGATGCGTCGATGCCGCGTATGGCAAGGTTCATCTTGCACAGTCGCCAGGTGGTTTGGTTGCTCTCCTGCCCGTAAACCGATATGTTCTCAATCCGCCCCTGATGCTCCTTCACAAACTTCTCGCTCTGCACAAACATTCCTCCCGAACCGCAGCACGGGTCAAGCACACGGCCTTTGTACGGCTCCAGCATATTGACCAACAACTCAACAACACTGCGCGGCGTGTAGAATTGGCCGCCCTTCTTGCCTTCGGCCAGGGCGAACTCGCCAAGGAAATACTCGAAAACGTGGCCCAGCAAGTCGGCGCTTTTGGTGCTCGTGTTCTGCAAGGTTGAATTGCCAATCAGGTCAATCAGTTCGCCCAGACTTGTCGGGTCCAGATTCGGACGGGCGAATACCTTGGGCAGTACGCCTTTCAGCGATTTGTTCTCGCGCTCAATCTCGTCCATCGCATCGTCGATGAGTTTGCCAATCTGCGGGCTTTTGGCGTTATCGGTCAGATAACTCCAGCGGGCTGTGGGTGGAACATAAAAAACATTCTCGGCGGCATACTCCTCGCGGTCTTCAGGGTCGGCGCCTTCGGCTTGCTGTGCAACAAGTTGGCTGTAGAGTTGCTCGAACGATACCGAAATGTATCGTAAAAAGATTAGCCCCAATACAACGTGCTTATATTCAGCGGCATCGATA
>JAFYYJ010000082.1 GCA_017557605.1 Salinivirgaceae bacterium
AACCCTGATTTTGTAGGTGCAATGTATTTCTGCAGCGATGCGAATCCTGTGTCTATCTTGCGAATAAGCTTTGAATCTGGCTGGTCTGGGGCGCCGGTGAACACACCATCGATGTTCGAGAGGATGAACAGCGAGTCGCAGTTCATCATCGAGGCAATGAGGCCTGACAGCTCGTCATTATCCGTAAACATCAGCTCGGTTACAGATATTGTATCGTTCTCATTCACAATGGGAATAACATGGTTTTCTAGCATCGTTGTGATGCAGTTTTTCATATTCAGATAGTGGCGGCGGTCGCCGAAATTCTCTTTTGTGGTAAGCACCTGAGCACACTGCAATCCTTGCTTTCCAAAGAGTTGTGTGTAAAGCGACATCAGTTTCACCTGCCCCACTGCGGCCCATAACTGTTTAGCGGCCACAAGGTCGGTTTTCTTCGACACTGCCACCTCTCCGCGTCCAGCCGCCACCGCTCCCGACGACACCACAATAACCTCAGTGCCAGTCTTTTGCAATGCGGCAATCTGCTCCACTAAATTTGTGATGCGCGCTGTATTGAGCGAGCCGTCAGCTTGCGCCAACACGTTGCTGCCAATCTTTATGGCAATCCGTTTGAGTTTATTCTTTGCTGTCATTTTCTGTCTCTGTTTCAGTTCCCGATTCTGATTCGGTTTCAGCATCCGAACCTTCCTGTTCGGCATTTCCGCCTTCATCGCCTTCCTCAAAATCTATATTCTCATCTTCCTCAACCTCAACACCTTCCAAGTGTTTCATAAAGTCGTTCAGCTTCTTCTTTTCGGCCAGCATGAACATATACGATGCCTCGCCTCGCTTAGCCGGCAGACGACGGTCGCTACCCTTTATATTGTGGATAATGTCATTGAAAGTCTTGTCACTGCTGAGCACCTGCATAAATCCGCGCTTGTAGCTGAAGAAGTACCACAGGTCGGGCAGCACCTCAAGATAGAGCGTCATTCCGTCGCCGCTGCGCTTGCGTTCAATCTCAAACACGCCTTTCACCTTCTTGTTAATCTGCATTCCATTCATATTGCCGATACCCAAATCGCCGGTGCTCTGCCAGCAGCGCGAGCGTTTGTTCCACATCATGTGCAGTTCCGAGAACATCACGGTAGTGTTCAGCGGCGCAGGAATCTCCTTCAGTGTCCCGAAAATCTTCTGCTCGTTAAACATCTTGTTGGCATCGGCCGTGCCCAAAATCTCACGCACGCCCTTTGTGTAAACACTGCTCATCAGGCTCGAAGGTCCGAGTTTCAAAGCGGCAAGCGTATCGCTGATAAGCTTCAGCGCCTCGGGCGGTAGGTAGAAGTTCAAGGTCGTAATCATGTCGAGCACATACTTGTCAGCATCAATGTCGTAGCTTGTCGTTCCCTTGTTCACCATTTCGATTCGGCCCAGATTGGCCACCAGATTTATATCACCGTCAGAATTAATTGTGCAGCCGTTTTTATTGATGCACAGATAATTACCCAAACTGTCGGGATATTCCATTCGCTCTTTCGAACCTATCTCGTAACACCAGCGCTTTTTGTTGTAGTGCAGATAGCCTTTGGCGGGCGTTACCGGCACATTGCTGTACCAGCGGCGCGGCGACAGGAACGCCGGGTAGACGTGAACCGTGTCGACGCCCATAACACCGCCCGAAATCAGGAAGTCGTCGCTACGGCTCATCGGCTGGTCGTCAATCGGAATATAGACATCCTTCGGGTCAACTTCGGCATCGAATTTTATCCAGCTCTCGGTCAGATGGCAGCCGTGGTGCATCTTTGTCGAACCTGTGTAACGGAGCAACGGGTCGTTGGCGTGCATCTCAACCAGGCCAACGTAGCTGAACTCAGGCGACAGACTGAAATCCTCCTCCATAGTCACTTTTCCCTTGCCGAAAGACTGGCCGGTAGAGTCGACCGTAATCGGGTCAAAGCTGATGTACTCAATCGTTCCGTCGTTCTCAGTATAGGTGTAGTCGCCGTGTCCGTAGTACTGCTTGCGCGACATGACATCGACAGCTACCTTCTGGAAGTTGTGATATTTGGTTTCGGTGTTGGCCGTCAGTTTGGCGTTGTTGAGTGTTCGCATCTTTGCCATAGGCTGAATGGTTACCTCGCCGTCGCCCGGAGTGATGCGCGCATCGGCCACATCGATAAGTTTGACTTTATGCGCCTGCAGCACATTGTTTTTCAAGTCAAAGTCAGCAACTGGCGAAATCCAGTTGAGTGAATCCTGCCCTTTGTGTGTCGACAGGAAGAACGAGCCTTTTGGGGTCTCATTATCGACAGGTGATACAGTGCGCAACTGGCCGTTGGCAAAGGCGCGTGTGGCTTTGGCCGAAGTGAACTGCATCTTCTTGTCGACCATTTTCCACGAGAAGCCCTCAACCCAAGCGGCGTAGAGGTTGTCGGGGAAGTCGACGCGGCCGTTGCCTGTGTTCGATTTGAAATTTGCAATCTTGGTCGACATATCAACATTGGCCTCCAGATTCTCGGTTGCAAGCGCCAGTTTTTCAGGCTGATACGACCGTATGGAGAGCGATGTGTTCTTGCTGGTGAAGTTTGTAATACCAAAATCGAAGCGTTCCGATTTGAGCGTGGCCTCATAGACATCGACCTGGCCGCGGCCGTTGATGTTCTTGGGCGCATAGTTCAACTTTCCGCTGAAGGCAACCAGTCCGCCGTACATAAGCATCGGCAGACCGAGGTCCTTAAATTCGATGTTGTCGTTGTAAGGCTCCCAATGCATATAGACGCGAGTGGCGGCAACATCGGTGTGCGCACCCGGCTTCTGAGCTATGGTCATCGATTTTGTTATGCCATTGGTTGAATCGGGGAAGAATACAAAATCCTCCGATTCGATTTTCGAGTCGAGATAGTCGATGCGACCGTTGCCGCGGAAGCCCTGGTTGCTCAATTTCAAGATGCTGAAATAGCGGCCCTTGCCGCGATAGGCCGGATAGCCTTCGGAAGGCGACACCTGCAGGAATCCGAGCGAGTTATCCTCCTGAACAACAAGTTTCTGCTTGATAACCGGAATGATGTCGGCCGAATGCAGCTCGCCGTCGAAGCCCATACCCTCGGTCGAGAAGCTGTTCAAACTGTCGATAACATACGGATAGACTTGGAAGTAGAAAGTGTCGCGCGTGTACTTGCCGCCCTGAATATAGGATGCATCGTAATAAACATACGAGTCTTTCTCGCTGGCGAAAATCGGGTACTGCAGCAGGTTCTTACGTCCCGATTTATTGTCGGGCTCATCAATTTTCAACTTTCCGGTGATGTTCTCAATGGTGCTTTGTACACGCGACAGCATCTGGCGCCCATAGCCGTCGAGTCCGGCTTTCACCTTAATATTCAGCGAGTCGACATTGTTCAGCTCAACCATAAAATCATTGTAGTTGAACTTGAAATTGCTGCCGTAGAAAGTGAACAGACCGGCTTCAATGGTGCCGCCAAAATCGAAACTCAAATCCTTCTTAACCAGAATTTCCTGATTGCTCGGGTAGAAAGTTACGTTCTGGCGCTCGCTCACGCTCACCTCAGGCACGCCCTGTATGGCCAAATCCATGTTATACAAGTTCAGCACGGCGTTCACCGCACCCGATGTCGTCTGTGACTCAAAGTGAATCAGGTCGTAGTCGATGCGGTCCACAATGCAGTCGAGGTAGCGGTAGAGCTTCGGCTTCACGCGGCAATATTCAGTTTTCGAATCATAATCCACTATTCCTTTGTAAGTCAGCGATATAAGCAACCGCTTGGTTGTAACCAAACCCTGACGGATAAATTTCGAAAAATCTTCGGCATAGAACTCGTCAAATCCTGTTCGCTTCACATAGTTGCGGAGCTGGATGTAAGGGTGGATGTCCTCAAGCCCCTGGTCCTCGTAATAACGCTCGGCACTGAAATAATTCTCCGATTCGAATTTGGCGGTACTGATGCTGCTGCCGATGATGTTTGTGAAGTAGATTTTGGTGTCGTTCATCTTCCAGCTCAGCTGCCCGAAGTCCATTTCCATATTGTGATACGAGTCGTAGTAAGGGCTTCGTGACATGTTCTGCGGGTTGTTGTCGCGAATCAGGTTGAACTCCTTGCGGTCGTCATAGTATTTCAGCGTCAGACCCGGATGATAAATTGAGTCGCGGTCGATGTAGATATTGATTTTAGCGTCGGTCGATGTGAATCCTTTTTTGCGGATGCCGAAATATTCCGAATAGGCCTCAAGGAACTTCTGCTTCTCAATCACGGTGTCGCCCTTTTCATTGATGTATTGAACATCGCGCATGACGGTTATTCGGGCCGGCTGGGTGCTTGTACCGGTTCCGGCAATCTTGTCGCCCATGATTGTGAAACCACCGTAGTAGTGAATGTCCTCAAAAAGGTTTTCGATGTCGAAGGTTTTCTCGTCGGAACGGAACTGCGGGTACGACACAATTTTTGCGCTAGTGGTTTCCATTACTTTATCGGTTATGGTGCCCATAAGCGGATAGTCGAAATATCCTAAATGATAGAAAACCACATCTTTAATGGTATATGATGCTTTCGAGAGCGATATCTTGTACGAGTCGATTTCGGCCCACGATGTGTCGCGCGAAATGCCGGCTTTGTCCCAGTAAACGGTAGCCTGACCGCCCTTCCAGACATTCGAGATAGGGTTGTAAATGCCTTTAGTATTGTAAATCACAATGCTGTCTTTGCGCTGTATGCACTTCAAATCTAGATTATTGAAATAATAGCAGACAGTATCGTTTATCTTGTTGATTTCGAAATGGTTGTTACTACTTATCCATTTCAGGCTGCCCGATGTGTAAATGGCCTTGTCGCGGAGCATGTAGATGATACTGAGGACATATTTGTCTATATCGCTAAGTTTCATCGATTTGTCATAGGCGATAGTGTTCAGACCGTTGAACCACTCGGTGTAGTTTGGCTGTTGAGTGCCTCCCTCCTCGCAGAACACAAGCAACGCGTTGATGTAGTTGAACATATGCGGGAAGTTGCGGGCTTTTTTCGCAAGCATTTGGTTTGCAACCTGATAGATTTTTTGTTGTTGTTCCTCAGTGAACGAACCGCCGTGCCAATATGGCGCAAACTCTTTCAATAGCAGCTTGCCACTCTCGTAGTTGGCATCCGACTTGGCGAAGAAAGCCTTAAGCTCGTCCATAAAGGCATAAGGCTCAGGCGTGAAAGCTTTTGTTTGCGCCTGCAAGTTGGTCGCAACCATTAAACACACAACAATTAGAAGTATCAGTTTTTTCATCCTATCGTCTTTTTACAGTTTTTTATCCTTTTGATTTATAGCTTATTCCATTAAGAACTATCGCTTAACAAATTTCAGCGACACCCACTCATCCTGCTCAATCTGCCCGGCCGGCTGCAAATCAAGTGATTGCGCCTTTTCCGTCAGAATCGCAACATCCGACTTGTAGAACCCACTCAAACACAGCGTTCCTCCAGCCGTAAGCGAGCGGCTGTATGTAGGCATCTGGTCGAGCAGAATGTTGCGGTTGATGTTGGCCAGAATGACATCGAACGTGCCATTAATAGCCTCCACTCCTCCTTCCAAAACCGTCAGTTCAACACCGTTGCGCGCGGCGTTTTCACGTGCGTTCTCAACCGACCAATGGTCGATATCGATAGCCATGACACGGCCAGCACCAAGTTTTTTAGCGGCAATGGCAAGTACTCCCGTTCCGCAGCCCATATCGAGAAGAGTTTTCCCGCCAAGCTGAATATCAAACAATTGCTGAATCATCAGCGTGGTAGTGGCATGATGCCCCGTACCAAACGACATTTTCGGCTCAATAATCACATCAAGCTGATAACTATCGTCATAATCGTGGAAAGGCGCACGTATGCGGCATTTGCCAGCAACTGTTATCGGAGTAAAAGTTTTCTCCCATTCGGCATTCCAGTCAACATCGGGCACGGGTTTACTATCAATTTCAATCTTTTCGAAGATTGCAGACACAGGCTCAACAGCGGCAGCTGTAGCTGCCTCGTCGAACATGGCCGTCGGTATGTACGCCGACAAACCCGAAGGTGTCTCCATAAAACTATCGTATCCGATTTCGGCAAGCAAAGCAGTAAGTATCTCGCGATTATCAGGAGTTGCCGGAGCGAAAGTCAGTTGAGTTTCAACGTAATGCATTATCAATATATTTCTGGCAAGATAATACATTTTGCGTTGTCTGATAACAGCAAAATTAGAACATCAGCATCGCAAGAATGTTTCTAAAAGGTGACAATAACAAGACCTTTGATTTTTTTGAAAAAAAGTTTTGCAAATTAGAAACGCTCGCCTATTTTTGCACCCGCAATTAAGGGATTACCCGACATTGTTGGAAAATTCCTCTTTAGCTCAGTTGGTTAGAGCACCTGACTGTTAATCAGGGGGTCCTTGGTTCAAGTCCAAGAAGGGGAGCAAAAAAAATAAGCCGATGAAAATCGGCTTTTTTTGTGGTATGAGCAAACATTTTGTATATATTCTTTATAGTCAAACATCCGACAGTTTCTATATTGGTGAAACCTTTGATGTCGAAAACAGATTAGCGGAGCATAACTCTCATTTTTTTACAGGAGCTTTCACTTCTCGAACAAATGACTGGGTTGTATTCTTAACACTTGAATGCAAAAACAGAACACAAGCACGTATGATTGAATCCCATATAAAGAAGATGAAAAGCA
Organism: Salinivirgaceae bacterium; assembly: GCA_017557605.1. Taxonomy (GTDB): domain Bacteria; phylum Bacteroidota; class Bacteroidia; order Bacteroidales; family SZUA-534; genus RUG13583. The sequence goes on from JAFYYJ010000082.1 coordinate 6,690, forward strand.
AAACCTATATCCGCAATTTGAAAAAGTATCCACAAATATTGGATAAACTCCTTGCAAAATATGACACACCTAACTGTTAATCAGAGAGTCCTTGGTTCAATCCCGATAGCCATCGGGACAAGAAGGGGAGCAAAAAAGAAGCCGATGTGAATCGGCTTTTTTTGTGGGTGTATGTATTCAAGCAATTGAGCCTAAAATTTCTGCCAACTGCCTTGCGCCTTCTTTCCTCGAATACTTATCAGTATTGATTGAATTGCATTCAATGGTGCCGTTCTGACAGAACTCATCGTATAATTCGTTCAAAACCAGCATAAGATGATGTTTATCTTTGACAACAATCCCTGCCTTAGTCTCGTTCAGGCAATCTTCCTGCAAATGAGTGTTTACGCCTACATTTTCAATTAATGGGAAAAACTTTGCTTTAAGCTCTTTAGCTTCATTATCATTAGAATAGCACAATATAATTTCTCGGTTTGTTCCCAAATAATCATATATTTTGGTTCCCATTATAGAATAATCGTTGAACAACAGCATCACATTGTGTCTGCACAACTTTTCGAGTAAGCTCGCATTGTCCATTCGTGGATAAACGTGAATGTATTTTTCAAGATTTTTGTCACGCACAAACTGCTGTATTTCAGTATTTCTGTTAACACCAAAGAAATTCAACTCGACTTTGGGGTTGTTCGCTTTCACAAATTCCGCGAAAATGGAAATGACGCTTTTGTAGGGATGCCACTCGTAAATAGAGCCGGTCATTGCAATGCGCAGTACATCGGAATCCTGTTTTATGTGCTCCACGGTCTTCGTCGAATCGGGATTATATCCGTTATGGATTACATAAGTAGTTGGTAGAGAAACATTTTCGGCAATTTTATTTTTGAAAAATTCAGAAACAGTCGTCATTGCGGCCGCATTTTTCATAAATCGCCGTTCCCAAAAACGCACCAACGGCAAACCGGCTCTGTTTTTGTTCCCCGTCCACGGGTCGCGGTAGTCGGCAATCCAAGGAATACCGAATTTTCGGCTCAAAGCCGATGCGTATTTGAACAAAACAAACGGTTCGCCGGTGGCAATCACCGCATCCACCTTGTTGGATTTCAAATATTTCTTTGCGCCGCGATAGATTCCCGACTTTGACCCCACGAAAAACGGATATTGCGCAAACTCATAGAAGGCGGTTATGGCTTTTCGCAGAAGCACGAATTTGTTGTTTCCGTACTTAAGCATCAGTCGATTGGCTAAATTTGGCTTGTACGGTGTGCGGATTATTGTGCCGCAGTCGGTTTCTTCGACAATGGTTTTGGTGCTTTCGCTTGGCGCTATATAATCGAGTCCGCTGCCGTATTTGTTTCCCCATTGCCGAGTAACAACTATTGGATATATGCCAAACTCTTTCAGGTATTTATACCACGCATACGGCCGCAACCCACCAACCGAGACGTATGGAGGAAAATCGTAGGCTAATATTAGTAGGTGTTTCATCGTTTCACATTTACTTTCCAATAGCCGCCTTTGTCGGGACCGATGCGCTCCAATATTCCCAGCTGTTTCAGTTTGGCCAAATTGTTTTTCACGTTACGCATATTGATGCCCACTTTTTGAGATAATTCTTCTGATGAAATTTGCGGTGATTTCTTAATTATATTAATAATTGATATTTGTCTATCAGTTAGGTTATTACGGAATTTTACAGTGTCTTTTACAGTGTCTTTTACAGTGTCTTTTACAGTGTCTTTTGATGGTGTTTCTACAGTTCCGTTTTCGGCTACAGAATCCATGTTTCTCCAAAGCGTAATACAAAAGTCTTCTTCCTGAACAAACGTGGGCTTTTTAAGACCTGACGAGACACAGGCATCAATCAAATCGTTTGTGCCGGTGCCCAATCTTTCAATATAGCCAGCCAGATATACGGGATGAGCCAATGTGGGATTTGTCGGTTCGGAAGAATGTTTCGACGAGAGTTTGGCTGGGGTCAGACCATAGGGTAATTGACCGGGGTTGCAAACTTCCAAACGGTCCTGAAACAGCATTACCTGAACGCTCGCATTCCGAGTATAGTCGCGGTGTACAATGGCATTCACAATTGCCTCATGCACAGCTGATTCTGGCAACTCGTATTGAACATTGTCATCGGTTGAATGGTCACCAATACGGGCATCGATATGCGACATGACAAACGCTTTTGCCTGGTCGACCAACTCAAAGACATTGCCGTAAAAAACCTGATAGAATGGTGCAGGTTTTTGGACTTTTGTGCCGTAGAACTGTACGCATTTGACTTCCGAAGGGCGGAAAAACGCCTGCGGATTCTTTGCAAACAGCAAAAGCGCAGAATTTGTCAATCTACCATCAGGAGAAAGCAAGTGCAGCCCCGACAAAATCGCCTCCAAACCATTCTCCATTGTCAATGGAAAATTGCGTTTGGCCCGCGCTCTTTCAACAAACACGCGGATTTTGTTCTCGTCAAGGTCGGACAATGTTGCGTAAGGGTGCGGACTTGCATCGAACGGGAACTTGTGTATGATTTCCTTCTCCTCCAAATATCTTATCAACGAGGCATATACGGCAGCCCGCAAACCATCGAAATCGGCGAATGTGCGTCTGACAACATCCTGCTCCACTTTCGCTATCAAAGCCGACTCCTTCGGGTGCCGCTTATCGGACTGTTTGACATACGCAAGACGGTATCGGTAATTGGCTGTGGCAGAGTCATATTCTCGTTCGGTTGGAGAGACACCTTCGGCATCTTCAAATCCATATTCAGTGCCAAAAATCCCCAAATAAATGTCGCTTTGAGCTGCTTCTTGCAGATATGCTTGTTGGGCATTTTTATTGTTTGCCGGCAGATTCTCGAATATAAAAGGCTCAAAAAACTGCCCGAAAAGAACGTCCTGACGGATATAATCCACCAGTCGACGCCGCTCTTCGGCAAACTCCCGCTGAACACTCGATATGAATATTTTTATCTGCATAACTGCAGTACAAATTTATAAATATCCTTTGCGATTACTTCGTGATAGTGAATTTTAGTTTGAGAACCAATCGCTACGAATCATTTTGTCTGACAAAATATATGCCTCTTCTTCTGTGATTTTCCTATTATAGCGTGCTGCACTATCCAACAAATTCACTCCAAAACCTTTCCAATAATAGTCATCGGCTCCAATGCAATGAAGAATGGTTGGGAATATGTCCATTTGATAGCATATGTCACTGACAATCATTTTTTTACAAACAACTGGTGATATAATAATCAAAGGACAAAATGATTCATCCTGCGGGATAGGATAATTATATTTCTGTGCAAATGGAGCGAATTCATCTAACAATGATTTCTTAAACACCGTATGGTCTCCTGTTATAACAACAGTTGAAGAAGACAACAAAGAAGCTATCTCCAATTTGTTTAAGAAATCACCAATACAACTATCGGTATAATGAACACAATTCAAATACCCACGCAGATTTTTTGGCATATCATTCTTAAACAATAGATTAATTTCAGCAACATTCTCAAACGGTACATGCGTTGATATTGTTATTACTTGGGAACAGAAAAGGCCTTTTTTAGTAATGATATTTTCATATGCCATATTGAATATCTCCGCATCATTCACTTTACGACATTCAGGAAATACATAATCATTATAGTTATAACAAACATTCATTTCATGCTGATTCCATACATTGCTGTTTAATGGGTTTACATTCGTGGCATTTTGATAATAGTGGGCAAAATTAGGATATTTGTTTTTTCCAAACAACATACAAGCAGCACCAGTCTGTAACGGAAGCATACCCGTATTTACAAGCATCTGTCCATCGCCAGAATTGCCATACAAAGCCTGCGACTTAATCCTTGAACAGTACAAAACAGAATCCGCATCAATAAGTTTTTGCATATTGGGAGCAACATAATCCCCATTTTCATCTTTGAATTGCAAAGTCCAACTTTCCAAACTTTCAACTAAAATCACAATCAAATTAGTTTTTGCAGTATCACTCGAAGCATCCAATCTAAACAGACTATCTATAGTTTTTTGCTCTTCTTCAGAAAACTCAACTCCTGCACAAAACGAGTCAAGATAATCAGTCCTATATTTTTGAAATATGAACATTATTGGAACATAATGAATTATTGAACTACTCTCAATATAAAAACTCATTGTGGAAGGAATACGTCCTTCTGCGATTTTTTTCACTTGAGAAATCCTTTTTTCATTTGAAGAGAACACCTTTCCTGTATAAAATAACAAATCCAATCCGTAGAAAAGAAATGCCAGACATAAACAAAGAACAAAAAAACTATAATTTATACGCTTGGGCTTGCTAAAAAATACCAATATCGCATAAAATATGGTTATCAAAACAAAAAACATTGTTTTCCAATTAATGTATGCAAGAATGGAGTTCGTAAAACCAGACAAATTACCAACCATTGATATGGCATCAACATCAAGAAAAAATCCATAAGAACGAAAATATACCATATTGGCAACCATCCATACATCTATCAATAACGATATTATAATAGTCCACCATTGTTTTTTAAAAATGAAAACAAAACTTGCTATTAGTAGTGCGGGAACTAATTTAGAAATGTAAAAAGAGAAAAAATCCATAGGGGATGTCCACAAAGAACTTACAGCAACATATCCGTAACAAAAATAATGGAATAGAACACATTTAATAAATATAGCCAATGCAAAAGCAATGTATATATCAACTACCGTTTCTCTTGCGTATTTCTTTATTATACCCATTTATTGCTAATCTTTATAATTCTCATACTCTATTGGTTTCTATATCGGTTTCGAATTTTCTTCACAAATTCAGGTGTCCGGTCATATATCCAACCTTTTATCCTCGGAACATAATAATCGGTCAATTTTCGCAGGTTGCTTTTTTGTTTAACTTTTTCTCCCAAAATTTTTTCTATATATTCATTCGCCTTCTGTGAAATTTCAAAATATACTCTTCGCTGAAAATGATTGATATTGTCGGTGAAATCGTCCTGCTCTTTTATAAAATCGTTAAAATCAAGCAACAACACGCGTTCATTCTGTTTGGCGAACAAACGTAAAGCATCATTTAGCTCTTTGTGATAAAGGTGTCTGTTCTCAAACAATTTTGTTGTATTTGCCAAATAGGGCGTTTCGCTTCCCAACATTAAAACAATTGTTGTCTTCGGCCGTTTTTTCAATAAGGTTTTAATATTCTCAAGATATTCACCAACAGAAAGTCGCCCTTGATATTCCCAAGTATTTGAGAATGTTTTCAACCACTCTTTGGTATACTTATTTTTATAGCAATATAATTCACCGCTTAGAAAACCTTCAATATTGTTAACATCTGTCAAATCGTTGCAATACTCACCAAAAGCCAACAAATACCCGTCTCGTTTACGACGATATACTGCCAAACCCGCTTCAATCAACGTTGAGAGAAATATCAGTTTAACCTCCGGATTGAACAAATCGGTTTCAAACATTTGAGCATCATTGAAAATACACTCCTCAAGCAAAGTTTCTTTCTCTTTGTCAGAAAGGAACGGAAATCGCAAATAATTTACGGAGTGATTTTGGTGTTCAATTGAGCTTTGCCTATCACTAATATAGGTAAACTCTGTCAAGATTGACGAGGAATCAAAATTAAACACCATTGAGCTCAAATCGCAAGGACCTTTAAACAATACTTTTCCTGCCAATTTACCTTTTTTATCTTGTATCGACGAAGTTCTATTTTGATTTATCCAAGGTGGTGCAGGCACTTTTTGCAGTTCCGCTATCACTTCGCCAACCACCTGTATTTCAGGAAAATTTAAAGTCGAATAAACATATTGTTCAACACCTTGTCCAATAGTACGGCAAGAGAATAAAAAATGAATACACCTGTTGTTTTTTACAGCGAAAAAGCCAACTATTCCGTATTTGCCATAATCATCTTCAACCGTTACATAACCAGCATCCACATTTTTATCTGACAATAATGTCAACAAGTCATCTTTCGAACTTCTCTGTTTTGTGTAATTCAACTGATTTGTCCGCTTGACCAATTCAGCAATTCTGTCGATTTGTGCAATACAATCTCGTTTAATCTCTACTCGAGTGTTTGTACTAAATAAGAATTGAACATTATCGGAATAGTGGGATTTGCTTATCTGTTTCTTCTCCAAAATCTTATAATTAGTCAAACGAGTGTGTTCAACATCCGACGGTTCTATTTCATTGAAGTATTTAATTAATGACGGAATAACAGCAGGTCCCGCATAGTTTATCTGCGGGGCATAATATGTAACCTCATTTAAATTCGTAACATTATCGTCAATAAACAAAACGTTTTCCTGACGGAACCCCATATCCACTATCATACGGGAAATCCGTCCCCCCTTTGGGGTCCAATCAATAGAGTTAAAAACAAAATAATCCCGTATTTCAAATTCTTTTAGTTTCTCCAATACCTTCGTTGCATCATTTTTAGAACAAATGGAGGATACAATTCCACAATCAGCCAATCGTCTGATTAAATCTGCATTTTCTTTTGGCAAAAAGACATCCCCCTCACTCAATGTACCTTTCCAAAGAGTGTCATCTAAATCCCATATTATTAATTTTATGTTGGAATATTGCATCATTCTATTTTCTATTATCTTTTTTTATCACCTTCAAAAAAAAGCTTAAAATTTAAAATGACCTCTTGTATTTATCATTAAAATACTCATTTGTTATTATCAATCCTATTTTATCAACTCCCTGTGAATTGGGATGGTCCGCATCTACAAAATCATCATCGCAAAAGTTTTGATTTTCATACATATCAACAAAACAAACATTACTATTTGATTTCATCATTTTATATAGTTCACATTTTGAAATCTGTGAATTAGCAGAATCTGCATAATCGTAAAAACATTGCCGCTTTGGTGGAACTACAAGTATCAAAGTCATATCACTACTTGAAACCAAATCAATTATATGCTGTAAAATCAACTTGTTCTCCTCGACCAGACTACTTCTGAATTTAATACTTGTCATCTCCAATGCTCTTCGTTTACAAGCCTCACCTGCATCATCGGTAGTAGCTATAGGAATATAATTATCTTCGTACTTCTCCCGCTTTGATGTCTTTTCCTCCTCCACTTGCTTGTATTTCTTTGTCAGCATTGAAAATTCACGATTACACCGAAAGAAATTGGAAGTTGCCATTAATCGATTAGCAAGCGACATATCCTGCATCGTATCAGCATACTTATAATATTCCCTATCGGTGTACCGCTGATTTGTTTCAATCAGACTATACCCAAGCATATCATAGTCGACAAACAACACAATATATTTTAAAGCTTTTTTACATTTAATCAACTCATCAACAACCAAATAGATGTGAAATAAATCCTGTCCTCCAACTGAATAGTTTTCAACACAATCTCTTCTCAATCCCAATAATGATGGTTTCCCAATTGCTCCAGCGTGAGAATTACCAACAATAGCGAGTTCTATGTTATCATTACTTTGATGTATACCAGCATACAAATAATCGATTCTTGTTGGCACACCACAAAACAATAGCTCCAAAACAAATATCATTACTGCAATGAACAAAGCTACAGCAGCAATCTCAACACAAAACCTATGTTTATTATTCAACCTCATCAGAACTGAAAATAAATAAATGACTGTTCTTCAAACACTCCCAACGTATAGATTCCAACAATTTGCAAGAAAACGAGCAAGACACGCCATATTTTCTTCATTTCTCGTTTTAATACAATTTGTTTACAAAAATCAACAGTAAACAAAAGCCATATAAATAATAGCATCATTATAAATGTTTTCACACTTACTAATGGCACTCCGATTATACCACTATTAAATTTGAAAATGTTTCCGTAGATATACCATACGTCGGATAATGTATTTGCTCTGAATAACGCCCAACCAAATACAACTATGACAAATGTGCATACCACTTTGGGCAAATGGTTGATTTTAAAAGAATCATCTATCTTATAAGATTTCAAACAAAAGAGTTTCTCCAATATCAACAAAACACCATAATAAGCACCCCAAATAACAAATGTCCAATTGGCACCATGCCACAATCCACTAATTGTGAAAGTAATAAATAGATTTGCACAATGACGGACATATGAAACCCTATTTCCTCCTAAGGGAATATACACATAATCACGGAACCAACTGCTCAACGAAATATGCCACCTGTTCCAAAATTCCTTAATGCTTCGACTTAAATATGGTTGGCGAAAGTTGGTCATCAAATCGAACCCGAATATTCGGGCTGTACCAATAGCAATATCGGAATATCCCGAAAAATCAGCATAAATCTGAAATGTGAAAAATATCGCTGCCCAAATCAGCGGAAAACCACTATAATTTTCCACATCGTTGAAAACGAGATTAACATACACCGCCAAATTATCGGCAATAACCATCTTCTTGAACAATCCCCACAACGCCTGACGTAATCCACTTGTTATTTGTTCATAATTCACAATTCGAGCACGGGCGAACTGAGGCAAAAGGTTGGTCGCTCTTTCAATTGGACCTGCTACCAGTTGAGGGAAAAAAGCGACAAAAGCAAAAAATTGAATTACATCTTTGGTTGGTTGTAATTTATTTCGATACACATCAATGCTATAACTCAATGCCTGAAACGTATAGAAGCTGATACCTACAGGCAAGATTATACGCAATAACAAGCCATCCGCTTTCCCACCAAGAAATACATCCGCGAACGATTGAATAAAAAAGTCATAATATTTAAAAACACCAAGAATCAAAAGATTGACAATTATATTCGCAGCATTAATACACTTTGCCTTTCTATAATCTCCTCTATATTCTTCAATTAAAAATCCACTCAACCAACTGCAAAACGAAGTAAACGCTATGAGTATAAGAAATCTCCAATTCCACCAACCATAAAAAGTGTATGAGGCAACAAGAATAAAAACATTTTGCCGTTTTACGTTCTTATTGAACACAAACCAATACAGCACAAACACAATTGGCAGAAATATGAAAAACTCTATAGAATTAAATAACATAACTTTTTACCAATAACAACCATTTTCAACATTTTCCACCCCTATCGGTTTATTTTGATTTGAAGGACGAATCCAATGTTCATTATAATATTGCGAAACACGAGGATTATTATCCCAACGGGTTCCTTTGATTCCGAACAAAATCTGTGTCCAACCTGCAAGATGAATAGCCTGCTTGCCCAACTGCTTACAATAGGCTGCTAACGGCATACCATAAGCACCGCAACCAACAAGCGCAATATCAAAATCAATCATTTTGATATCATCTTTCATTTTTTGTAATGCATCAAACCAAGTAGAGAATTCTGTTTTTGTTCCAACTATTGACTGCACAGCCTTATAGGTAATCAAATTGAAATCAGGCAACACGTCATTGCCTTGCCAAAGAAGTTTCCGTTTTTCATATTGAGTTTGAATATCTTCGGCAAATGGATGAATAACGAGAACCTTTTTTCCTTGTAAATATTTAGTCCATGGATTACGGTAATAGAACGGAGCATAATAACCATCCAAATTTACCCGAACGGCGTTTTTCAATTCTTTACGGAATAAATATTCGTTTACCTGATAACTGCCCAAAATGTCAATCTCACGAATTGCGGCTACATTTTCCAAATAAAACCTCTCTACAAGATTTTCGTCGTTTGGGAAGAAGCCAGCATTAAAACAGATGCTTTTCAAATCATAATTTGAAACTGACAAATAATTTACTTTTCCTCTGATAAAGCTTATGTAGTCAACAATTCCGAATTTTTGTTTATTACGAATTACGTACTGCTCCAACAAATCCAACTCAATTGTTCCAAATTTAGAAATTAGCAAAGGTTTGCCCATCTGTAGTTGCGACAATATATAGTCATTAGCATCTTGATTGAATGTATCAACATAACCCAAATATTGTCGTCCCTGCAAGTTTTCATTCTTAACATCGTAAAGAGGAAAATACCGATGATGCAACGTCCGCAACCTATATGCTATGGATTCTTTTATTCGTTCAAGCATTATAATATTGAATTAACTTTTTATAAATAGAGTCTTCCAAGAACTTGGATTCTGCATATTTGCGTAAATCTTCAGAATTAAACGATTCGTAATTAACTCGTATGGCGCACATGGCATTTGCAATGTCAGTTGACGAAACTTTGTCTACCAAAATGCCAGTCTTATGTGTCACAATGTCGCGGACACCACCTGAATCGGTGGCAATGACAGGAATGCCGCTTGCAAGGGCTTCCGCCAAAGTCATACCAAAAGTTTCTATGCTGCTTGCCGAAACAACGACGTGTGACTGCCTCATCAAATGAGCAGTTTCAATACGAGACTGACGAGGCCGTTTTTCAACCGAACCAGTTAAACGATATTGCTCGATGACTTTTTCTAAATCATTTTTCAATGGTCCGTCTCCAACAATTATCAATTTATCATCAGAATGATTTACCACATATTCTGCCCACGCCGCAATTATTTTATCGAAATTCTTTAGCGGAATGAAATTTCCAATTGTAAGAAAAGTGAAATTTCTAAATTTTTCACAATCATTTGTTTCAAAGAATAGAGGATTCACCACATTGTGCAAAACACTTATATTTGAGGTCTGTAAATTACAAGCAACCATGATTTTTTGCTTGGCGAACTCGCTTACAAAAAAACTTTGTTTCGATTGCTCATATACTTTTCTTGCCAACCGCCAATCAGCACTATTATATTGTTCGGGACGGAATACAAATCCAGAAGCATGTTCCGTATGGACATAAGGAATTCCTGTTTTTCCGCTCACATAATTGGCAACCACACCTGCCATAAACATAGCATGGCTATGAATTATATCGAAATCACCATATCGACTTGTGCGATTTTGAACAACTTCCAAAGCTTTTTTACACAACCGTCGATATGAAAGCACACGGATTTTCGGGAAATACACATTAGACGAGAGCCTGATAGTTCGAATGCCACAATCATCTTCTTCCGAATATAATTCTTTTTTACCTGAAAGCGTATCTTTGATTGTTCCGTTGATATATGCGTGTAGCAGCGTAACCGTATGTCCTCTCCGTTGCAGCATACGAGCCTGTTCTTCAATGAAACTTCCCGCTATAGGATTTTCAGAATCTTTATACCATGATGCTATTACGAGAATATTCATTTTTACTTCTTTACTATTTGATGAACTGGAAGTTTTAGGCAAGTTAAAATATTTTTGAGGTTTAAGCTGTTTTTCAGCATCTTTTTTGCAATAGTATATGCAACACCATATTGTCCATTCGACCGCGCCATATACAAATACATGTTCAGTTTGGCATCACGATAATTTCTAAAATCATCCTTGGTTACATATTTTGAGAACAGTGGTCTATAGTTATTTTCTAAATCAACAACAGCATCCATATAGCGTTTCACATCACATATTTTCACATGACGACTTCCTATTAATACGGTTGATTGTTCATGCATAATTACCACATACCCCTGCACATTCGTTTGTTTATACGGATATTGTGCCAACAATCGAAAAAACAAATGAGTATCTTCCCATAAGGAAAAACGAGTATCAAACAAATTATCGTTCAAGAAATTTCGCGCAATAGCAGCCTGCCAAACACCTACCACACGCGACTTGGCGAACAAACATTTCAGAATATTTTGTTCTCCATTTAGCAACGGCTCAGCAAACATGCGCCTACTCCTTTCGCATTCTGCTATAACATTGTGAAAATACAAACACAGTTTATTATCATTATCTATAATTGCCTGATTCAAATCAGTCAAAAAATTCTCAAGATAATAGTCATCGCTATCCAGAAAGCAGACATATTCGCCTTTTGCGTGAGCAATGCCATTGTTACGGGCGGCGCTACGCTCAGCGTTTTCTTGATAAATGTATGTGATTCTTTTATCTTTATACTGTGAGACTACTTCGCGTGTATTGTCAGTACTGCCATCATCAACTATAATTAATTCCCAATCGGTATAAGTTTGCGCCAACACCGATTCTATAGCCTTCGGCAAGAAGGCTGCACGGTTGTATGTCGGTGTGATGACGGAAAATCGCATTTAGATATTATAATACAACTTAATACAAAAAGCCGAACATCCATAGTGGAATCTGGTTTTGATAGGCATATTCAATGTCGTCTTTCACAACAAACCCCTTTCCATCGGCAACAGATTCAATCTGCCGTTTTCCTTTTTTACGCCCACCAACCTCAAAGGTATATCCCAAAACCTCAAAATCAGACACATCCGACGTGGTCACAAAATGTGAGACTTGCGTCCAAGCAAGGAAAATGCACTCGCGGACATTGCCTATATTGGGCTCTTGCTCTGCCAAGGCGTATGCGATATTCGGATTGTTCAAATATATCTTTTCGATTTTCTCCAACATTTTGATTCCGTTGGCTTTGGTTCGCAAGACATTGATTATTCCAGACTTTTCAAGATATGCCATATATTGCGGCAGGGTGTTTCGCCGAATATTCAAATCGCGCTCCAAGTTGGTGTAATTAGGTTTGAACGGTGACGATTGGGCAAGCATATACATCAATGTTTTCAGTTTTTGCGCCGAAGCCACCTCCATTTCGGCAAATTGAGGAATATCGGATTCCACAATCTGTTTTAGGACGCCATTGAGCCGCATAAAATAGTCGGCTTCAACAAAGAACGGATAGTAACCCTCACGCAGATATTGACGGAATAATTGGATAGGACGGGCTTTGTCTAACGGAAATGCTACCGAGCCACGTAGAATTTCATCTAACGAGTAGGCGGGCAGATTCCACCCTTGCGATATGTTCACAAACTCGCGAAACGACAAGCCGTGCAGTTTGTACTCCAATTTGCGACGACTCAAATCAGCGCCGCCTTTTTCGAGTTCCAAAATCGACGAACCTGTATAAACAACCTGCAATGGAATTTGGTCGTAAATGTTCTTTACCTCAACCGACCAACCTTTGTACTTGTGAATCTCATCGATATACAAGCGTTTGCCTCCCTGCTGATAGAACGACAATGCCAAATCGAACAGCCTATGCTGTGTGAAGTAAAAATCATCAGCCGAAACATACAGCGATTCGTCTTGATTATCATACAATTTTATATGCTGTAACAGAAGGGTTGTCTTTCCAACGCCCCGTGCACCAAGAATGGCAACCAAACGCGAATTCCACGATATTTGGTCGTGCAAATATCGGACAAAGTGGGTATCGGTTCTGCCGATAAGCATTTTGTGTGTTGTGAATAACGATTGCATATGTTTCCGCTCTTATTTTTATGCAAATATATGCGTTTTTGTAATATTGCACACTCCGTTGCGCAATATTTTACAAATCCTGCACACTCAACCGCGCAAATTCTTTAAAATTTCTTGATTTTCATCTGCCGCAACAAATGGTATACAATATTACGATAGTATGAAAGAGGTTGCAGTGGTTTCTTTTTTAATCTTTTTGCAACCAACTTCCACGCCTTTCGCCAGCGGTTGTTCCAAAAGAATCGGAACTCATCGTCGAACCAAGCAGCATTCCACAAATGAATGGCATAAGTTTCCTTTTTGGCATAATCCATAGGATTCCCAGAATCAGCCTTGTCAAATGGCATTGGGCAAAATGCAGTATGTGGCAGAAATAAATTGCCATCAATGCGTTGTTCTGCGTGCTCATATATTTTTAGCCCCATTTCTTGAAACAATGGTGTTATGATTTTGGGAATTTCAACATATTGGTATGTATCCAAATCTGATTCCACAATGTTTTCATAAGTGTCAATACATCTTTTTATCAGCAAGTTTCCCTTCTGCGCTCCAATAACAACGGGCTCAACCATTCCATTATCGGCAAAATTCCAGAATGAATCATTATCTAGCAAACCATCAAAACTCTTCAGCAAAAGGACATCTGTATCCAAAAAGATTCCTCCCTCTTCGTACAATGCCTTCATTCGAATATAATCGGTAAGGAAAGCCCACTTTTTTTCGGAAAATGCCTTCTTGGCATAAGGGATATCCATTTTTGTGTTTTGCGAATCCCATCTTTTAAATTCATAATCGGGCAAAACCTTGTGCCAAGATTCAATGCACCGCTGAATTAGCAATGGATAATCATCGCCGCTAAACCAACAATAATGAATAATCTTTGGAATCATTGGAATAAACGCTTCTTAAAACTTTTACAAAGTTCAACAAAAAACCTTTGTATCAGACGACAATGAAATTTCAATTTTAATTTATACGGCATTGGCGGGTTCACATATTCCCATTTCAAAAGATTCTTATATGTAAACTGCCGTAGCCAACCATCAATCAGCCAATTGTATTTTGAGTAATCAAGTCGACAACTCAGTTTCTTTGCCAAAGAACTAAAATGTCGGACTATGTCCATATTCTCCCGTAAGCGCAATCGCTCCGTTTCTAATGAGCCAACGTTTCTTGTGGTATTTGAGTGTTGCCGCCAATAATTCAAAGGCTCCGTCACGTATACTACGTTACCAGCCAAAGTCATTTGTGCAAAAAATAACCAATCGCCGCAAATCTTATAATCGTATGGGAACTGTACATTATCAACTATTTTCTTTCTAAAAATTGCCGAACTTGTATTTGAAACAATATTCTTATAAGCGTGAACTTCGTAAAACAACGTCTTCCCTTCGGCAACAAAATCATTTTCCAGCATTTGCCCTGCCAAATCGGAAAGCCATACCGAAGAATCGGACACATAGACACCATCCTCATCAACGATATTGCTTTTGCAAAACACAAGTGATACACCGTCAAAAGTCTTCGACATCAATGTCTCTAAAAAGTTTGGTGCAGAGTAATCGTCACTCTCGGCTATCCAAATCCATTCACCTTGTGCCAATGCCAAACCTTTCTGCCATTGATTGAAAAGACTGCCGCTATTTTTCTCATTATACACAACATGCGAGACTTTTTCATTCTCTGCATACAAGTCAATGATTGTCTTCGAATCATCGGTAGAACAGTCGTCAAGAATAATCAACTCAAAATCAGTATATGTTTGATTCAATATGGAATCGATTCGCTGTTTCAGGAAACGCGCATGATTATAATTGGGTACTATGACGGAAACTGATGGCTGCAATTTATTTGTGGATTAAATTATATATGACACCCTTTTGAATGTTCCATATTCCTTTGAAATCTTTATTCATAATAAATAGCCAACAGGCAATGAAATAAAACCTGAAAGCGATTGACATTTTTCTTGTTTGTAGTGCCTCATGCAATATTTTATTACTTAATGAAACTCTTTCTTTAAAGAAGTGATTTTTATAATCTTTATTATTCTTCTCAAGAAATGTATATGTTTCATAAATATTTGTCTTCTTCTTTATTTCAGAAGCCGAACTCCACACAGAACCTTGATGAATACGCCATACGGATTTCCCAATTTGGGGCAAAAACTTGCCTTTACCATATCTGCCTAAAAGAGAAAATAATACGGCATCGTTATTGTTCCCATTATATGACTTCATCTTTTTCAATACAACTGGCAGGTATTTAGAACGAAACATTACTGTTTGTGTTGAAGGATGATAACCCATTATCAGGTCATTTGTTGTTCTATCAGAGCATGCGATTCCACCTTCTGTTTTTGACTCCTCTATAACATTATCATTTTCATCTCTTAACATCACATCGTGAAAACTAAGAACGTATTCTTCGTTTTTGTCTGCCACAAAGAAATCAACTTGTTTCTGCAATTTTTCCGAGTCGCGCCAATAATCATCACCTTCACACATTGCGACATATTTCCCGTTGCATTCAGAAAGAACACGTTTCCAATTCCCCGCAACGCCAAGCCGCTTGGTTGCTGGCAGAAGTCTCACTTGCGGATATTTTTCGGCATATTCCTCACATATGGTACGAGTAGCATCAGAACCACAATCTTCGCCAATCACCACTTCATAATCAAAATCAACCTGTTGCATTAAAATACTATCGAGGCATTGCCGGATGTATTTTTCTTGATTATAAGTGACAACAAAAACCGACACCATCAATGATTTATTGGCTCTCTCCATCAGCAAAAAAGTTTTTTATAAATCCGAACCCCATACAACAATATTTTATATTTCAACAGTTGGTATTTGCTGTTAGTATGCAATATGGCCTTTTCCACATATTTTATCTTTATGTGTATTGGTAATATTTTGAAATGATTTTCTATCATATCCGGATAAAAATCATTGAAAAAGCCATCATCGCATTGATTTGAACTATATCCTCCACAAGTGAAATGCGCAATTTGCAATCCAAGATATCTATTTTTTATATGAGAATTCAAAAACCATTTCAAATTCAAATCGTGGTCCGCGCCAACTTTATGTTTTAATGGATAACTACCGATTTCATCAAACACGCTTTTTTTATAAAAAATAGCCTGATGGCAACGATTATACTCCAATGTTTCAAGAGTCCATTCCCCGCGATTTTTTTCGGATAGGTTTGATTCAACTTCCCCGTATACCACATCAAACTTGTCTGTTGCTTGCGAGAACACTTCGGTCAACACATTGTTATTGAGCAAATAATCGTCGCTTCCAATGAAATACAACCATTCACCCTGCGCTTTCTCAATTCCTTTGTTCATGGCATCGTAAATACCACCGTCAGGTTCAGAAAAGACTTTTATGCGAGAATCGTTCAATTCTGCAATCAAAGCAAGTGTTTTGTCAGAAGAAACGCCATCCATTATTAGTACTTCAAAATCACCCATAGTTTGCCCGATAATGCTCTCAAGGCAACGCTTAATGAGCCTTTCAGAATTGAATGTCGGGATAATAATGGATAGTTTCATTTATGTCGTTTTATTCGTGAACAAATGATTAGTAAAAACCTATGCGTGTATTCGCGTTACACATTCATTTACATTACAAAATTCTCAATAATATCGGAGTAAACAACCCAAAAGCATAACTTTTCCGAAATTGAATCCTTAAAAAAACATTGTGCAACAAAATCTTTTGCCTTTGCTTCCGTCCATTTGTTAGTTCTATATTTTTCCATTCAATATAAAACTTTGTTTACTTTTGTGGCGATAAAGAAACGGACTCATAGTTCAATGGATAGAATTTCAGATTCCGGTTCTGACGATTAGGGTTCGACTCCCTATGAGTTCACTCCAAAAATCCGACAAGCGCCTGTTTGCCGGATTTTTTCTTTCCCAATCAATAAATCACACTTTCGCCGCATCAAAAAAACGCCTGATGAATACGATTGTAGTTTTTTTAAATTCGCACCATAAAATTGAAACTATGTTCGCGCTTTTCAAAAAAGAATTATCCAGTTTCTTCAGTTCAATAACTGGTTATTTAGCGATTCTTATTTTTCTGATAGCCACTGGGTTATTCCTTTGGGTAATACCAAGCGGCAACAACATTCTTGACAGCGGATTCGCCACACTCGACGGTCTGTTCGGCCTTGCGCCGTGGCTTTTTCTATTCCTTGTTCCGGCCATAACTATGCGCAGCTTTGCCGAAGAGCGCAAAACCGGAACGCTCGATTTGCTCCTCACCCGCCCTATGTCGGAGACCGCCGTTGTTATGGGCAAAGATTTGGCCGCCTTCTCCATTGTCATCATCGCAATACTACCGACACTCATCTATTTCCTGTCGGTGAGTCTGCTAGGCAACCCTGCCGGCAACATCGATACGGGCGGGACATGGGGCTCCTACATAGGTCTGGCGCTTCTGGCCATGGTCTATGTCAGCATTGGCGGATTCTGTTCGTCGCTTACTGACAATCAGGTTGTTGCTTTCCTAACTGCAGTGGTCATAACCTTCGTTTTTTACATCGGTTTCAGCCTGCTTGGCTCAATGCTTGGCAGCGTTGGTGTTGTCATCACCAATCTGAGCATTGACACGCACTATCAATCAGTGAGCCGTGGCGTTGTCGATACACGCGACTTGGTGTATTTTCTCTGCATATCGGCGTTTTTTGTGATGCTGACACGCCTTAAACTGAAAAGCCGAATTTGGAAAACCAAGAAAAAACAGGACTTGACTGAATTCGGAATTTTAACGGCTATATTGCTGTTAATCGGCATCTTATCGTCATATTTCTTCGCACGCATCGACCTTACAACCGACAAACGTCACTCGCTGTCAACTTCAACCAAACAGATGCTACGACAACTCGACGACGAAATTTATTTCCGCATATATCTTGACGGTGAACTGCCCTCGGGCTTCAAACGTCTGCAAAACTCTGTGCGCGAGATGCTTGATGAGTTCAGAGCCTACGGCGGCGACAATGTCCAATACGAATTTATCGACCCGGCTGAGAATCCTAACGAACGCGCACGCGAGCGTATCTTCCGCGAGCTTTACCAAAAGGGCCTCGACCCCACCAATCTGCAGGTGAAAGAAAGCGACGGCAGCACTTCACAGAAGATAATCTTCCCAGGAATTATGGTGTCGTACCAAGGACGCGAGGTGGCTGTCAACATCCTGAAAAATCATGTTACGGCTTCGTCCGAGGCCAATCTGCAAGCCTCAATACAGTCGCTCGAATACGATTTGACCTTCGCCATAAACCAGCTGCAAACCGCCGAGCCACCTATCATCGGGTTTGTGCGCGGACACGGCGAGCTGCCGCCCGAGCAAATGGAAGACATGTCGTACACGCTCGGCAAATTCTACAATCTGCGCCAAGTCGATGCCAATGCCGAGATTCTGAAAACCGACTCTCTCGGCCGTCCTGTCTATCGCTTGATTGTTGTGGCACAGCCTATTACACGCTTTGCCGAACAAGACAAATTCTTCATCGACCAGTACCTGATGAATGGCGGAAGCCTTCTTTGGCTCATCGACAACACCACAGCCAGCATGGACAGTCTGCAAACCAGCCGCGATGTGCTAGCCGCTCAGCTCGACCTCAACCTCGACGACCAGCTTTTCTGCTATGGCATCCGCTTGAACACCAACCTGATACAAGATATGCAGTGCGCGGTTATCCCTGTTAACACGGCACTTGTGGGGCAGCCGCCAAAATTCGCACCGGCGCCATGGATTTTCTCACCAATGATAACTCCGTTGGCATCGCACCCTATGACGAAAAACCTTGACATGCTCCGCATCGATTTCGCCTGCTCTGTCGACACCGTGGGTCTCGACGGCAATGTGCACAAAACCGCGCTGCTCACCACATCGAAATACAGCCGGCTGGTTCCGCTGCCTGCTGACATCGACTTGTCAATTGTGGGCAACAGCCCGCAGCCTGAGGCTTTCACGCAATCTAATCTGCAAATTGGAGTGCTGCTCGAAGGCAGTTTCCGCAGCGCTTTTGCCAACCGTCCTCTCAAGGCCGAAGGATTCGACCAACGGCAATTCCTCCGCCAAAGCCAACCGGCGCGCATGATTGTCGTTTCCGACGGCGACATCATCCGCAACCAATTCCGCCAGAACGGCGACCAGCGCGAGCCGTTGCCACTCGGCTACGACCGCTTTACGGGCCAGACCTTCGGCAACAAGGAGTTTCTGCTAAATGCCGTCAACTACTTGTGCGGCTTCGACGAGCTAATGGAAAGTCGCTCAAAAGAGGTGAAAATGAGGATGCTCGACAAACCCAAAATCCTTGAGCAACGCCACTTGTGGCAAACCGTAAATGTCGTTCTGCCGATAGTGCTGATGTGTTGTTTCGGATTTGTTTTCAATATGATACGCAAAAAGAAATACGCTTGATGAACCGCAAACTATTGTTGTCAGTATTAGCCGCACTGGCGCTCATAACAGCAATCACGGAGCTGCGTCACGGAAAATCGACTCTGTCGAAATCGCAAAGCTATTTTGCCATAAGCGACACCGCCGCACTGACAACCATACGCATACAGGCGGCAAAAGGCGACACCGTAATTCTGCAAAAGATTGGTAACAAATGGTTTGCAAACAACAACACACCCGTCCGCGCCGAGATGATGTCGGCATTAATGAAGACGCTGCACGACATTGACAAAACCAAAAACGTGTCGAATGCCGAAGCCCGACAGGCCGCATCAACACTCGAAACCAATGGTTTTCATCTTGAAGCAATGGCCAACCGCCGCAAAATGGCCGACTACAGCTACTGCTTCTCCGGCTACACCTGCTACGCAACCATAACCAATAGCAACCGTTTCTTTGTTGTATCGGTGGCCGGATATCCACAACTGCTGGATATTCTGCAAATTGCATCACCGGCAGGCTGGCGCAGCCGCGAGGTGTTCGCCGTCAACCCCGACAACATTTTCCAGATAATCTTCAACGACGAACAGAAACCCGAAAACTCATTTACAATATGCCGTGCTGGCCGCGATTTTGAACTGAAAAGCTATCCTATCGGGCTGAAAATAAACAATATCAACAAAGAAAAACTATTCCGATACATAGGCCAATTCAAGCACATAACATACACCGTCGATTCGCAACTGACTGTAAAACAAGCCGATTCGGTCAAAAGACAGACGCCGCTGTTCACGCTCTCGGTCACAACCGCCGACGGGCAGGAGTTCTGGTGTAAGGGATTCAGCCGCCAACTGCAGCCCGACACCCCCGACTACGACAACTTCTATCTGCAACTTGCCGACGGCAACCTTGTCATAGCCCGATATTTCGATTTCGACCCAGTTATGAAGAAGTGCAGCTATTTTACCGAATAACATATAGGAACTATGGATTTACAAACTATTGAGAATCAAACCAAAAAGATAATCACCGACCTACTTGACGCTCATCCTCAGCCCAAAGGAGCGATTTTTGTCATCGGCTGCTCGTCGAGCGAGGTGGCAGGCGGCATTATAGGCAAAAATTCGAGCGAGGAGATTGGTCGCACTATATTCAATACCGCCTATCAACTGCTCTCAGAACGAGGCATTTACCTTGCCTGTCAATGCTGCGAGCACCTGAACCGCGCGCTTGTGGTTGAGTCCGAATGTGCCGAACGTTACGGCTATGAGCCTGTCTGCGTAGTGCCGTGGTTGCACGGCGGTGGCTCGTTTGCAACAGCGGCATACCATAGTTTCCGCAAACCTGTTGTGGTTGAGCACATTAAAGCATCAGCCGGCCTCGACATAGGCGATACACTTATCGGCATGCACCTGAAAGACGTGGCCGTTCCGGTTCATCCGACACAAAAGCAAATTGGCGAAGCCCATGTGGCCGCAGCCTATTGTCGTCCGAAGCTTATTGGCGGCGAAAGAGCCAGATATAAAAACGATAACGAAAACGAGAAACTATAACGGAAAATCACAATGCCATATTCAAATCAACGCATTGTGTTACAATAGTTTTTGTTGTCAACAATACATATAGTACTTGTTAAAAACAATTGCTCGCAAATTCACCTATTTTTATAGTACCAACCCAAATTTTTATAAATTTGAGCGTTTTTACGAAATCAATTTAAAACACATACAAATGAATTTTATCGTATCAAGTTCGGAGCTTTTAGCTCAATTGCAGGCGGCAAGCAGTGTAATTGCTAACAAAAACACTATGCCTATCCTCGACAATTTTCTTTTCGACCTTCAGGGCACCAAACTGACAATAACAGCGTCAGACATTGAAACGACAATCATCGCCTCACTCAATGTCGACTCGGCAAACGGCGAAGGCAAAGTGGCCTTGGACGCCAAACGTCTGCTCAGCATCCTCAAGGAGTTCCCCGAGCAGCCACTCACCTTCAACATCAACGACATCGACAGCAACAGAAAAGCAGTCGACATAGTTATCAATTCCGGCAAATACAGCATCGTTGGTGTCAACGGCGACGATTTTCCGGTTGTTCAGAGCCTCGACGACGACGCATGCCGCGTACAACTCACCTCCGACGCCCTTATGCAGGGTGTTTCGAAGGCCATTTTCGCCACATCGGCCGATGACCTCCGTCCAGTTATGACAGGCATCTTTATCGAGATAGCTCAAGGCAAGGTGAAATTTGTCGCTTCCGACGGACACAAGCTGGTATGTTACACCCGCGCCGACGTAAGCAGCGATAGCGAGAGTTCGTTCATTCTGCCCAAAAAGCCTGCCACACTGCTCAAAAACATTCTTTCGAAAGCCGACACTCAGGTACAGCTCGCCTTCGACAAGAAAAACGCCGTCATCGAATTTGGCGATTTCAAACTCATCTGCCGCCTCATTGACGGACAATTTCCAAACTATCAGGCGGTTATACCTCGCGAGGCACCGCGTAAACTAATCATAGACCGCAACATGCTACGCAACTGCGTAAGCCGCGTGTCGGTGTTCTCAAACCAAGCCAGCAACCTTATAAAACTGTCAATCAAAGCCAACCAGATTGGCGTCTCGGCACAGGATATCGATTTCTCGGTATCGGCATACGAGACAGTTGACTGTCAGTACGAAGGTGAGGATATGGAGATAGGATTCAAATCAGTGTTCCTGATTGAGATTCTGAAAAACCTCGACAGCAGCGACAATGTGGTTATCAATCTGTCTGATGCCACACGAGCCGGCACCTTTGTTCCGTTCGACCCCAAAAACGCCGATGAGGAAGTGCTGATGCTGCTCATGCCGATGATGCTTAACTAAAAGTGTTACAGCGATATGCACAAAGGGAAAGTGGAACACCGCTTTCCCTTTTTCTTTGCCACAATGATTAATTAGGCTGATGAAAGTTTAAATATGATTGCCGAGGGCAAACTCAAAACAAAAATTATAACTTTGCAGCGATTCACAAAAGCAGATGAATTATACATTTCAGAACGGTAGTCAGGCAGATAGTGTGTCGTCGCAAATAGCTGCGCCGACAATCAACACTGACCTTTTCCGCACGTTCGATTTCAACGGCGCTGATGCTTTCCGCGTCGACTCGAGCCGCATAGCGGCAAAGCCGGTGGCACCTATAATCAAAACGGTACCGTACGTTCCTGAAAACGACACTATCACACATCCCGAATACGATGTGCTGACAGGCGAATTTGTAATCCAGCACGACAACTCACTGGCTTCGCAGCTCCGTCTGAACCCCATTGCGCCCGACACTACGCTTCGACCGGTATCGATGCCCATTGAGCAGACGCAGGTTGCCGCCGCACCGCAGCATAGCGCACCCGACACAGTATCATCGATTGTCGTTCCGGCGCGTCAAACGCAGGTTCTGGAAGATGCAGGCACACCCATTCTGGCGGAAACCGATGCCACACCGGCCGACACTGTCGCCATAGTTGCCGAGAATGCAGCCGACACTCTTACCGCCCTGTCCGATACCACAATTGTGGCCACCGACACCATAACAACCGTACAGGCGGGCACGCATCTGTTTACAGAGAAAGAGGGCAAGCCGATAAACCGCAAGCTCAACAACTTCTCTGTAAACCGCAATGTGGGCGAAACCGACTGGATGATTGGTGTCATAATAGCATCGTTCGTTCTATTCATTTGGGCGCGAATGATTTACGGCAAATTCATCGGTATGGTGATGCAATCGGTTATGAGCGCCTTTACCGCTCGCCGCGTCTATTCCGAAACAAATGCTGTACGCAACCGCATCTATTTCATACTCAATATTATATTCTATATAAATACCAGTCTGCTCCTATGCCAGTCTTTTGAATTCTACGGATTCAAAGTGTTTGATGACAGCAGTTTCATGCACTTCCTGGTATGCTTTGGAGCCATTGTTGTATTTTTCTTGCTACGCACAATTGTCCTGAAAACAATCGATTTCTTGTTCGAAACCAAGGCCTTTGGCGAATATAATTTCACCATTTATCTGTTTAACAAGGCTTTCGGACTATTGGTGCTGCCAGTGGTGACTGTCATACCGTTTGTACCGTCGTTTGTGGCCGAAAAGCTTATTTGGGCAGGGTTTGCGCTGCTTGCACTAAGCTACTTGTTGACATTGTTCCGTGGATTGCGAATTTGTTTAAAAAATAGGGTTTCAATTTTCTATTTGTTTTTCTACCTTTGTGCCCTTGAAATTTTACCTATAACAACACTGTGCAAATTAGTGATTGACTATTGTTTATAGTAATATTTGAAGTCTAACTTAAAATAACAAAAACCTTGAAAATCAAAAAAATATTGGTTTCACAGCCAAAGCCCACGACTGAGAAGTCACCATATTTCGACTTGGCCGACAAATACAATCTGAAAATTGATTTCAGGCCATTTATCACCGTTACCCCTATCGACGCCAAGGAGTTCCGTAAAGAAAAGGTGAACATTCTCGACCATACGGCTGTCATTTTCACAAGCAAGCACGCTATCGACCACTTGTTCCGCATGTGCGAGGAGATGCGTGTTGTTCTGCCCGACGATATGAAATATTTCTGCACCACTGAGTCAATAGCGCTCTACCTGCAGAAATACATAACATACCGCAAGCGCAAGATTTTCTTCGGCACGGGCACGTTCACCGACTTGCTTTCAGTTCTTGACAAGCACAAGGAGAACAAATTCCTTCTGCCGTCGTCGGACAAGTATAAACCTGAGGTTATTGAGCAGCTTAAGGCTCACAATATCGACCACACGCTAGCCATTCTGTACCAGACTGTGGCAACCGATATGTCGGACATTGCTGACCAGAACTACGATATCATGTGTTTCTTCAGCCCCGAGGGTATTAAATCGCTGAAAACCAACTTCCCCAATTTTGAGCAAAACGATATCAAGATTGCGGCTTTCGGCCCGACAACAGCAAAAGCCGTTGAGAACGCCAACCTGCGTCTCGACATCAAGGCCCCGCTGCCCGAAGCTCCGTCGATGCCAGCGGCTTTAGAGCTGTTTATCAAGGATATGAATAAGGCTTGTAAGAAAAATTAATCTTTTCAAAGTGTTTTAAGTGGAGGGTGTCGCCAAAAGGCGGTACCCTTTTTTGTTTATAGGGCCAAAGGGCGGCAAAGCATAAATACACTATATTTGCACCTTAAACGCAGTGATTTCCATGTCGCAAACCATTCGTCAATATACCTACAAGCGCGCCGAGCACCTGAAGCAGCAAAAGCTGATTGACCTTGTTTTTCAGCAGAATAAGAGCATGCGTGTGGGACCGTTGAAAATGGTTTACGCAATTGTGCCGGCCGACAGTTTCAACTATCAGGTTGCGTTTGTGGCGCCCAAAAAGATACATCATTTGGCTGTTGACCGCAACCGCAACAAACGGCTGATGCGCGAGGCTTTCAGGCTCAACCGACACATAATGACCGACGCTGTTGGCCAACCGCCCGTACAGGTGCTGTTCATCTTCATCGCCCAGAACACCGAGCCTATGGCATTCGCCGATGTATCGGACTATATGAGCCGCCTACTTACGCAATTGTCGGAAAAAGTGGCAAAAAACTGCGTTAATTTATAATGTTATCTTACATTTGTTTGTCGGCCTAACTATGCGCCGATTTTGATATGGAGAAAAAAACAAAACTGAAAATCAAGGTGGTAGCTGCGGTTGCCGCCATACTTATTGCGGTTGGCTTTGTCAACGACCGCGACTTTGAGATGTCGAAAAACCTTGACATCTACCACACCCTTTTCCGCGAACTTTCAATCTATTATGTCGATGAGATAAATCCGGGCGATTTGGTGAAAAAAAGCATTGACGAGATGCTGAAGTCGCTCGACCCGTACACGGTTTTCATTCCCGAGTCGGACATTGAGGATTTCCGTTTCATGACCACCGGACAGTACGGCGGAATTGGCGCCTACATACGCAGTAGCGAAGGCCATGTAGTTGTGAGTGAGCCAATTGACGGCTCACCAGCAATGTTGGCTGGACTGAAGGCTGGCGACCTTATAGTTGAGATTGACGGCAAGGATGTTGCTGGATATGATACCGAAAAAGTGAGCGAGCTGCTCAAAGGCGAACCTAAAACGAAAGTGACGCTCACCGTTGAGACACCTTTCACCCATAAGAAACGCAAAGTCGAGATTATCCGACAGAAAATCAAGGTTAAAAGCGTACCTTACTACGGCATGGTGGCCGACGGAATAGGCTATATCAGCCTTTCGAACTTTACTGATAATTGTTCGCAAGAAGTGAAAGACGCCCTGCTCGATTTGAAGAAGAATAACCAACTGAAAGGCCTTGTGCTCGACCTGCGCGGCAATCCGGGCGGACTACTCAACGAGGCGGTGTCGATGTCGAACCTGTTTGTCGATAAAGGGAACGAGATTGTGAGCACCAAAGGCAAGGTAAAGATGTGGAACAAAACATATTACGCCACTAGCGACCCGGTTGACACGCAGCTTCCGCTAGCCATTCTGGTAAACAGCGGCACGGCGTCGGCATCAGAAATTGTGTCGGGTGTAGTGCAGGACCTTGACCGCGGAGTCATTATAGGCTGCCGCACCTACGGCAAGGGCCTTGTGCAGACAACCCGCGACTTGAGCTACAACACCAAACTAAAACTGACAACAGCAAAATACTACATACCAAGCGGCCGCTGCATCCAGGCGCTCGACTACTCGCACCGCAACGCCGACGGTAGCGTGGGCAAAATTGCCGATTCACTCATCAGCCAGTTCAAGACACGCGCAGGCCGCACTGTTTATGACGGCGGAGGGGTTCTGCCCGACATCAAATTCGAGCCTGAGATAATGAGCCGCATAGCTGCCAGCCTATACACCAAGAACCTGATTTTCGACTATGCCACACTCTACAACCAGCAGCACCCGTCGATAGGCAAGCCTGAGGATTTCCGCATCGACGACGCTACTTACGACGATTTTGTCAACTTCCTGGCTGACAAGAACTACGACTACAAGCTTGAAAGCGAGAAGCTGATAAACGACCTTGAGTCTGCCATAAAGAAAGAAAAATACGAGGCTCAGGTGGGCGATGAACTGGAGCAACTGCGAAACAAACTCGCACACGACAAATCAAAAGATTTACACACATTTAAGTCGGAAATATCATCATTGTTGCAAGAAGAGATTGTGAGCCGCTACTATTATCAGGTTGGCCGTGTCAAATCGCAGATGATAAATGACTCGACTCTATTCAAAGCCATTGACATACTGACCGATAGCGAAGCGTATGCCAAACTGTTGAAACCCGCTAACGAATAATGAGCAGATACTAAATATATGAAGCCACAACTCAAAATATTATCGATAGCACCGGAGCCTTTTATCCCACCTGTATCGGGCGACCAGAAAGGCGTATTCGGCTATCTGAGCGCATTGGGACAAATATCGAACCTTACGGTCATAACAGGCGTTGGCTCGGAGTCGCCGGAGTGCTCGTTCAGCATTAAACCCATAGTTCCGCGCAGTGCGTTTCGCCGCATTTCGCGCGCCAACTACAAGATAATCTATGACCAGGTGACAGCAATCAAGCCTGATGTCATCATACTTGAACAGCCGTTTTTAGGCTGGATGGGCACGTTGTCGAAAAAAACGGGCGTACCGGTATTTACCCACTCGCTGAATATTGAATATCTGCGTTTTATGTCGGCGGGCCGTTGGTGGTGGCCGGCAATGTTCGAGTGGGAACGTTTTGCAATGAAAATGGCGCGCGGCGCATTCTTCACAACCGACCAGGACCGCCAGATTGCCATAAGCAAGTTCAGCCTCAGTCCCGACAAGTGCCACCTGAAACCTTACGGCGTTGAGCCGACATCGCTTCCGGTATGCGACCCAACCGAACGCGCCGAGATACTTGGCCGTCATGGCATCGACCCTAACGACAAGATTTTCATGTACTTCGGTGTGCTCAAATATCTGCCAAGCATCGAATCGCTTTCAATAATAATTGACGAGATAGCACCGCGGCTGCAAAAGACACTGGGTAGCGGCTATAAGATACTGATTTGCGGCGGCGGCCTCTCAAAGAACGACCAGCGCCGCTTCGACGACCTGCGCAAACAGAACATCGTTTATGCCGGATTTGTGCCCGACATCGACTCGTATATCCGCAGCTCCGATGTCATTATGAATCCCGCCCTGCAAGGCGGTGGCATCCGCACAAAGGTTATCGAGGCGATAAGCCAGAACCGTCCGGTGGTGTCAACATCGCTCGGCGCAATCGGCATCGACACAACGGTTTGCGGCAACAAACTACAAGTGGTTGTCGATAACAATTGGGATATGTTCGCTAGTAGCCTCGTAAGCGCACTCTCGCTCACAGGCGACACCCCGCAAGCGTTTTTTGACAAATACAGTTGGCAGGGCATCGCTAAGAACGTTTACGAGACACTTCAAACATCTGTTAATAAATAATTTACAATAATGGAACATTTTGTTTTCCTTGGAGCCAACGGATACGATTGGATTAAGGCTATCATTGACATTGTCATCACCGTTGGACTCAGCAAACTTGTAATGTGGGTTCTGCCGATATTATTCAGGCGATTCTCAAAATTGTCGGAAGAGGATTTAAAAAATATTCTTAAAAAATGCGCAATGCCTATTTGTGTGTTAATCATACTTATAGGTATCCGTCTGTCACTTACGCATTTTCCGCTTGAGAAATACCGTCCAATCATAAGTATGACTTACACGGTGGTTTCGTGCCTCACTATCACTTGGTTCGTGTCGAACCTGATTACAACCGTAACTTGCCGTATTATTGCGACGCACAACCCCGACGGCAAGAACAACAGCGCACTTATGCTGCCTACAATCAAGCACTTGCTGCAAGTGATTATTTGGGGCGCAGGTATCGCAATAACGCTATCAAATACCGGATACGATGTGAAGGCGCTTCTGGCCGGACTGGGATTCGGTGGTGTGGCACTGGCTCTGGCCGCTAAAAATACGGTAACAAACTTTCTTGGCGGCGCCACTTTGCTCATTGACAACCCGTTCAGTATTGGCGACCGCGTGCGTGTTGCCAACTACGACGGCTTTGTCAGTTTCATCGGTCTGCGCAGCTTCCGCCTGTCAACTCTCGACGGCACCGAAGTAACCATTCCAAACGCCAACATCATTGACAACGCTGTTGAGAACGTTACCCGCGAACCGGCACGCCGCATTGTCCTTATGCTGCAACTAACCTACGGAACCAACGCCGAACAGATGCAGTTGGCAATGAATATCCTAAGAGACATCGCTGTCAACAACCCGCACGTTGACAACAATTGCCACATTTTCTTCTGCGATTTTGCCGAATACTCGCTTAACATAAAGTTCATCTACTACATAAAAAAGGGCAGCGACATTTTCGAAACACAATCCGAAATGAACCTACTCATTCTCAGCCGTTTCAACAGCAATGGCATTCACTTCGCATTCCCGACACATAGTCTTTATGTCGAAAATATAAAAGATGTCGAAGCCAATGAACTGGCCAGCCACGATGCCAAGGCGCTTAAAGGCCAAGAGGTTAAGAAGTTAAAAGACGTAGAAATCAAGAAGATAGAATCAAAAACTTCCGACTCAAAATGAACGACAAAAAACTCACAATAGCCATTGACGGATTCTCATCATGCGGCAAGAGCACTGTAGCCAAAGAACTCGCCCGAAAACTGGGTTACGTTTATGTTGACACTGGCGCTATGTACCGCGCCGTAACGCTCTACTGCATGCGTAACAGCCTTATAAGCGATGACGGGACGGTGAATACCGACAACCTTAAAAAAGTCATTGGCGACATCAATATAACATTCACCTACAACAAATCGACTGGTGCAAACACCACATGGCTCAATGGCGAACAGGTTGAAGACGAAATTCGCCGCATTGAGGTGTCGAACAAAGTGAGCTATGTGAGCCGCATTGATTTTGTGCGCACTCAAATGGTTAAACTGCAACAAGATATGGGAAAGCAAGGCGGGATTGTTATGGACGGCCGTGACATAGGTACTGTGGTTTTCCCAAACGCCGACCTCAAAATATTTATGACAGCATCGCCTGAAGTGCGTGCCCAGCGTCGCTTCGACGAACTGACAGCAAAAGGCGAGAAGGTAACAATGGAGGAAGTGCTTGAGAATGTAAACCAGCGCGACTATATTGACCAACACCGCGATGTGTCGCCCCTACGCCAGGCCGACGACGCCCATGTGGTGGACAACAGCCATATGACTCGCGATGAGCAATTTGCCGTGATACTCCAATTGGTGGAAAATGCAAAAAAAGGTTGAAATAGCCATTGACCCTGAATCGGGATTTTGCTTCGGCGTAAAAAATGCTGTTACAAAAGCAATTAACGAACTTGCCGACGGTCAGAAACTATATAGTCTTGGTGCAATGGTGCACAACCCCGTTGAAGTGAACCGATTGGCAAGCATCGGCCTCGGAGTGATTGACCATGAGCAATTTGCCAAACTGCACAACGCAAAAGTCATCTTCCGCGCACACGGCGAACCACCAAGTAGCTATGCCAATCTGAAAGACCGCAATATCAAACTCATTGACGCCACGTGCCCTGTGGTACTACGCCTGCAAGCCAACATAAAAAAAGCCTACGAGCAAATGCGGCAATGCAACGGGCAGGTTGTCATCTTCGGGAAGAAAGGCCACGCTGAGGTTATCGGGCTTATCGGCCAAACCGACGGCAACGCCATTCTTATTGAAAATGAAAAAGATATAAGCAAAATAGATTTCTCGCGGCCCATTGAGTTTTTCTCACAGACAACCAAAGATGTCAGCAAATTTATGAATCTGGTGAAGATTCTAGGGCAGAAATCCTCACAGTTCCAATGGCACGACACTATTTGCCGCCAAGTTGCCAACCGCGGACCACACCTGCGCAATTTCGCTTCAGAACACGAGGTAATAATCTTTGTAGGCGGCCGCGACAGCTCAAACGCAAAAGTGCTGTTCGAGATTTGCAAGGGTGTAAACGCGAAATCTTATTTCATTGAAAACGAAAGCGATATCCAAAACGATTGGTTTACAGGAGTGTCAAGCATAGGAATAAGCGGAGCCACTTCAACGCCTTCGTGGCTGATTGAGAATGTCGCAGACCGCATCAATGCTATTGTTTCTGGCTTATAGGCTCACTCTCCCGCCCCCGTTCAAAAACAATCTTCTTCCGCATAAAAAAGTTGAAGAAGAAAACCACAACTTGCGCTATAGTATTACTAATCAAATAATAAACATCGCAGCAATTTGTCAGAAGAGTGGTTATGCCTATGTTTATGGCAAGCCCTACGGCGCCTATCAGTGTGAAAATCGCAAATTGCAAAAGACTTTTGCCTGCCTTCTTTTCGGTTTTATGAAAAACCCAAATGGCGCTTAACGCGTAATTGAGCAACCCTGCCAACAATGACGCGATTGCCGTTGACACAGCCAAATAGCTGCTACCTAACAATTTGTCGGTGAGCAACCACAACAATGCGATGTTGGTGCAGTAGCGTATGCCCTCAACAACAGCGTTGCGCAAAATTTGAATTTTGGTGTTATCAGTCTTGCCAAAAAGCGTTTCGCGGACAGACATCTCACTCAAATCTTATCCATATCGGCCTTAATCTGCTCACGGTCAAGATTTTGTCCGATGAAAACGATTTTAATCATACGGTCGCCGTACTCATCGTCCCAATCCTTGCGAAGTTCCTCGCTTTCAGCCAGATATTTGCGCTGTTCCTCAATTGGCGCTGTGCAAATCCACTGTCCGGCCTTTACAAGTTTCTTCTGCATTCCGGCCTGGTCAAACATATACGACATATCGGCATCGTCAGAGAAGTAGCAAATGCCCTTGCTGCGGATGATATTGTTTGGCCAGCGGTCGTTCACGTATGTCTCGAATTTGGTGTAATTGAACGCTTTACGACGATAGTAAACATAGGTGCCTATTCCGTATTCCTCAGTTTCGCCTTCCGGCTCCTCTTCTTCCTCTTTTTCCAATTCGGCAACCCAACCTGCTGATATCGATGCCTTTTCGAAGTCGAACTTGTGCGAATCCATTATCTTGCTCAAATCCAACTCGGCGTAGTTAGTCTCTACAATTTCGGCATAAGGCTGAAGTTTCTTGATAACAGCTTTAACCTGCTTCTTCTCATCTTCAGTTATCTCATCTATCTTATTCAGAATGATAATGTTGCAAAATTCAATCTGTTGTATCAACAAATTCTCAATATCATCATCATCAATGTTGTCACGAGTCAGACTATTGCCGTTGGCGAACTCACGAGCCATTCGAAGCGCATCAACAACAGTTGCGATGCAGTCGAGACGGCAGGGCTCCGGCTGATTATACTGCCGCGCATAACCCGAAATTGCAGTGATTGTCTGCGCGATAGGCAGCGGTTCGCAAATGCCGCTCGCCTCAATAAGAATATAGTCGAACCGGCCCGTTTCGATAATGCCGGTAATCTGGTCGATAAGGTCAGTTTTCAGCGTACAACAGATGCAACCGTTGCTAAGAGCCACAAGGCTGTCGTCTTTCTTATTGACAAAACCGCCGGCCTGAATAAGCGACGCGTCAACATTTATCTCGCCAATATCGTTGACAATAACCGCTATTTTAAAACCCTGATTGTTAGCTAAAATCTTGTTTACCAATGTGGTTTTTCCGCTGCCCAGATACCCTGTGAGCAAAGTTACGGGAACTGTTTTGTTACTCATTTCTTATGTTTTTCAGATGCGCAAAAGTAAAAATCTTTGCGGCAGAATATTTGCTGAAATTTGTTTTCAAAAGCGAAATTTCAGGCTCTTGCCCTATCCGTTTTTCCACTTCACGAGCCCTGCTCCACGCCCTTCATTGTCAGGCTGATGCGACCTCGCAGATAGTCAACGCCCACAACTTTCACCATAACGTGTTGATGCAGCGACACCACATCGTTCGGGTTGCTGACATACTTGTTGGCCAGTTGCGAAATATGCACCAGTCCGTCCTGATGCACGCCTATGTCAACAAACGCGCCGAAATTGGTGATATTGGTGACAATGCCGGGAAGCACCATTTCCTCCTCCAAATCGTCGATTGTGTGCACACCCTCAGCAAACGAGAACTCCTTGATAGCTGAGCGCGGGTCGCGGCCGGGCTTTTCCAACTCCTTCTTGATGTCGAGCAAAGTGGGCATTCCTACAGTGTCTGACACATAGCGTTTTAAGTCGATTTTCTGACGCAGGCCTGCATCGGCAATCAAATCAGAAACCTTGCAGCCCAAATCGGCGGCCATTTTATCCACAACGGCATAGCTTTCAGGGTGCACCGCACTATTGTCGAGCGGATTCTTAGCATCAGGAATACGCAGAAACGCCGCGCACTGTTCAAAAGCCTTGTCGCCAAGCCGGGGCACTTTTTTCAGTTGCTGCCTCGATTTGAACGCCCCATTTTCCGTCCGGTAATCGACAATGTTCTGAGCAAGCTTCTCTCCAAGTCCGCTCACATATGCAAGCAAGTGCTTGCTGGCCGTATTCAGATTGACACCAACCAAATTGACACAGCTTTCAACCACAAAATCAAGACTTTCCTTGAGCGCTGTCTGGTCAACATCGTGCTGATACTGGCCCACTCCTATCGATTTCGGGTCTATTTTGACAAGCTCGGCAAGCGGGTCCATAAGCCGGCGACCTATCGAAACAGCACCGCGAACGGTAACATCATAGTCGGGGAACTCCTCGCGCGCCACAGCCGATGCACTGTAAACCGATGCGCCGTTCTCGCTCACTACGAAAATCTGAACTTCGGTATCGAACTTTATTGAACGGACAAAAGCCTCAGTCTCGCGGCTGGCCGTGCCGTTTCCAATGGCAACCGCCTCACAACCGTACTTCTTGACAAGCTGACGCACCGTCTCCTGCGACTCCGCCCACTCGTTCTGCGGCGGATGCGGATAAATAGCCTGATTATAAAGTAGATTACCCGTCTGGTCGAGACAGACAACCTTGCAGCCGGTGCGGAATCCGGGGTCAAGTGCCAAAATGCGCTTTTGCCCAAGTGGCGACGCCAACAGCAACTGCCGCAGATTGACCGAAAAGACATCAATGGCCTCCTTGTCGGCTTTTTCCTTTGCGGTCTTCTTAAACTCGTTTTCGATTGACGGCTGAATCAGCCGTTTGTAACTATCCTCAACAGCCATACGCACCTGCTTTGCCGCGGCATTTTCTGATTTCAAAAAGTGACGGCACAGCATTTCTTCAACATCATCGTTTTTCGGTTCAACACTGATACGCAGATAACCTTCGGCTTCGCCACGGCGCATCGCCAGCATTCGGTGCGACGGACACTTACGCAGCGGCTCGGCAAAATCGTAATAATCCTCATACTTGACGGCATCCGACTCCTTGCCCTTGATTACGTGAGAGATAACCTGCGCACTATGATTATAGTAGTTGCGCACCCGCTGACGGGCAGTCATATCCTCGCTCACCCACTCTGCAATTATGTCGCGGGCTCCGGCCAAAGCCTTATCAGTGTCATCAATATCATCCTTCAGATATTTCTCGGCTATCAGTTCCACATCGCCGTTGTTTTGCTTCATCAGCCAGGCAGCAAGCGGCTCCAATCCCTGCTCTTTAGCAATGGTGGCACGCGTGCGCTTCTTCGGTTTGTATGGCAGATAGATGTCCTCCAATTCGCTACTGTCAAGCGTATCATCAATTTTGCGCTTCAGCTCGTCGGTAAGTTTGTTTTGTGCGGCAATAGTCTCAACTATCGTCTGCTTGCGACGGTCAAGCTCTTGATACTTTTTATATTGGGTTTCAATATCGAAGATTGCAACCTCGTCGAGACCGCCAGTGGCCTCCTTCCTATAACGGCTGATAAACGGCACAGTGGCCCCTCCGTCGAGCAATTCGGTAACCGCCTCAACCTGACTCTGCTTTATTCCAAGCGCATTGGCTATCGCCTTTAAATATTTGTGCATAAACTCATTTTTAATTCGACAGTCACTCTGCCGATATATGCAAATATAAAACTAAACGCGAACGCAAACTGAAAACACAAACTTTCACTTCACATTTATGTTTTTCGTTTTCCAACTTACATATATTTGACATGGCTTTGGTGTTATACACGCCAAGGCTTTTTTTATTTTTATTGGTCTTGTCTTACATCCTCAAAAATCAAATACCGATAGAGAAAAGGTTCACAAAATTGTCTTAAAATTGTAATGCGAGTAATCGCACAAAAACTAACTACTCAAACTGAACTAAATGAAAAAACTAACACTTATTGTGCTTGCCATTCTCGGCTCGCTCTGCGGTTACTCGCAAATGATTGAATATCCTAAAAATCAGGTTTCTGCGTTTTATTGTTACGGTCAGTCGTTGTATTCATTCCTTGATGATACTTTCGGTGGCGGAACTCACGAAGATGATGGTAAAGCTGATGGTAAAGAGAGTTGGAAATATACTGATTTTTCGAACGTTTATAATGTTGAGTATTTTCGCCGCTTGCCCAAACGCTGGCTGTCGATTGGTGTGCAGGCGGGCTATGAAGAAACCTTATCGAATCATTGGATTAACAGAAAAAACAGACAACTAGACTCCAAACCAACCGATAATTGGACGGAAAAAGACAGATTGCCATATATTATGACTGCCATACAGTTCGATTGGATACGTTACAATTGGATAGGGGGATATATGAAATCGGGGGTAGGCGCCCGTTTTATTTTCAAAGATAAAAAATACGAAACTGGCGATACTGATAATGCTTTTGGTTGTGTTCCCTGTTTTGTCGAAGTTGTCGGGCTCGAGATTGGGCCAAAAATAGTAAGAGCCTTCGGTGAAGTCGGATTAGGCGCACAAGGCTTTGCTTCGGTCGGCATACGAAGTAGGTTTTAATATATCATTTCCTAACCTACACATATTCAATCCAAGCCCAATTTCTCCACACATATTCCGCGAAAAATTTCACCCCACCGCAATATTGTATCAAATAAATTTCTACTTTGGTAAGTGCATTGCGAAAGCAATTTGCTGAAAGTGACTAAAGCGACTATTTATGTAGCCGACAGCACCATAAAAGGTTGAATAATAAACTGATATTATGAGAGTTATAAAACTAATGGTTGCATTGGGTTTGTTGTGGACAACGGGTCAGGCTGTTGCCCAAGACACCACCGAATACGCAGCCAACAACGCCGTTGCTGCCGATTCTTTAACCGATAATGTGCAAAACACCGCACCGGC
This sequence comes from Salinivirgaceae bacterium, assembly GCA_017557605.1. Classification (GTDB taxonomy): domain Bacteria; phylum Bacteroidota; class Bacteroidia; order Bacteroidales; family SZUA-534; genus RUG13583. The sequence continues at coordinate 42,736 of JAFYYJ010000082.1, forward strand.
GGAAAAAGGCTTCGACGCCGGCGAAGTCATAATGCACCATATCAAAGACTCGCACTCGTGGCACTTTTACGACCGTTCGGCACCCGACGGCAGCGAGTCGGCGGTGGCCATTCCTCTACCTATTATATTATATACCGACGGACATTTGGATATTTTTATGTCGTCGGCGTTTGATGAGGGTAAGAAAACCGTTGTACGTGGCGGAGGCAGCCGCGAGTATATTTTGCATCACGACAAAATCTATCTTGCCGAAAACGGGCAACTCAAGCACGACGAGCACGGCGCTGTTCTGAATGAAGCACCGCTCGACCTGTCGATAACCAAAAATGTGGCATCGCTTATGTTGTCGGCCATTCTGCTGCTGTGGATTTTCATTGCCACGGCCAACGGCTACAAAAAAATGGGTCAAGTGCCTACGGGTCTGCGCGGGTTCACCGAGCCGCTCATTCTGTTTGTGAAAGACGAGATTGCTGTTCCGAACCTTGGCGAGGAGCACTATCGCAAATATCTGCCCTATCTGCTCACCCTTTTCTTCTTCATTTGGGTGAACAATATGCTGGGACTTTTGCCAATGGGTGCCAACCTGACGGGCAACATTGCTGTGACAATGCTGTTGGCGGTGTTCACCTTCATAATCACCAATGTGTCAGGCTCGAAGCACTATTGGAAAGATATTATGTGGATGCCTGGTCCGCCCGTTTTTGTGAAGCCGATAATGACTGTGATTGAGCTGATAGGCATATTCACAAAGCCGTTCTCGCTTATGATTCGATTGTTCGCCAACATAACGGCGGGGCACATCATTGTATTGAGTTTCATTTCACTGATATTCATATTCAAATCGGTGCTGATTTCGCCCGTTTCCATTGTGTTTGTGTTGTTTATGGACGTTCTTGAGCTGCTGGTTGCGGCACTTCAGGCCTACATCTTCACAATGCTGACGGCAATGTACATCGGTATGGCGGTGAAAGGCGGGGAGGAATGAAAATTTAAGAATTAACAATTAACAATGGAAGGACAACAGACAACCGAAAATGATAAATGGACAATGAGTCCGTTGTCGATTAAATAGTTAAACGAATAATAGACCTAATATTAACTTTTAAATGTAATTATTATGGAACCATTTTCAGTAGGTGCAGGTTTGGCAGTTTTGGGTGCTGGCCTTGCAGTAATTGGTGCAGGTTTGGGTATCGGCCGTATCGGCGGTCAGGCAATGGACGCCATTGCCCGTCAGCCAGAGGCAGCTGGTAAGGTGCAAACCAATATGATTATCTCGGCTGCATTGGTTGAGGGTTGCGCACTGTTCGCAATCGTTGTATCACTGCTTGCTTCGTTGTAATCGGCAAACACCAAAAAAATTAAATGCCACTTGCAGCGATTGGCTGCAAGGG
>JAFYYJ010000083.1 GCA_017557605.1 Salinivirgaceae bacterium
ATGTCGGTTGAGTATGCCGAAACCACATATTCGGCTGCCGGATAAGGGTCGATGCCCAAGTTGCGAAGTTCTGTAAGGCTCTGACGGCGTTGCAGTTCCTGCTCGCTAAGTTCGATGTTGCTCATTTTTGTATTGTAAATTTTGGGTGCAAAGATAGTATAAGTGAGTAAAGTTTAAAGAGCAAAGTAAAAGGTGAGAAGGGAGGGTTGAGAGGCAAGATGCATAATGCAAATAGAGAACATAAACGTAAATATCTTCTCTACACTCCTTACCTCTTCATCAATTAAAGATTCACCGAAAATATTGACTATCTTTGCCGCAAATTTTTCAGGAATGGCACATAAAGCAGGCTTTGTCAATATTATCGGCAATCCGAACGTCGGCAAATCGACGCTGATGAACGCCTTTGTAGGCGAGCGGCTCTCGATTATCACCAACAAGGCGCAAACCACGCGCCACCGTATTATGGGCATTGTCAACGGCGATGATTTTCAGATGGTTTATTCCGACACGCCGGGCATTTTAAAGCCGCACTACAAACTTCAAGAGGCGATGCTCAAGTTTGTCGATACGGCGTTGGTTGATGCAGATGTTATTGTGTATGTGACAGATATGGTCGAGACTTTTGATAAGAATGACGACTATTTGCAGAAGGTTTGCAAGATGCAGATTCCTGTTGTGTTGTTAATCAATAAGATAGACTTGGGTAATCAAGCCGACCTTGAGGCCAAGATACAGATGTGGCGCGAGGTGATGCCCAACGCATATATCTACCCCGTTTCGGCGCTGCACAAGTTCAACACGGCCGAGGTTTTCGAGAAGATTAAGGAACTGCTACCTGAGAATCCTCCGTACTTCGACAAAGACGAACTCACTGACCGCACGCAACGCTTTTTCGTTCAGGAGATTATCCGCGAGAAGATTTTCCTGAACTACAAAAAGGAAATTCCCTATTCGTGCGAAGTTCTTGTTGACGAATTTAAAGAAACACAGCAACTTACACGCATTCGTGCGATAATTTACGTGTCGCGCGAACAGCACAAAGGAATTATTATCGGTCACCAAGGCTCTGCACTGAAAAAGGTTGGTACAGAGGCGCGTAAGGACATTGAGCAATTTGTCGGCACCAAAGTTTTTCTCGAATTGCAAGTAAAAGTGCAGAAAGACTGGCGAGACAAGGACCAAAACCTGAAATTTTTTGGCTATACGCAGGATTAGAAGTAAAAAGGAAAGGCAATAATGCATTAGAAAACTGTTTGTTCTGAATTCTGCATGCTGAATTGATAATAAAGTAAATAATTAGATATGAGTAACATTGTTGCGATAGTAGGAAGGCCAAATGTCGGCAAATCAACGCTTTTCAATCGTATGGTCGAGAGCCGTCAAGCTATAACCGACGCCACTGCCGGTGTAACCCGCGACCGCCATTACGGTAAGTGCGAATGGGGCGGACTTGAGTTTTCGGTCATCGATACGGGTGGTTATGTGACGAACAGCGACGATATTTTTGAAGGTGAAATCCGTAAACAGGTAAAACTGGCTGTGGATGAGGCTGATGTGATTCTGTTCCTGACAGATGTAACAGGCGGCGTTACCGACCTTGACGATGATGTGGCAGAACTTTTGCGCAAATCGCGCAAGCCTGTTATAGTGGGTGTGAATAAAGTTGACAACGTTGACCGTCAATATCTTACTGGAGAATTCTACTCGTTGGGATTGGGCGATATCTACGCCATATCGGCTGTGAACGGCTCGGGTACCGGTGACTTGCTGGATGCCATTGTTGCCAAATTCGACCGCAACAAGCCCGTTGAAGAAGACCGCAATCTGCCAAACATTGCCGTTGTGGGCCGTCCGAATGCGGGAAAATCGTCATTCATCAACGCACTGCTCGAGCAGGACCGCAACATTGTGACTGACATTGCGGGAACCACCCGCGACTCAATCAACACGGTTTACAACAAGTTCGGTTTTGAGTTCAACATTATCGACACGGCTGGTCTGCGCAAGAAGAACAAGGTTGAGGAAAACCTTGAGTTTTATTCAGTTATGCGAGCCATTCGCACCATTGAGGAATCGGATGTCTGCTTCTTGATTATCGATGCTACGTTGGGGCTCGAATCGCAGGATTTGAACATTTTCAGTCTGATTGTCAAGAACCGTAAAGGTGTTGTGATTCTGATAAATAAGTGGGACTTGATTGAGAAGGAAAAGAACACAATGGAAGAGTACGAGGCCGCCGTTCGAGCCAAGTTGGCGCCGTTCAATGATGTGCCGGTGTTGTTCATCTCGGCACTGACCAAACAGCGTGTGTTTAAGGCTGTTGAGACAGCAATGCAGGTTTTCAAAAACCGCAAGCAGAAAATTCCGACAGCCAAACTGAACGAGGTGATGCTGGCCGCTATTGAGAATTACCCGCCGCCGACAGTCAAGGGTAAATACATCAGAATCAAATATGTAACGCAGCTGCCGACGCCGTCACCGCAGTTCGCATTCTTCTGCAACCTGCCGCAGTACATCCGCGACCCGTATCGCCGCTACCTTGAGAATAAGATGCGCGAAAACTTTGATTTGCAGGGTGTTCCGGTGCAGATTTACTTTAGAGAGAAGTAGAGAATGTTTAAGAGTTAGGATTAGGATATGGTATCCTAAATCCTAACTTTAAAATCATTTTAGTAACCACTCATACAATCAATGTCGTATGATTTTTTAACTCACTTATAAATTTACTAAAACGAATCAGCCATCAAATCTTTTCGTCCTATTAGGCTGAAAATAGTTATATTATTGTCTTCGTTTAAGATACGCAGTGTTCGAAGTATTTCATTTAGTGTTGAACCGCTTGTCGCAATATCATCGATAATCAGGATGTTCTGCTGACGGATTTGTGAGCAAAGTGCCTCATCGTCAGTTGACGCAAATTTCAAGAACTGCATAATATAAGGACGGAAACGATTCTTTCTAACATCCTTTGCTATAGTAAAATAGTCCTTTTGATGAATCAAATCGAGCATTTTTGCAATTGACTGTTTCACATCTTCCTTCTGTGCTTGGGTATAGCGTGGGCGGCCGTTTTCGAGCACATCGTCGAGATACTGTTGCTCAAAGCCATCCATATCGAAACCAATATTCTCCGGCAAAGCCTTAACCAACTCCATTTTACGCAATGTCGGCTGCGCAAACCTATACAGATAGCGCAGCATATACTGGTTGACCTTGCTCGACGATTCCGGCATCACAACCAAATCATAGTCATACAGATTGATTTTTTTCGATAGCGTGTTGATGGCCTTTTTTATGAAATCAGTCAGATTGGAATTATCTTGTAGATTATCAGAAAATTTTAAGTATTTGATAAAATCGCTTCGGATGGCGGTATCGGTGTCGGGATTAAACTCATAACCGTAATAGAAGCATTTGCCAAATGCTTCAATCTGATAGCCGTCAACCTTCAAATTGATGATGCTATCAGCACCATCGTGTTCAAAATCAAATACAAAAACTTGATTATCCTCATCAAACGTTATACCCATAACTAGAAACCAGTTGATTAATTACAAAAATACAAAAAATAGTTAGTGTTAGATTTTAGGTGTTAGTAGAAGTGAAAACTAACACCCAAAACTAATATTCGTTTCATTTCATCTTATTAATACAATCAATGTAAGCCTCAACCGATGCCGAAACAATGTCGGTGTTGGCGCCGAAACCGTAGTAAAGGCGGCCGTCGAACTCAACCTGCATATGAACTTTACCCACATCGTCGCTGCCTTTGTTGATTGACTGAATGGTGAACTCTTTGAGCGTCATTTGCCGCTTGATAATCTGTTTCAAAGCCTTGATTGCCGCATCTACAGGACCGTTACCACTGGCTGCTGCTTCAAACTTCTCGCCAGCAATGTTAAGCCCGATGCTTGCCACCGGCCGCACACCAACACCTGATGTAACTTGCAGAAATTCAAGTTTAACGTGGTTATTCATTGTGATGTCGGCACCGGCCAGCATAAGCAGGTCGTCGTCGTGGATTTCCTTCTTGCGGTCGGCCAGCTTCAAGAACTGCTCGTAGATTTTGTCGAGACGCTCGCCTTCAACCTCAACGCCCAGAACCGACAGACGGTGTTTCAAGGCTGCGTGACCGCTGCGGGCGGTGAGCACAATTGAGTTGTCGTCGAGTCCCACATCGTGCGGGTTCATAATCTCGTAAGTACTGATGTTTTTCAGCACGCCATCTTGATGAATACCAGACGAATGGGCGAAGGCGTTGCGCCCCACCACAGCCTTGTTGGCCTGCACAGGCATATTCATCAAACTCGAAACCATACGGCTTGCGGGGTAGATTGATGTGGTGTTGATGTCGGTGTGAAGACCAAGACCGGTGTGGCATTTCAGAATCATTGCAATCTCTTCCATAGCGGTGTTTCCGGCACGCTCGCCAATGCCGTTGATGGTAACCTCGCATTGACGGGCGCCGTTCACAAGTCCGGCCATTGTGTTGGCGGTTGCCATACCCAAATCGTTGTGACAGTGGGTTGAGAGAATGGCATTGCCCATATCAACGTGGTCAATCAGGTATTTGATTTTTGCGCCATATTCCGATGGCAGGCAGTAGCCTGTGGTATCAGGAATGTTAACCACTGTGGCACCCGCTTTGACAACCGCTTCAACCACCCGTGCAAGATATTCATTATCAGTGCGCCCGGCATCTTCGGCATAAAACTCGACATCGTCCACAAAGCGGCGGGCGTACTTCACGGCCTTCACGGCACGCTCAATAATCGCCTCTCGTGTTGAGTTGAACTTATATTTAATATGTGGGTCCGATGTGCCGATACCTGTGTGTATTCTCTTGTGTTTAGCGAACTTAAGAGCCTCGGCAGCCACTTCAATATCTTTTTCCACGGCGCGTGTCAGGGCGCAGATAGTGGGATAAGACACAGCCTTCGAAATTTCGACAACCGAGTTGAAATCGCCCGGGCTAGAAACTGGAAATCCGGCCTCAATCACATCAACGCCAAGCCGCTCAAGCAGTTTGGCTACTTCAATTTTCTCAACAGTGTTAAGCTGGCATCCAGGCACTTGCTCGCCGTCGCGCAGCGTGGTATCGAATACATAAATTTTGTCTGACATATTATTGAATATTAAATTGTTATACTAAAAATACCAATCCGGAACCCTAGGCTCGGATTTGCTGATTTAAAAAGTTGTGATTTGTGATTTTTGCACGTTATGTTTCGTGCGGCGCATCGCGTAGACGCGCAAGATAATTATAGGCCGGCTTGCGTGCGGCGCAATCGTAGTAGCGATAGTGATAGGGCAGACAATAGGCTGGCAGCCGCTTGGTTTGTGCGGTTTGCAACCAGTCCGGTATTAAATGATGTACCCATAAATCGGGCGCAAAAGTAAAGAAATATTTAGGATTTAGAAATTAGTAATTGCTGATTTATTATATATTTGTATTGGGGTACCCTCCCCACCGGGCGTATTGCGGTTTTTGAATCCCGAAGCCCAGAGAGCTTTGCTTTTGCAAGGCTCTTTTTTTGTATAGACTCAACCTTCTCAACAGCGAAGCGCAAAACTTTAGACAATTGACACGCATCTTTTTAAAAATGTCAGCGCAATTCATACATATAATAATTATGGATAATTAGCGTTAATTGAAAGTTTTGGCATTTGTTGCGAATACAATTTTGATACTTTTGCCCACTCGAAATTGATATGGCAAAAAAGCTGATACTTATATTTATACTAATCTGCACGTTTGCGGGCAGCGTGTCGGCGCAGAAGAAGCGTCCGTGGCGCGACCCGTTCTACGATGCTGAGCCGTATCATTTCGGATTCGCGTTCTCGCTTGGCAAGACAAGTTTCGCCATTAGTCATTCCGACGCATTCAACCAGCTCGATACCGTTTATTCAATCGAATATAGTGGCGGTGCGTTGTTTGGCGCCAGTATGATTGCCAATTTGAAGCTGTCCGACAATTGGGATTTGCGCACCTTGCCAGGCTTGATGTTTTGTCAGCGCAGTCTCAACTATTTGCTTCGCGACGATTTGGTCCAAGGCGACGACATGTTGCGCAAGCACCCGATGAAGATTGAGACGACACTGATTCAGTTTCCGGTAATTGTTAAATATCGTGCTGTCCGCGAGAGTAATTACCGGCCTTATATTTTTGCAGGGCTGAATCCGGCAGTCGATTTGGCCGCCCGTAAAAAGCCGAAGGACGATGAGAAACCGAAAATTCGACTGAAAAAGTTCGATGTCTATGCCGAAGTTGGTGTCGGCCTCGACAATTATCTGCATTGGTTCAAGTACTCTACTGAGCTGAAATTCAGCTACGGGCTGTTCAATATTGTTAAATACGACGATACTGAATACACCAATGCTTATCGCCGTCTTGGCTCAAAAATGGTCACTTTAGTGCTCTGTTTCGAATGATTAAGGAACTCACTTTGGCCTTGTCGCCCGAGAAGGCATCGTCGGAAAAATATTATCTGCCAGCCGCTGCCGCCAAATTAGGCGTTTCCACCGAGCAAATTTCATTTTGCCGTCTTCGTGGACGGTCGATTGACGCGCGTCACGGGCGGGTGCTTATCAATCTGCGGCTCGATGTCTATATTGATGAACTTCCGAGTGCTGATGAGTTTGAAATTCCTGATTATCCGAATGTTGAGCATTGTCAGCCAGTTGTGATTGTGGGCGCGGGGCCGGCAGGATTGTTTGCCGCGCTCAAGTTTTTGCACTCGGGGTTGAAGCCGATAATCGTTGAACGCGGGAAAGACGTGCACTCGCGCCGTTTCGACATTGCTGCCATTCACCGCAACCAGGGTGTCAATCCCGATTCGAACTACGGCTTCGGCGAGGGTGGAGCCGGCACCTATTCCGACGGCAAGCTTTTTACTCGCTCAAAAAAACGTGGCGACATTTCTGAAGTTTTGCGTATTCTTTACGCCAATGGTGGTAACCCCGACATTATGGTTGACGCACATCCGCATATCGGTTCCGATAAACTGCCGGGCATCATCGAGAATATCCGCAAAACAATAATTGAGCATGGAGGCGAGGTGCATTTTGGTGTATCGTTTGGCAGTCTGATTCTTGACGGTGACCGCGTGCGCGGAATCCGTACCACCGCAGGCGACGAAATCTGCGCCGACGCTGTGATTTTGGCTACAGGTCATTCTGCGCGGGATGTATATTATTCGCTTCATCGTCAAGGTGTTATGCTTGAACCAAAGGCTTTTGCAATGGGTGTGCGTGTTGAACATCCGCAAAGCCTTATCGATAGCATCCAATACTCGTGCCGCCAGCGCGGGCCGTATCTACCTGCGGCGGCCTACAGCCTTGTGCAGCAGTCGGGTGGGCGAGGGGTTTACTCGTTTTGTATGTGTCCTGGCGGCATAATTGTTCCAGCATCAACCGCTGATAATGAAATGGTTGTAAACGGAATGTCGCCATCGGCACGAGGCAGCCAGTGGGCCAATTCGGCCATTGTGGTTGAGTTGCGTGCTGAGGATATTCCGCAATCGTCCGACCCAGTAATGGCCGGACTTGAGTTCCAAATGCAATATGAGCGTTTGTCGTTCACAAATGGTGGTCGTGGCCAGATTGCGCCGGCCCAGCGCTTGACAGATTTTGTCGAAGGACGTGTGTCGTCATCACTTCCGCGGACATCTTTCACACCGGGCGTAATATCATCGCCAATGCACCAATGGTTGCCCGAGTTCATCCGTCAGCGCCTGCAAGACGGTTTGCGTCGGTTTGACAGCCGTATGCGCGGCTTCTACACCAGCGAGGCGCTACTCATTGGTGTCGAGAGCCGCACAAGTTCGCCTCTACGCATCCCGCGCAATCCCGAAACAATGCAACACGTTCAGATTCAGGGACTTTTCCCTTGTGGTGAGGGTGCAGGCTATGCCGGTGGCATTGTCTCATCGGCTCTCGACGGCCAGCGTTGCGCTGAAAAAGTGGCCGAGTTTTTACGTAAGTGACATTGGTGAATTTTTCCTGTCATTTGCTGACGATTGACAATCAACACCATATCGCCATGAGCGAAAATCGCAAGAAAATAGGCACGAAAACGCGAAGAAGATATCGAACTCAAACTTATATTTGCGGCGCTAAAAACAGAGAGTATGATTAAAGATAGTCTCACGAATCACGCAAAGTACCACTCGCTGCATCCGTTGTTTGCAAAGGCTTTCGAGTACCTGCAGTCGTCTGATTTGGTTGACTACGATGAGGGTAAATACCCGATTGACGGCAACGATATGTATGCTTCAATCAGTGAGTATGTTACCAAAAGCGAGGGTCAACTCGAAGGTCACGCTGAATATATTGATATTCAGTATATTCTAAAGGGGACTGAGATTGTTGGCTTTGCGCCGAAAAATGGTCAGAAAGAGACTATTCCGTACTCAAACGAGCGCGATATTGCCTTCTATGAGGGTGATTACGAGCCGATTACGCTAAATGCGGGTGAGTTCATTATTTTCTATCCCGACGATTTGCATCTGCCGTGCCTGAAAAACGGCAAGCCTTCGGTTGTCAAGAAGGTTGTGGTCAAAGTAAGACTCAATCACGGCACAACCGAAAAATAATCCGTATTTTATTGATTTGCAGTAATGTCGTCAGCCGTTTTGTCGGCGGAATTCGGCGCATACAATGGCTGTGGCCACCGACACGTTGAGCGATTCCATATCGGCCGTGGGTGGCGCGTACGAAGGTATCTTTAAATTACTGTCAGTCAGTGCGCTAATCTCTGCCGACAAGCCTTTCGACTCGTTGCCCATAACCACAATAGCGCCTTTGGGCAGTTTTGCGGCGTAGAGGTTCTCTCCGTCAAGCCTTGTGCCGAACATTGGAATGCCGGACTTACGGGCAGTGGCGGCCAAATCGGTTAAATTGCAATAACTTACATTTACTTTGAAAATCGCGCCCATAGTCGATTGAATTACCTTCGGGTTGTAAACATCAACGGTGTCGGGAGAGCAGAACACGTTGCCGATTCCGAACCATGCTGCTGTGCGGATAATGGTGCCAAGATTGCCCGGGTCCTGAATGTTGTCGAGCGCAATGTTGAGGCCGCTCAAGTTGGGTAGGGGCTGTTTTTCTGGCAGTTTGGTAAGCGCCACGGCTTTGTTTGGCGTCTTTAGAAAACTGATACGCTCAAGGTCGCGTTCGCTAATAGCAGTGATTTCGGCTTTGCACTTCAAATTTGCAGGCAAATCATCGACATATTGCTGAACAGCAAATACTTCGATAGTCTCGAAACGACTCATCAAAAGCTCTCGAACCATTTTTTCGCCTTCAACCACAAAGCAGCCGGCCTCGACGCGCTCACGCTTCTTGTCGAGCGATTTTATCAGTTTTATTTTGTTGTTGGTAAGCATAACCAATGTTTTTCGCAAATGTAATCAAACCAACGTATCTTGTTTATATTTGTGCAATTCCGTAATTGAATGAGATTGGTGCGCAAAATTCATATAAGTCTTTTGTTTACAATGGTATTCGCCGTTTTGATGTCGAGTTGCAACATTACGCGTATGGTGCCTGACGACGAATATCTTTTGCGCCGCAATGAGACAAAAATCGATGACAATGATTTCGATAAGGACAATCTGACGGCGTATTACCGCCAGAAATCGAACCGTAACATTTTCCATGTCTATCCGTTTTTCCTGGCCACCTACAATTTCGCGCATCGCGGACACGACAGAGGCTGGAAGCGTTGGTTGGCCCGCGTTGTGGGTGAGGAGCCGGTTATCTACGATTCAACACTGACAATCAGAACAATAAAGCAATTTGACATAATACTGAAAAACGAGGCTTACTACAATTCGACAATCTCGTACGAGGTAGAAAAGAAGGATAAGAAAGCGCGCGTGGCATACAATGTGGTTTTGGGGCAGCCCACGCACATCAATGAGGTTTACTTCTCAGTGCGCGACACGGTGCTTTATCCGTTGATAATGTCCGATACGGCTTCAACCAATCTTAAGCGTGGTGGCATGTTTACACTCGAGGCCTTACAAAAGGAACGCGACCGCATAACCCGCCAAATCCGTAGCAACGGCTATTATCAGTTCAATTCCGATTTGATTCGTTACAGTGTCGATACAGCTGATTTTCTGGCGAATATCGAGGTGATTGTAGAACGACCGGTTGTTCCTGATGCCGACGGTAATCTGCAGAAATCGAACGTGCACCAGTTCCACATAAACGATGTGTCGTTCTATCCCGATTACAACCCGCAGGCGGCTTTGCGCAACCCGTCTTTGTACACACATAATCTTGACACGCTTTATCGCAATCCATATTTGTTCCTTTTTGCCGGAAAAAGAAGAATCACTCCTCGTACTTTGTTGAAAGTTAATCTTATAGAACCAGGACAGCTATACGATGTCACAAAAGTGGAGCAGACTAGCCGACATATCAACTCGCTGCGAATTTTCAGGCAGAACAACATTTTATTTGCGCCGGTTTCAGGCAGCGACTCGCTCATCGACTGTCAGATACAGCTTACGCCTTCGACTTACCAGAACTACTCGGCCAACGTTGAGGCCACCAATACCGACGGTAATTTCGGCGTGGGAGGTAACCTTAACTATCAGCATAAGAACTTGTTCCACGGAGCCGAGATTCTCAATGTCAAATTGTCGGGCTCGTTGCAACGCCAGACCAAAACAGAGACCACCGACGCTTTCAACATTATTGAGTTTGGAGTGGAGTCGTCGCTCGAGACGCCTTCGTTCATTTTGCCGTTCCGCACATCGAAGTGGTACCGCAAACTCGACCCGCGTACATCGCTTACCGTGGCTTACAATTATCAGCACCGACCCGATTACACACGCAAAATAACCACCGTATTGACTACATATTCCTGGAAAGCAAATGATTACCTCAGGTTCCTTGTCAGTCCAATTGATTTGAACACCGTCCGAATACCTGAACGCACTGAGGCTTTCGACCAGCGAATCAAAGGAAAATACATTGAGAATAGTTATAAGGACTATTTCATCATCGGTAGCCGCTATAGTATTCTGTATCAGAATCGTAACCCTCAAAAACGCACTGATTTCTCATATTTTCGGTGGAATCTCGATTTGGCGGGCAACCTGTTGCATTTGTTGCATCAATCAACTAATAATCAGGATACTACGGGACGCGGCTATTATGAGATTTACAATTTGCAGTATGCGCAGTTTGTCAAAACCGATGTCGATTACCGCTACTATCACTATCTGTCGGAGCGCGACCAGCTTGTTACCAGGCTGTTTGCCGGAGTGGCGATACCGTATGGCAATGCGACGGCTGTTCCGTTTGTCCGCCAGTACTATGCAGGCGGCGCCGAGGGCATTCGGGCGTGGAGTGTCCGCGACTTGGGCCCCGGAACCTATCGCGACACCTCGGCAACTTATCCAAACCAGACCGCTGATATCAAATTGGAGTTCAATCTTGAGTATCGTTTCGACATCATAAAATCGTTCAAGGGCGCATGGTTTGCCGATATGGGCAACATCTGGGCGCTCAAGGAAGACGCTAACCGCCCAGGCGCGGAGTTCAACCTCGACACCTTCTACAAGCAGTTGGCGATAGGTACCGGTTTTGGCCTTCGCCTCGATTTGAATTTCGCTGTCATCAGGCTTGACGGCGGAGTCAAAGTGAAGGACCCGGCGGTTTCAGGCCCCGATAGTTGGACATTGTTCCACAATAAGTTCCGATTCAAGAGCATAACTTGGCAGTTCGGAATCGGCTATCCGTTCTAAAACCGAATCGACGTGAAAATAAAACAGTTTTTCAAAAATTATTTTTCGATGTCGAAGGGTCAGCAGTGTGGCTCGCTGGTCATTGTGTGTGTGGTATTCGGTGCGGTGGCCATGCCTAGAACGATGGCTTATATGAGGGCTCAAAGACAGACCGCCGATTTTGCGAAAATGGCGGAGATAAAATCAAAATACTCTGTTCTTTCCGAATCAGGCACAATCAAAAAACGAGCAGCAAATCAGTTAGATACTATATTCCACTTCGACCCGAACACAGTGACATTCGACGAACTTGTTTTGCTCGGGTTGTCCGAAAAAACCGCCACAGCAATTGTCAATTACCGAAAGGCTGGCGGCAAATTCCGCAAACCAGACGATTTCGCGCGTATTCGCGACATTGACGATTCTGTTTACAACCGATTATCACCATATATTAATATAGTAAGAGCCGAACAGCCTAAGAAGACGTATAGCAAAGACACTAAGACAACAAAGAAGGCGAAAACGTCTAATCCGGGTTGGCAGGATAGAAAGGAGGCTGCAATTGTTGAACTCAACACGGCCGATTCGACCCAGCTTGTCGCCATGTACGGCATTGGTCCAACAACCGCTCGCCGCATAATATCCTATCGTCGTCTGCTTGGTGGATTCTACAGCGTCGAGCAACTGCGCGAGGTGCAGAACTTCAACGAAGAGACATATATAAAACTGTATCCGCAATTTGCTGTCGATACGTCAAAAATCAAACGGATAAATCTCAATGACTTTAAATACAATGATTTAAAGCGACACCCATATGTGACAACCGCGCAACTCAATTCGATAATGAATTACAAAAAACTTATGGGGCGGTTCAATGCCGTGGGCGATTTGCTGAAATATCATCTGCTTGATACTCTGACTTATGAAAGGGTGCAACCGTATCTTGAAGCACGGTAGTCAGACGCCGTGTCGGCATAAGCTGGTATGCGGGTTTGGAGCGGTGGGCAAAAAACTTTCAAAAATTATTTGCCGACAGATTTTGTAATTGCATATCAATTCCTAAATTTGCAGCCTTGTTTTTAAGAATTAAACATTAATACATTATTATGATTGTAATACCAGTAAAAGAGGGCGAGAACATTGATAGAGCCTTGAAGAAATTCAAAAGAAAATTTGAGAAAACAGGTGTGGTTAAGGAATTAAGAGCCCGCCAGGTTTTCACAAAACCTTCTGTTGAACGTCGCAAGGAAATCATCAAGGCTGCATACATTCAGAAATTGCAGGACGCAAGCCAAGAGATTTAATAGTGCTTTATCCCCAGGCGTCGGGGAAGTTTCAGGCAAAGTGTTGCTATGTTTGACAACGGCTTTTCCAACTATTTGGCAAACGAGAAACGTTATTCAGCACATACACTTCGTGCCTACGAAAGCGACTTGCGGCAGTTTTTCGAATTTGCACAAAGTGCCGACGAAAACTTCAATCCGCTCACGACTGACCATGTCGTCATTCGCGAGTGGATTTTTTTTTTAATGGATAACGGCGACAAGCCCCGTTCCATAAACCGTAAGATAACAACTCTGCACACCTATTATAAATATCTTGTGCGCGAAGGTCTTATTACCGACTTGCCGACCAAGAAAATCATTAAGCCCAAAACCGAGAAAAATCTGCCGTACTTTGTTGACAAAGGTGCTATGCAGGAACTTTTCGACACTTTTCAGTTCCCAGATGATTTCGAAGGCCTGCGTGACCACGCCATACTGCTCACATTCTACTGCACAGGCATGCGTCTTGCCGAGCTTTGCGGTTTGAAAACCTATGACATCGACTTTTACAACACACAGTTGAAGGTGTTGGGCAAGCGCAATAAAGAGCGGATTATTCCGTTCGGCATCGAGCTGAAAGCCTGCCTCAAATCGTATATCGAAGAGCGGAACAAAGTTGCGGTTGACAACGATTTTCTGTTTGTCACCGTCAAGGGCGAGCCTGTCTATGACAAGCTTGTCTATCGGTTGGTCAACAAGTATTTGGGCGAGGTTACAACTTTGGACAAGAAAAGCCCACACGTGCTGCGCCACACATTCGCCACGCACATGCTCAACAACGGAGCTGAGATTGACGCCATAAAAGAACTGCTGGGGCACGCCAATCTGGCCGCTACGCAGATTTACACCCATACAACCTTCGAAAAACTGAAGCAGATTTACAATCAGGCTCATCCTCGTGCGTAGAGAATTTCGCTGAAAAAACTTTTTTAATTATCTGCCAATCGGTATATTTGGGACAGAGATTTTATTGAAAACCTAATTAAAAAAGGAGGATATTATGAAGATAGACATCCACTCGTTGCATTTTGATGCCGGCGAAAAATTGTTGAGTTTCATTGACACAAAAGTGAGCAAGTTGGACCGCTTTCACGACGGAATTGTGACAGTCGATGTCACTCTCAAGCTCGAAAAGTCGGACATTTCAGAAAACAAAATTGCCGAGATAAAGGTGCAAATACCGGGCGAAAATGTGTTCTGCAGCAGACAGGCGAAAACCTTTGAAGAAGCTGTGGACCTGTCGGTTGACGCACTCAAGAAACAACTCCAGAAGGCCAAGGAAAAACAGCGTTGAAACATATTTTGAAAAAAAAACTTTAAAAGGTTTTTATTTACCAAAATATGTCTACATTTGCACACCAATTCCGAAAACGGATTGCACGTTCTAAGAAATGTATGCCGATGTAGCTCAGTTGGCCAGAGCAGCTGATTTGTAATCAGCTGGTCGTGGGTTCGAATCCCTCCATCGGCTCTCATTCGCACAATGAATTTTTGGGAAGATACCAAAGTGGCCAACTGGGGCAGACTGTAAATCTGCTGCGTCATCGCTTCGTAGGTTCGAATCCTGCTCTTCCCACTTTCATTTGATTTGTTTTAAGCGGGAGTAGCTCAGTCGATTAGAGCATCAGCCTTCCAAGCTGAGGGTCGCGGGTTTGAATCCCGTTTCCCGCTCAATACAAGCCGCCGATGTAGCTCAGAGGTAGAGCACTTCCTTGGTAAGGAAGAGGCCATGGGTTCAATTCCCATTATCGGCTCCAAGACTGGGAAAACTTTTGTCTAATTTGTAAATAATAGGTTCATTATGGCTAAAGAACAATTTCAGAGGACCAAACCTCATGTTAATATTGGTACCATTGGTCACGTTGACCACGGTAAAACAACTTTGACCGCTGCCATTACCAAAGTGTTGGCAGAAAAGGGTCTTTCAGAAATCCGTTCGTTCGATTCTATCGACAACGCTCCTGAGGAAAAAGAACGTGGTATTACCATTAACACTGCCCACGTTGAGTATCAAACTGAAAACCGCCACTATGCGCACGTTGACTGCCCGGGCCACGCTGACTATGTGAAGAACATGGTTACTGGTGCTGCTCAGATGGACGGTGCAATCTTGGTAGTTGCCGCAACTGACGGCCCGATGCCTCAGACTCGTGAGCACATCCTTTTGGCTCGCCAAGTAAACGTTCCAAGAATCGTTGTGTTCTTGAACAAAGTTGATATGGTTGACGACGCTGAGTTGCTCGACTTGGTTGAAATGGAAGTTCGCGAATTGCTTTCGTTCTATCAATACGATGGTGACAACACTCCAGTTATCCGCGGTTCTGCTCTTGGCGCACTGAATGGTGAGGCTAAATGGGTAGAGAAGGTAATGGAGCTTATGGCTGCTGTTGACGAGTACATTCCTCTGCCGCAGCGCGACGTCGACAAACCGTTCTTGATGCCTGTTGAGGACGTGTTCTCAATCACAGGTCGTGGTACAGTTGCTACTGGCCGTATCGAGACTGGTGTCGTAAAAGTTGGCGACGAGGTTCAAATCCAGGGTCTTGGCGAAGACAAGAAATCAGTTGTTACTGGTGTTGAGATGTTCCGTAAGATTCTTGACGAAGGTCAAGCAGGTGACAACGTTGGTTTGTTGCTCCGTGGTATCGACAAAGACGAAATCAAACGTGGTATGGTTATCAGCCACCCGGGAACAATCACTCCTCACAAGAAATTCCAAGCTGAGGTTTATATCCTGAAGAAAGAAGAAGGTGGTCGTCATACTCCATTCCACAACAAATATCGTCCTCAGTTCTACATCCGTACACTGGACGTTACTGGCGAAATCACTTTGCCGGAGGGAACAGAGATGGTGATGCCGGGCGATAACTTGACAATCACTGTAGACTTGATTACAGCTGTTGCTTGCAGCGAAGGTCAGCGTTTCGCAATCCGCGAGGGTGGCCGTACAGTAGGTGCAGGTCAGGTTACTAAGATTCTTGATTAAGAGTAAGAGTTATCAATAAAGGGATTCCAAGAAATTGGAATCCTTTATTTACGGGTGTAGCTCAGTTGGTAGAGCACTAGTCTCCAAAACTAGGTGTCGGGCGTTCGAGTCGCTCCTCCCGTGCATTAATTAGTGGTAACAATGCAAAAGATAAAGGTATATCTCAAAGAGGTTTACAACGAACTGATACATAAAGTGTCATGGCCTTCGTGGTCAGACCTTCAGAATAGTGCTATTGTTGTAATGGTTGCTTCCTTAATTATAGCCCTCATTATTTACATAATGGATTTTTCATTTGCGCACATAATGGAATTCATTTACGGTTTATTCAGTTAAATAATTCAATTAAAGTCAGATGGAAAAGAAATGGTATGTTCTCCGGGCCATGAGCGGTCAGGAAAAGAAGGTAAAGGAACAAATCGAGAGCGAAGCCGCTCACCAGAATCTGCAGGAATATGTTTCCCAAGTCTTGATTCCTACAGAAAAGGTTTATCAAATCCGTAATGGTAAGAAGATTAGTAAGGAAAGAAACTTCTTTCCTGGTTACGTGCTAGTCGAGGCGGCTTTAGTTGGCGAGGTTCCTCATTTTCTTAGGAATATGCCGGGTGTCCTTGGCTTTTTGGCTGAGGGAAATGGTGAACCGACACCACTTAGGTTGTCTGAAGTCAACAGGATACTTGGAAAGGTTGACGAACTCGCCGGAAAGGACGAGGAAATCATCGTTCCATTTATTGTTGGCGAATCGGTAAAGGTAATCGATGGTCCGTTCAACACGTTTAGCGGAATCATTGAGGAGGTTAACGAGGAGAAGAAGAAACTGAAAGTGAGTGTCAAAATTTTCGGCAGAAAAACTCCGGTTGAACTGAGTTTTATGCAGGTAGTTAAAGAGTAATTAAACTTGTTATGGCAAAAGAAGTTACAGGAATGATTAAGCTGCAAATCAAGGGAGGGGCAGCCAACCCTTCTCCTCCGGTTGGTCCAGCCTTAGGTTCTAAGGGTGTGAACATCATGGATTTTTGCAAGCAATTTAACGCCCGGACTCAAAACAGTGCCGGCAAGGTGCTTCCAGTTGTTATTACTGTTTATTCTGACAAGTCGTTTGACTTCATTGTCAAACGTCCGCCTGTAGCTGTCCAGATTCTGGAGGCCGCTAAAGTTAAAAGCGGTTCTGCAGAGCCTAACCGTAAGAAAGTCGCTTCTCTGACTTGGGCACAAGTTAAAGAGATAGCTGAAGACAAAATGCCTGACTTGAACGCATTCACAATCGAGTCGGCAATGCGGTTGGTAGCTGGCACAGCTCGTAGCATGGGAATAACAGTATCTGGTGAGTTCCCGGGAAATAATTAATTAAATACCTCGTGTAAAAATGGCAAAGCTAACAAAGAATAGAAAATTAGTGGCAGACAAAATCGAGCCTATGAAGGATTACACTTTGTCTGAGGCTGCGCATTTGGTAAAAGAGGTTACAACCACAAAATTTGACGCGTCTGTGGATATCGATGTCCGTCTGGGTGTCGACCCCCGCAAGGCAAATCAAATGGTTCGTGGTGTCGTTTCTTTACCTCACGGTACAGGTAAGCAAACTAGAGTGCTGGTGCTTTGTACGCCTGATAAAGAGGCTGAAGCTACAGCTGCTGGTGCCGATTATGTAGGTCTTGATGAGTACATCGAGAAGATTAAGGGCGGTTGGACTGACGTTGACGTCATCATCACAATGCCTTCAATCATGGCCAAAGTCGGTGCTTTGGGAAAAGTATTAGGCCCACGCGGTTTGATGCCTAATCCGAAAAGTGGTACAGTTACCATGGAGATTGGTTCAGCTGTAAAAGAGATTAAACAAGGTAAGATTGATTTCAAAGTCGACAAATCAGGCATCATTCATGCCGGAATCGGCAAAGTGTCTTTCTCGCCTGAGCAAATTCAAGAGAACGCCCAGGAGATGATAAGCACAATTATCAAGTTGAAACCTTCTACAGCTAAAGGTACTTATATCAAAAGTATCACCTTGTCGAGCACAATGAGTCCTGGTATTTCAATTGATGTTAAATCAGTAGAATAAATTTTAGAGTTATGAAGCGCGAAGATAAGGCTGTTATTATTGACAATCTGGCCGCTCGTCTGAAAGAGGCAAGCCACTTCTACTTGACTGACGTTTCTGATTTGAATGCAGAGCAAACCAGTCTGTTGAGAAGAAAATGCTTCGAGAAGGACATTGAGCTGGTGGTTGTGAAAAACACACTGCTCAGAAAGGCCATGGAGAAAACAGGGACAGACTTCTCTGAAATGTTCGGTCAGCTTAAGGGCTCTACTTCAATCATGTTTACCGAAGTCGGAAACGTTCCGGGCAAACTGATTAAAGAATTCAGAGCAAAGGGTGACAAACCCATTCTTAAAGCGGCTTACGTTGAAGAGTCGTTCTATATCGGCGACAACCAACTCGACGCTTTGGTTAATATCAAATCGAAGAACGAGCTTATTGCCGATATCATCGCCTTGTTGCAATCGCCTGCTAAGAACGTTGTTTCTGCTCTGCAATCGGGTGGACAAAACTTGACAGGTATATTAAAAACATTATCAGAGAAATAAACATTTTTTAGTAAACACTTTTTAAAAAATAGATTAAAATGGCAGATTTGAAAAAGTTTGCAGAAGAGTTGGTTAACTTGACTGTAAAAGAAGTAAATGAGTTAGCTGCAATACTCAAAGACGAATATGGTATTGAACCTGCTGCCGCTGCAGTTGCCGTTGCTGGTCCTGCTGCTGGTGGTGCTGCTGAAGCTGCAGCTGAGAAAACAGAATTCGATGTAATTCTTAAATCGGCTGGTGCACAAAAACTTCAGATTGTGAAGTTGGTGAAAGAACTTACAGGTCTTGGCCTGAAAGAGGCTAAAGAGCTTGTAGACGCCGCTCCGAAAGAAGTTAAGACAGGCGCATCTAAGGAAGAAGCTGAATCATTAAAAGCTAAATTGGAAGAGGCTGGAGCTGAAGTTGAGCTTAAATAAGATTCCATATTAGGATATAGATAAGGTTTAGCGTCAGTCAGACTCTGACGCTAAGCCTTTTTGTTGTTATTTTTAAGTTCACCTTATTATAAAAATCATGGCTTCAACTGGTTATCAAGAGAGAATAAGTTTTGCGTCAAATAAGAATCAATTGGAATATCCTGATTTTCTGGAGATTCAATTGAAATCTTTTAACGAATTTTTCAATATTAACACTACTCCTGAGCAACGCAAATTTGAAGGATTGTATCAGGTTTTTAACGAGAATTTCCCGATTTCCGATACGCGCAACAATTTTGTGCTTGAATTTCTGGATTACAACATCGACCCGCCGCGTTACACAATTGACGAGTGCATTGAGCGTGGTTTGACTTACAGCATTCCTCTAAAAGCAAAATTGCGTCTGTATTGCACTGACCCCGAGCACGAGGATTTTGACACTGTTGTGCAAGATGTTTATTTGGGCACAATCCCATATATGACACCGCGCGGCACGTTTGTCATCAATGGTGCTGAGCGCGTCATCGTATCGCAGTTGCACCGTTCGCCGGGTGTGTTCTTTGGACAGAGCATACATGCCAACGGCACAAAGCTGTATTCGGCTCGTATCATTCCGTTCAAAGGCTCGTGGATTGAGTTCGCAACCGACATCAACAATGTGATGTATGCCTACATCGACCGCAAGAAAAAATTGCCGGTAACTACATTGTTGCGTGCAATCGGATATGAGAGCGACCGTAGCATATTGGAAATATTCGACCTTGCAGATGAAGTCAAAGTTTCAAAAGCCGGTTTGAAGAAAGTTACCGGTCGCAGGTTGGCTGCCCGTGTGCTGAAGACATGGGTGGAGGACTTTGTTGACGAGGATACCGGCGAGGTTGTCTCGATTGAGCGTAACGAGGTTATCGTTGACCGTGAGACAATTCTTGAAAACGAACATATCGATGCAATTGTTGATTCTGGAGCCAAAACAATACTTCTGCACAAGGAGAATGCAAACTTGGCAGAGTTCGGAATCATTTACAACACATTGCAGAAAGACCCGTGCAACTCAGAAAAAGAAGCCGTACTTTATATTTATAGGCAGTTGCGCAACGCCGAGCCACCCGACGAGGCTACAGCCCGTGACGTTATCGACAAGCTATTCTTCTCTGACAAACGTTACGATTTGGGTGAGGTAGGCCGTTTCCGTATCAATAGAAAGCTGGGCTTGAACATTGATATGGATATCAAGGTCTTAACCAAAGAAGACATTATTGAAATTATCAAATATCTGATTGAGCTTATCAACAGCAAGGCCGATGTGGACGATATTGACCACTTGAGCAACCGCCGCGTCCGCACAGTGGGCGAGCAATTGCAGAATCAATTCGGCGTTGGCTTGGCTCGTATGGCAAGAACAATCAAAGAGAGGATGAACGTACGCGACAATGAGGTGTTCACACCGGTTGACCTTATCAACTCAAAGACATTGTCGAGCGTCATCAACTCATTCTTCGGAACCAACGCATTGTCACAGTTTATGGACCAGACAAATCCGTTGGCCGAACTTACTCACAAGCGCCGTATGTCGGCGTTGGGCCCTGGCGGTCTGTCGCGCGAGCGTGCAGGCTTCGAGGTCCGCGACGTTCACTACACTCACTACGGCCGTTTGTGCCCGATTGAGACACCAGAAGGTCCGAATATCGGTCTTATCTCGTCACTTTGCGTATTCGCCAAAGTGAACAATTTGGGATTCATCGAGACTCCTTACCGTAAGGCGGAAAATGGCAAAGTCGATTTGAACAACGACAATGTCATCTATATGACTGCTGAGGATGAGGAGGGACAAATCATAGCACAGGCTAACGCACCTCTTGATGCTGAGGGCAACTTCAAGAACCCGAAGGTTAAGGCGCGTTACGAGGCCGACTTCCCGTTGACAGACCGCGACTCTGTACAACTTATGGACGTTGCGCCGAACCAGATTTCATCTATCGCAGCATCGCTGATTCCGTTCTTGGAGCACGACGACGCCAACCGTGCGTTGATGGGTTCAAACATGATGCGTCAGGCTGTTCCATTGTTGCATCCAGAATCGCCAATCGTAGGTACAGGCATCGAGAAAAAGGTTGCTGAAGACTCGCGTAACATGATTAGCGCTGAGGGCGACGGTGTGGTTGAATATGTTGATGCCGACGAGATTGTCATTAAATATGACAGAACTGACGCTCAGCGTTTTGTCAGCTTCGATGATGACAAAGTTCGTTACAAACTTACCAAGTTCCAGAAGACCAACCAGAGCATGTGCATCAACCAGCGCCCGATTGTATCGAAAGGTGATAAGGTTAAGAAAGGCACAGTGCTGACCGAAGGCTATGCCACACAAGGCGGTGAACTTGCTCTTGGCCGCAACCTGAAAGTGGCTTTCATGCCTTGGAAGGGTTACAACTTCGAGGATGCTATCGTATTGTCGGAGCGCGCAGTTCGTGAAGATTTGTTCACATCGCTCCACATCGACGAGTATATGCTTGAGGTTCGCGATACCAAACGTGGTATGGAGGAACTGACCGCAGATATTCCAAACGTAAGCGAAGATGCAACACGTAACTTGGATGACAATGGTCTGATAAGAATCGGTTCGCATGTTAGTCCGGGTGACATACTTATAGGTAAGATTACCCCTAAGGGCGAGTCTGACCCGTCGCCGGAGGAGAAACTGCTTCGCGCTATTTTCGGTGACAAGGCTGGTGATGTTAAAGACGCATCACTCAAAGCCGGTCCGTCGCTGACAGGTGTTGTTATCGACAAGAAGTTGTTCTCGCGTCTGGTAAAAGACAAGAAACTGAAAGCTGCCGAGAAACCATTGTTGGCTCAAATTGAGGAGAAACGTCAGCAACGTCTGGCCGAGCTTAAGACTCGCTTGGTCGAGAAACTCTTCTCGATTGTCAATGGCAAGGTTTCGCAAGGCGTGAAAGATATGCTTGGAACCGACATCATCCCGAAAGGAACAAAATTCTCGCAGAAGATTTTGTTGGAGGTCGACTTCCTTAATGTCAATCCGAACAAGTGGACAACCGATAAGGATAAGAATGAGACAATAGCCGAGTTGCTTCATAATTTCACCATTAAATGCCGTGAGATTGAGGGCGACATCAAGCGTGAGACATTCAACATCACAGTTGGTGATGAGCTGCCAAACGGTATTGTCCAACTTGCAAAAGTTTATATTGCTCAGAAACGTAAGATTCGCGTTGGTGATAAGATGGCAGGACGCCACGGAAACAAGGGTATTGTCGCCCGTGTTGTCCGCGACGAGGATATGCCGTTCTTGGAAGACGGTACTATAGTGGACATCGTTTTGAACCCGCTGGGTGTGCCTTCGCGTATGAACTTGGGACAGATTTACGAGACAGTTCTTGGATGGGCTGGCCGTGAGCTGGGCGTCAAGTTCGCAACTCCAATCTTCGACGGTGCAACTCTTGAGGAGATTACCGAACTGACCAACAAGGCAGGTGTGCCTGAATTTGGCCGCACCTATCTGTACGATGGCGGTACGGGCGACCGTTTCCACCAACCGGCAACAGTGGGTGTCATCTACATGCTGAAGTTGGGCCATATGGTCGACGACAAGATGCACGCACGTTCAATCGGTCCTTACTCACTCATCACTCAACAGCCGCTTGGTGGTAAAGCACAATTCGGTGGTCAGCGTTTTGGTGAGATGGAGGTTTGGGCTCTC
>JAFYYJ010000084.1 GCA_017557605.1 Salinivirgaceae bacterium
CCGAATGTCGAACGGAACTTCGCGAACTTTCCACCCTCCTGAAATTTGGGCTTCACGTTATCCAAAAAATTTCTTAAAGCGTTCAATGTTTTAGATTTTTGGTTTATAACTAATTATCATCCAACTTCTTTCATCATCAGACTCAAGCCGTTGCGCAATGTCTTTTGGATTGCGATTTTCGATGTGCACACAAACTCGCAGAGTGCCATATCCTCCTCAACGACCTCATAGATACCGAGTTGCTCCATACGGTCGATATCCTCGGCCATAATGGCCTTAATCAGATGTTCGGGGTAGATATCCATCGGGAAAACCTTCTCCATCTCGTTGCTGACAACAAAAGCGCGAAGCTCGCCGTGAGTGTTGGCGTTGAGTTTGTACTCGTGCTTCTTGCCTGTGAGCCAAGAGAAGAAGGTGCGCGATGCGCTGAATTTGTTGAAACCAGGCGCTGCCCAGCCCATAAACTCATACTCGTCGCCTTCAGGAATGGCTGTCAGCTGACTGTCGTAGAAACCAAGATAGCCGTCGGGTTGAACCTGAGTGCCCGTGAGCACGTTGCCACTGATGAGACGAACGTGACCGGCCTCGAGATTGCCGTTGACCATTGTTGAAAGTTGTGCGCCAAGAATGGTCTTCACATAAGCGCGTTTCTTCATTTCGGAACCGCACATAACAACCACGCGGGTAAAATCGTGGATGCCGGTGGCAAACAACTTGCCGATGGCCACAACCTCCTGCGGTTGGATGGTGAACACTTTCTCGCCGGCGTTAATCGGGTTGGTGTGGTTGATTTGCACGCCAACGCAACCTGCCGGGTGCGGACCTTCGAAGGCGGTAACCTTCTCGCATTTTGCTCCGCTGAAAGCTTTCGAGCAGCCCTTGTTGTGAGTTCCTACATAAACCGGTGCTATTTTCGACAAAACGTCGAGTCCCTGTTGGAAGAACTCCTCGTTGGTGCTGACAATGAAATCGTAGTCAGGCGCCAGCGGTGCGCTGTCGAATGTTGACACGAAAATAGCTTTTGGTTCGGCAGCCGGATTGGCCACAATGTTGTAGGGACGCTGCTTGAAATAGGGCCACGCGCCCGCTTCGAGCAGTCTGTCAACAACCTGCTGACGGCTCATTTTCGAGATGTCGGCTTTTCCAAAGTCAACCGGCGCAGCTGCGCTGTCGGCCTTGACAACAATCTCTGTAATAACCCGTCGCTCGCCACGGTTGACGGCAACCAACTCGCCGCCCACTGGTGAAACGAACTTAACCTCAGGGTGCTGCTTGTCGTAGAAGAGCACGCTACCCGCCTGCACCTTGTCGCCGACTTTTGCCTCCATCTTCGGGGTCAAACCCTTGAAATCAGATGGTTTGATGGCAAACAATTCCGGCAACGGAATCTGGGCGTAAACCGTTTCGGCTTTACCCTGCAAACGAATGTCGAGGCCTTTCTTGAGTTTTATAACATCAGACATTTGTTAAGTATTAAAAGTTTAAAAATAATGTTCGGTTTTTATAGTGTAAACACCGCCTAAAAATCGCCGCAAAGTAAATCAAACTAGCTGTTATTTGCGAATTTATTGCGTACGATTTTTGCGGAATTTTCAACAATATTTTTTGAACGCAGATAATGCGGATTGAATGGATTTGGACAGATTATTTCTCGCACAGACGACACTGATAACGCAGATTTTATTGTATTGATTTTCAGTAAACAAAAAAAAGGCCACCTCGCGAGGCAGCCTTATTGCAAATTATCAAGTATTTATTTTCTTCTCAATTCACCACTACTCGTTTAATAGCACTACCAACCTTAACAATATAAACACCCGAGCCATTGATTCCTATTTTTGCATTTACTTCATTTGAAGATGCAACCAATCTTCCCATAGCATTGTAAACACAGATTCCATCAGTGGCATTGTCAACCACAATGGTACGGCCGTGGGCGTAGATGTTGACGGTGTTGGCAACAAATTCGTCGACTGCAGTGCCAGGATTGATTTCGTTTTCTTCATTTTCTTTATTTTCATCTTCGATTTTATAGCCCCAAACTACTACTCCGCCTTTTTGATTCCAAGTAGGTGCCCATTCCTTTGGTAACTCTTTTGCCTCACAATATATTTCTACCATATAGCTTCCGCTAAATGCTTCTTCCCCAATGCTCGTAACAGTTTTAGGAATTACAACTTTCTCTAATGCGCCACAATTATTAAATGTGTTGTTTCCAATGCAAACAACAGATTTTGGGATTACTACAGAAGTTAGTGTTTTACAATTTCTGAATGCAGAACTTAAAATTATTCTACACTTCTCATTTATTTCGCACGATATTATTTCCTCTGATTTCGCCTTAACAAGTATGATATACGGATTCTCTGCATTCCCCAAATAATATGCATTATCGTAAGTATTATACACAATATTGTCACAACGAGAAAATGCCGAAGCATCAACGTATGTAATAGAATCAGGAATTGACACAGTAGTTAATCCACTACAGTATTCGAATGTATTTTGTTCAATGCTTGTGATAGAATTTGGTATAATGATAGACCTTAATTTTGAACAATTTTGGAAAGCGGTTTTCCCTATGTTGACAACTGAATTCGACATTTCAACAGTTGTTAAGCTATTACATCCTGCAAATGCTGACACTCCTATTTCAATGACAGAATTTGGTATAACAACAGATGTCATATTTACACAGAAATGAAAGGCTTGCGTCCCTATTTTTGTTATTGAAATTGGAATAATAATAGAAGTTAAAGAGCCACAATTTTCAAACATATTATTACTAATTTCTGTAATTGATTCTGATACTTGTACCGAAGAAAGACTTTCACACCCCATAAAAGCACCATCTCCAATACAAACAACAGAATTCGGAATTGTAATTGATAGCAATCCGCTTCCACAAAAAGCTTCTGTTCCAATGGAAGTAACAGATTCTGGTATTGAAACCATCTTTAATTGCGAATGATTATAGAAAGCCTTGCTGTTTATAAATTTGCAATTTATATTAATAATACAAGTATCTTGAATTGCGGCACGCATTAACACCAAATAAGGATTCTCATCGTTTCCTAAATATTTATCGTTATTATACTCATTATATTGTAATTGGTCACACCCTTCAAACACCCTATTACCGAGTTTTCTAACAGAATTAGGAATTTTAACAGATTTTAATTCTATACACGAATTGAACGCATAGTCACCGATGCGGGTTACCGAATTAGGAATATCAATCGATTTTAATCCACAACGAGCAAACGCAGAAGCCCCAATTATTGTTACAGACTCTGGTATAGTTATTTCGGATATCCAAATACAACCGTTAAAAGCCCAATCACCTATGCTGACTATTGAATTAGGAATCGTTATAGATTTCAAAGTATTACAATTAGAAAAAGCCCCGCCTGCAATAATTTGGCACTTGCTATTAATTTCATACGTTGTATTCTCGTTTGATTTGGTGCAAATTAACGCATAATATTGATTATCTGCATTTCCTAAATAATAAACATCATTTTCTTCGTTAAATTGTATTTTGTTACAGTTCGCAAATACACGACAACCTATATTTATAACAGTGTTTGGAATGTTGATTGATTCCAAACTTTCACAACTAGAGAAGGTATCGTCTCCAATGCTTATAACCGATTCTGGAATAGAGACAGATTTCAAGCTCTTACAATTATAAAAAGCATTAGCACCGATGCTTTTAACAGATTTCGGTATAACAACTGACGTCAACCCTTCACAGTCATAAAATGCACCCCAAAGAATATCTTCAACAACATATTCTTTTCCTTTATAAGTTACAGATTCAGGAATAATTACATCACCAGAAGGCTTTATACACCCATAATTAAGTGAATACGCTTGCAACTTTTGAATAATATGGATATGTAACACTCACAATACAAGAATCACCCCTGTCATTATTAATTTTGTAGTATAATTCTTGTCCACTACTGCAAATTGCAGAAAAATCGTATTCTCTCTGCGCCCACACTTGCCCTGCAATCATTGTGGCAAACAAAATCGTCAGTAAATATTTATTTTTCATATTATTATCTTTTAATTGTTATGAAATTTATTTCCAGTCCAGATTTCGGGAAAGACAATAAAAAAACGTGGACTAAAACTTCGTCTACGTTCATCAAGGCATCGCCAAACGCCTTACCACCTATATACGAGTAAAGCCCACGCCTATAGCGTGAGCATTAACTTGTATGAGGTGGTACATAAAAAAGTTTGGCGATTTTTGATGAACCAATGAGTTAACGCTTAATTATCTATATGTCTTATAACAGTTTACATAGTCGGTTCGTTTTAATGTTTAACAATTAGTCAAAAATATAGAATTATTATTAATTATGTTAAGGTCGAGACTCTTCTAATTTTAGATGCTTAAAAGTGAAACTAATATAATCGTCTTCGTTATTTTTTCTCAAACACTTTCCCAAGAAATCAAGATACTCAAAAATAGCAGGACCTGGATTTTCTATATTCTTTATAAATGATATGTAGTCATCCCAAGATGGCCAAAAATACAAAGGTCTTTTATTAACAATATACTGATTATCATTGAATGGATTTAGTATAGGATTGCTATAAATAGTGTATTTAATGAATTGTAAGAAATGAGATGTTACATAGTCTTTCATCAATTCAATATTCGCAGGAATAAATGAATATATTCTATTCCCATTTTTATACGATGAATCATCTGTATCATAGAAGCCTTGCATAATCGTTGCAAAATCACCATAATATCTTTTCAAACAATCCTCAAAAATGATATGTCTAATATTATTCAGTTCGTTTCTTGATAAAGGGTAATCCCATATATCACCCTCAAAAATAATACTACTAAGGTAGCTGCCCAATCCCTTATTATAGCCGTTTTCGCATAATGCGCTTATTATGAATTTTGTGTCTTCGTCCAAAAGTTTTTTGTTCTCATTATAATTCCCAAGTTCATTTATTAGATATGTAATCTCATTAAAATCTGGACCAGCTTGTGAATTTGATATCAAATACAAGAGTAAACGGATATGTTTTTTATGCTCATCTTTATCTTTTGCTTTAAATCCTTTTAGTTTTGCAAATAACGAAACTGATTTAGTTGCCACCCATTCTTTAAAAATGGGTTTTATTTCTTCCACTTTATTTTGAATAATTTTGTCAAACTCTAAATCTGAAACATCCGATTCAAGTAGACAAATTTGAAAGTATCTATCTGTATATAGAATATTGTTTATGCGCTTTTTGCTTGTTACCGCGTCATTTTGAAATAGTGTATCCAGTATACTTTCAATCCTTTTTATGTCAGGCTCTTTTATGTGTAAATAATCTTTATTCTCTTTTATAAATTTCTTTAAATCATATTTATGCATAATGTCATCAAATAAATCAAAGAAATCTGGTTCTCTATTTTTATCACTATTTTCACAAAATAATTCACTCCCGTTCAAGACAAATTTGCGTTCCTTATCTAATATCGAATAAACTGTAGGGTATTTATTTTTAAGAATTTCAAGCAAAAACAAATCTCTGGAATTTACTTCTCCCTTAAGTTTCGAATATGATGTATTAAAAGAATTGCAGATTCGCTTAACATCGCGAATGGTTGAAATTGAGTCAAATGGACTTGTCCCCAATTTATTATTCATAACATCTAATAAATCTTTTCTTTCTCCTTCATCAACTAATTCGGATATGGTTTTTAAAATATAATCCACTAATTCCTTCTCCGTAAATCGAGGCAAAGGAAACTCTACCTGAAAAATTTTCTCTGAAAATTCCAATTCTTTATTTGGCATTTTTCCTTTTAGGCATTCCAATAAATACTCTTTATCGTAAGCGACAATGAAGTACATATGGGGGAAGTTAGAAACGTTACGAATCAGTTTCAGCATCTCAATAATTTCGCTTGAGTCAAGACGGTCTATATCATCAACAAAAACGATTATTTTTCTCCCTATTTTCTTGATTGCCCCCTTTATGACATCGAATTTGTCTTCAAGCTTTGAACTATTCCCTATTAAACCAAGAATAGTTGAAATAATTTTTGTTTCTGTAGTTCCGATTGATGATAATGCTTTTGAATAATCAATAAAATCTTTTGCCAAAGTACTGTCATATAGTTTAAGACTCTTACTTAACTCGTCAAAGAACAATTGTACAATATTTGTATCGTTTGAATAAAGCCAAGGATTGAATTTGATTACGATACATTCATCTGAATGTCGTTGTTCAATCTGGCTTTTCATCATATTCATAAAAGATGATTTACCCATTCCCCAAGGCGCAACAATGCCAAACGAGAATGATTCTTTCTCTGTATTTGTATCTAAAATTTTATCTATAGCAGCCTTTGCTAAAATTGGTCTATTAGAAATGGCATCATTCTCATTTTCAATAGGTGTGTCTATAACAAATCCATCTTTATAATCAAATGGTTTGGGATTTCTTTGGATAATGTGGCGCATAAATACACAGACTATATATACGGCTACAATGTCTATGTATTTGACTATATCTATTGTTGTTAAAGAGACCCATTCAAATTTATCCGATATAAACCTGTAATAAAGCCAAAATGATAATGATACCAAGCATATTACAAATTTGAACTGGCTAATTCCTTTATCAATCGCAAGGGGAATATTAGCAATTAAAAATAAAGAGATTGTGTAGAATAGAATATCACAAACGATGTTACTCTTAAAGTGGCAAAAGAAATTGTCTACCAATGTTTCACATATACATTTTTCCCAAAATGATGCAAATGCAACATACAAAAATAGAAGAAGGATTATTGCACGGTACTTCTTGATAAATGATACTATTGCGCCCCATAATCGTTGTATATCTCTATATTTCATTTTGTATTATTGATTGTATCGGCATTATTTATTCTTATCACAAGAGGTTTGATTTTTATCTACGCCATCGGTAGCAATCAAAAATCTTAAATGATTATGAATGATATAGTTAAATTTTAGGGTTATTCGTCACTTTTCTTGTTTTTTGGTCCTAATATCTTTTGTTGTTTTTTCTCCAAGACCTTGATACTCTCTACCGTTGGAAGATTTTCTGGCATAGTGCCACCAAGTTCCTTAATGGTTTGGCGAACTTTAGCGCCAACCGCATAGTGAGTCATATTTGCATTTTGTTTGCCTTTGATATTCTCGCGTTTCAACTTTTCCTCCGTTTGTGTGGCACGGAAAAGATTAGCGGCAAGTTCGGTGCTTCCCATATGGTCTAATATCTTCTGGCTCTTTTTCAAGCCTTTGCGTGCGTGGATGTCTTTGGCAGTCATACCACCGTAAAGTCCTTGATAGCCATAGTTTTGGAAAATTGCATAATCTCTGGAATCTATCACACCTGCGTCTTTTGCGGCACTTGCCAATTGAGAATTATGTTTCAAAAGTTCCGAGCGAAGGAATAGTCGTCTTTCTTCTTCAGTCGATAGAGTTTGATATTCCTGCATCTGCTGAACTTCAGCAATACGGGTCTGAATGGCGAAATATGTCTGACCTTGAGCCACAATTGTTTTGCTCGGGTCTGCATTTTGGACAATCAAATAACAAGCGTAACGGGAAAGTTTGACAGAATCCACCTGGCGCTCTGCTCCAGAACCAATCGTAACCATTTCGAGGATGTCCACGAAATGGTCGGCAACACTTACCCCACTATTTTCACAAGCAAGTTTTGCTTTTTCAATAACAGGAAGGAAGTACCTGTATTCTGCATACTCCAAAATCTTCCACAAACTACGCGAAGTCCAATATTCTATTCCATTTTCATCAATTTGCTTAATGCTTTCGAATATGGAAATTGTCTTTTTAGTAAGTCTGCTACCCATAATATATTTATTTATAAAATGTTATGATTATATACCATTTCGTGGATATCCACGAAATGGTTGGTTAAAAATAATAGTTTTGAGTAAATTCTCACACAATGTACCATTTCAAAAATAACTGATTTATAGTGTTTGACAAAAATGCACAGATAAACTTCGATTCGTTTAATGACAAACTAATCTGCGTTCTAAAAAACAAAAAAGGCCACCCATCGGGCAGCCTTTTCTTGTGTCTATCTTGTTGATTTACTTTTTCAAATCGACTTTTATCTGCAACTCGTCCATCTGCTTCTGGTCGATTTCGCCCGGCGCGCCGAGCATCACATCGCGGCCCTGGTTGTTCTTTGGGAAGGCAATGCAGTCGCGGATTGAGTCGAGACCGGCAAACAGGCTCACAAAACGGTCGAGACCGTAAGCGAGTCCGCCGTGCGGTGGTGCACCAAACTTGAAGGCGTTCATCAGGAAGCCGAATTTGGCCTGAGCCTGCTCGGGTGTAAAGCCCAAAATCTCGAAAATCTTCTGCTGCAATTTGGCATCGTGGATACGGATTGAACCGCCGCCAACCTCAACACCATTGATAACCATATCGTAGGCGTTGGCGCGAACGCTGGCCGGGTCGGTGTCGAGCAAAGGAATGTCCTCGGGTTTGGGGCTGGTGAACGGGTGGTGCATTGCCATCAGACGCTGCTCCTCGTCGCTCCACTCGTACATCGGGAAATCGACAACCCACAGGCACGAATATTTGTCTTTGTCGCGCAAGCCCAACTGTGAGCCCATCTCGAGACGAAGTTCGCAAAGCTGCTTGCGGGTTTTCATTGCATCGTCGCCACTCAAAATCAGAATCAGGTCGCCGGCCTCGGCGTTCATAGCCGATTTGAGCTGCTGAAGCACATCCTGCGTGTAGAACTTATCGACACTCGACTTAACGCTGCCGTCAGCCTCAACGCGGGCGTAAACCATACCCTTGGCGCCAATCTGCGGACGCTTGACAAACTCGGTCAGCTGGTCTAGCTGCTTGCGGGTGTAGGTTGCGGCACCTTTGGCGCAGATACCGCCAATGTAAGCGGCGCTGTCGAACACGCCGAAGCCGTGGCCTTTCAGCACGTCCATCAGTTCAACAAAGCGCATATCGAAACGAGTGTCAGGCTTGTCGGAACCATAATATTTCATTGCGTCGGCCCACGTCATACGCGGCAGTTTCGGAAGGTCGATGCCTTTCAATGCCTTGAAAAGGTGGCGGCTCATTCCCTCGAACATCTCGAGAATGTCCTCCTGCTCAATAAACGACATCTCGCAGTCGATTTGAGTGAATTCTGGCTGACGGTCGGCACGAAGGTCCTCGTCGCGGAAGCACTTGACAATCTGGAAGTAACGGTCGATGCCCGAAACCATCAGCAACTGCTTGAGCGTTTGCGGGCTCTGGGGCAGAGCGTAGAACTGTCCGGGGTTCATACGGCTTGGAACGACAAAGTCGCGGGCACCCTCGGGTGTTGAGTTGACCAACACCGGTGTCTCAATTTCAAGAAAGCCGTGCTCGTCGAGATAGCGGCGAACCTCAAATGCGAACTTGTGGCGCAGCTCAAGATTCTTGCGCACAGCGCTGCGGCGCAGGTCGAGGTAGCGGTACTTCATACGCAGGTCGTCGCCACCGTCGGTGTTGTCCTCAATGGTGAATGGCGGCACTTCCGACGGGTTCAGAATGGTGAGCTGGCTGACGGCAATCTCAATGTCGCCGGTAGCCATCTTGGCGTTTTTGCTCTCACGCTCAATGACTTTGCCTACAACCTGAATCACAAATTCGCGGCCAATGGCTTTCACCTGCTGAACGAGTTCGGGTTTGTCGGCATCGAAAACCAACTGGGTGATTCCGTAGCGGTCGCGCAAATCGACAAACGCCATTCCGCCCAACTCGCGTGTTTTCTGGACCCAACCGCAGAGCGTTACGGTCTGGCCTATGTTAGCGGCATTGAGTTCGCCGCAAGTGTGTGTACGATACATAATGTTTTATTTTTTGCAGCGGCAAAGGTAATTAACGAAACGTAAACGAAAACAAAAAACGTAAACACTGACGCTGACGAAAACAACAAAAAAATGCCGCCCTTGATGGACGGCATTGTGTTTAATAATCGAATATGTAATTATAATTGCCCATGCTTATTACAATATTGCGGAAATAGAATGTGCCATTATTGGTGCCGGCAGTGTTAGTAAGGTTTATTTGGATGCCAATATATTCTGTACCCTTTTTTCCAATTCTTAACCTGTCGCCCCATGACACATGAGTCCACTCCTTATTTGGAATTTTTCTTGGTTGATTGTGGACATAACCCCAGAAGCCACCAGCGTTAGAAGTTACAAGCTCAGTGTTTTCGTCAGCATTCCATTGCCAGTCGTCGTGAATAGGGTATGCTTGCCACCCTTGTTTGCCA
This sequence comes from Salinivirgaceae bacterium, assembly GCA_017557605.1. GTDB lineage: Bacteria > Bacteroidota > Bacteroidia > Bacteroidales > SZUA-534 > RUG13583. Next base: position 10,300 of record JAFYYJ010000084.1, read on the forward strand.
GTCAAAAGATGTATTTCTGCTGTGTCATTGTCATTATCCGAAGCTCTTTCCCAATAGACATCACAGTCAAAGGTGAAATAGTTGCCCCAATCTTGGCCTTTGTTGCCATGCATAACGTTGCATAATTCAACGTCCCAATCGTTTCCTGCTCTTGGAACTTCAAGGGCGTAAGCAAAAAAATGATTCTCACCATCTACCTTTTCGACAGTTTTAAGTGGTGATGATAAAGCTCCATCGGTAAACCATTTATTAAAATAGAAAGGGGTGTCTTTGAATTGCAAAGGTGTCATATAGACGCCTCCCGAAAATTTCGCCATAAGGCTCATGTCGTCTGTGACATTGATTTTAAGAGGATTATCAATGCTGTAAAAGCTGCCGGTTTCGTCATCATACCAACCAACAAAACGATAGTCAGAAGAGTTTGGTGTGGCAGTGAGCACTAATGGGTCGCCATAGTCGTACCAGCCTCCGCCTGTAACCTCACCTTCGCCAACTGCTGTAACAGCTATCAGGTAATCGCCGCTGGTGTTGCCAGCGTTGTTGATATTCAGTGTTTCAGAGTTGTAAACAACAAGGTTAGAAAGCGATTCGTCGGCCATGCGCACCACAAACTCAAAGTCCTGGGCGCTATCGAGTGCGTCCGACACCTTGTCGGCAGCAATGTTCAGCCATGAGCCTTCGACGGTGGCTATTTTGGTCTCTGCCAAAAAAGCGCCGGCCTGTTTAACAAACACATCGTATTTCACTATCGGGCTGCCTATGGCGTGGTTTCTGTTGGTGTAGAAAATCGGGCTTTCCCAATAGAGCTGGTAGGTGCCGTCGGTTATGTCAACCATTACGGTGGCATTCTCGTTTGCGAATCCGTTGATGCGTATTTTGTCGTCATTTGAGTCATCGTCACAGGAGACAAGCAAAAGTGCCGCCAAAGCCGCCAATATCAGTTTGTTTGCTTTCATGGTGTCAGTCTTTTATGTTGATGTTTAGTTTGACGCCCATACTGAAAATGATGGGGCGTTGGTAGTTGTTGGGCTTATAGTCGTGGCCGTAGAATATCTCAGGTTCGTCGCCTTCGTATTTAGTAATGACAACCGGGTTTTGCACAGCCGCATAAGCCCGTCCCGACAGTGGTCCCAGCTTTTTGAACCGATAGCCGAGAACAATGTCATCGATGCGGAGGAACGATGAGTTGTGGATGTCGCCCGTACCGATGTATGTTGTGTGTTCCTGTTGCTTTACAATGTTGTAGCGACCGAGGCTGGCGTGTGAGTCAACTTGCAGATAAACGTTCATAGCCTCAAAATAGGTGTTGAGACTGGCTATGGCAGCGGGTATCGGGCTTAGGTCGGTCGATGTGAGGTCTTCATTGTCAATTTTGCCGTCATTGTTTTTGTCGACAAACACACCCTCAATCGGATTTTCGCCGTTGTAGGCCGACTCATATACAGTATAGGCCAAAGGACGCTCGCCAATCAGATTCGTGCCCCATTCCGTACCATCATAATATTCAAAGTTGAGGTCGTCTTCTTTGGTGGTGAAGCTGGCGTTGCAACTCGCGTTGCCGCCAATGCGCCATTTCACGTTGGGTGAGTCAATCAGCTTCACGCCAAGCGACAGCTCGCCTCCGATATTAAAGAGCGAAATCCACTTGTAACCGCTTTCAATATAGTTGTAATCGTTATAGTCATAGTAATAGTAATCGTTATCGTTATAGTCATAGTTATTGTTCGAACCGTTGCTCCAATATTTTGAAGGATGGGTATGCACATAGAAATCGAGCGAGCTGTAGAATCGTTTCTGTGGTTTCCCTATATCGATACCAAAATTGTAGCTCAGTGTGTTGAAATTGCTGGCCCATTCGGGTTTGTCGCCAACTGATAAGCCAAGCAGTCCGAAGCCTGTGCGGATAACCACTGCGCTACCGGCCTTTACGCCAAGCGATAGTGCCGCCGACAGTTTGTCGTATTCAGAATTGTCGTTGAAGCGGCTGTTCAGATTAAGCAGGAATCTGTTGAGTTGCACATTGAATTGTCCGTAGAACGATTTTAATGTCGATTCTTCATCTTTGTGTGTATTCCCGTTGATTTCATTATTGAAATATGAGTGTGAGAACGTGGCGCCGGCTTTAAGTTCGATGTAGTGTTCTTTGTCGAACTCGTGGTTGTAGTCGATGTTGCCATCGAACATAAAGCGGTTATGTTTGCTCTTTGCTATCAATTCCCAATCACCGATTTCATCGTAATAAATTGTGCTTGATGTTTTAGTGTTGGTATTGGCGTAGCTTGCCAGAATGTTCACGTGCAAATCTTCGAAAAAGTGGAGCGAGTAGTCGGTTTTCAGCGTGCCCATAAAGTTGTTGCTGTTAGGGTTGCCCGAGTTTTCGTTCTCTGTAAGTGAGTATAAATCGCTGAAAATATCCTCGTTATCACATTTACGGAAATATCCGTTGAAGTCGATTTTAAGGTGGTTGTCGAGCAGCGACGGACCAACCCAGACTGAGGTTGAAAGACGGTTGGAGCCGGTGTTTTCCATAACTCCGTTAATCATGTTGTAACCGATAGTGGCGCGGTAGGGTAGAGGTCCGGCCACACCTTCGACGCGTGCGTTGTGTTTGGTGCTGACAGAGTTTTTGTAGCCGTCGGTCTCATCGCAGGTGTTGTACGATGCGTTACCGTCGTAGCTGACTGTCAGTGCTTTTTTGACTTTCTGGCGCGTGCTGATAACTATAACGCCGTTGTCGCCCAAGTCGCCGTATTGCGCTCGTGCGGCAGCGTCTTTCAAAACACGAATCGAAACAATGTCGGCGGGATTTAGTGCGCTGATGGCCTCGCTGCCTTTGAAATAAGCGCCATCGACAACAAACAGCGGCGAGCCGTTGTCACCTGTTGGCGAATATCCGCCGCGCAAGCGGTAGCCGGCTTTGCCCCACGGGTTGCCGCCGTCCGATACTATCTCCAATCCGGGCACGCGGCCAAGCAGAAACTGATAGACGTCGGTTTCAAGTCCGGTGGCCGCATCAGCGGTTGTAACCAGAGTGTTAGATGTTGTCAGGTTGTAGAAGTTGTCGTTGCCGTAGAAGCCCTCGTCTTCTACAATTGCGGGCTTGAGCTTCAGGTCGGCTGTTGCCAAATCGCGCACAGGCACTTCAAGGTTCTGGAAACCGTTGAAGGTTATGAGCAGTACGGCACTGCTGTCGGCCGGAATCAGGAACTCGCCGTTCAAGCCGGAGATGGTGGACACGGTAGTTCCTTTGACAAATACATTGGCACCGATAATTGGCTCGCCGTCTTGGTTCCGCACAACACCTTTGACGCCTTTTTGGGCAAACACGGAACTGGCTGCAAGTGTGATGCACACTGCTATCGAGATTTTTCTTAATAAGTTCATAACAAGTGCTTTGCAAAAAAACAATGCAAAATAGGGAATATGATTGAATTACACAAAAAAAATCCCCGTCACCAGCAGGTAACGGGGATTTTCTATACTATGTAAAACTGTTAGTCTTTCAGTTTTGCGCAGATAAACTCGCGGTTCAAACGAGCGATGTTGCTGATTGAAACGCGTTTCGGGCATTCAGCCTCGCAAGCGCGGGTGTTGGTGCAGTTACCAAAGCCGAGTTCGTCCATTTTGGCAACCATAGCCTTAACACGTTTTGCAGCCTCAACACGGCCTTGCGGCAGCAGAGCAAACTGCGAAACCTTTGCCGATACGAACAACATTGCCGAACCATTCTTGCAGGCAGCAACGCAAGCACCGCAACCAATACAAGTAGCTGAATCCATAGCCTCGTCAGCGTCAACCTTCGAGATTGGAATAGCGTTGGCATCCTGTGCGCCACCGCAGTTGAACGAAACGTAGCCACCAGCCTGTTGAATCTGGTCGAAGGCGTTGCGGTTCACCATCAAGTCTTTGATAACAGGGAACGCAGCCGAGCGCCACGGCTCAACAGTGATTGTATCACCATTTTTGAAGCGGCGCATATAGAGCTGGCAAGTGGTTGCGCCAGTTGCCGGGCCGTGCGGGTGACCGTTGATATAGAGCGAGCACATTCCGCAGATACCCTCGCGGCAGTCGTGGTCGAACACAATTGGCTCCTGACCTTTCTCAATCAAGCTTTCGTTCAAGATATCCAAAGTCTCAAGGAACGATGTGTCGGGCGTAGTCTCAACATTCTCGTAAGTTACAAAACCGCCTTTTTCTTTCGGGCCGGCCTGACGCCAAACCTTCAAGTTCACTTTCATTATATTATCTGTAGCCATTTCTTATTTGCTTTAAAGAGTTAATTAAGATTTATAGTTGCGAGTTTGAACTTTAATTGCCTCATACTTAAGTGGTTCTTTCAGCAGTTCAGGCTCTTTGTCGTCGCTGTTCTGATAGTTCCAGCAACCAACATAGAAGTAGTTCTCGTCGTCGCGTTTAGCCTCGCCCTCTTCGGTCTGGTACTCCTCGCGGAAGTGTCCGCCGCAGCTCTCGTTGCGGTTCAGAGCGTCGAACGCGATAAGCTCGCCCATCACAATGAAATCTTTCAGGTGGAAGGCCTTGTCAAGCTCAATGTTCATACCTTCTTTAGTTCCCGGGATGAACAGATTGGTCTCGAACTCTTTGCGAAGTTCCTTCAGTTTCTTGAGCGCTGTCTCAAGGCTTTCTTTGGTGCGGCCCATACCAACATACTCCCACATAATGTGGCCGAGTTCCTTGTGGATAGAGTCAACCGAACGTTTACCCTTGATGTTCATCAGAGCATCCTCATCGGCCTCGCATTTCTTTTGAGCATCGATAAACTCTTTGCTGTCAGGATTGAAGCGCGGAACGGTGATTTGGTCGCTCAGATAGTTCTGAATGGTGTAAGGCAGAACGAAATATCCGTCGGCCAGACCCTGCATCAGAGCCGAAGCACCCAAGCGGTTTGCACCGTGGTCAGAGAAGTTGCACTCGCCAATGGCGAACAAACCTTTCACTGAAGTCTGCAACTCATAATCGACCCAAAGACCACCCATTGTGTAGTGGATAGCCGGGAAAATCATCATCGGGTTGTAGTATTTAACACCGTTAATCTCTTTTGCAAGTTCGCCCGGATTAACGTCCGAAATCTCTTCATACATATCGAACAGGTTGCCGTAACGCTGACGAACAACATCGATACCCAGACGGTTGATAGCCTCCGAGAAGTCAAGGAATACGGCCAAACCGGTGTTGTTTACGCCGAAGCCCTTGTCGCAACGCTCTTTAGCGGCGCGGCTGGCAACGTCACGCGGAACCAGGTTGCCGAATGCCGGGTAGCGGCGCTCCAAGTAGTAATCGCGGTCCTCTTCCGGAATGTCAGAGCCTTTGATTTCGCCCTTCTGAAGTTTCTTTGCGTCCTCGATGTTCTTCGGAACCCAAATGCGGCCGTCGTTACGCAACGACTCCGACATCAGTGTCAGCTTCGACTGTTTGTCACCGTGAACAGGGATACAAGTCGGGTGAATCTGAACGTATGACGGGTTTGCAAAGTATGCGCCTTTGCGGTAAGCGGCAATTGCAGCTGAGCAGTTGCAGCCCATAGCGTTTGTCGAAAGGAAGTAGGTGTTGCCGTAACCGCCGGTTGCCAAAACAACTGCGTGAGCGGCAAAACGCTCGAATTTGCCAGTTACAAGGTTCTTGGCGATGATACCACGTGCGCGGCCATCAACCATAACCACATCGTGCATTTCGTAGCGGTTGTAGCTCTTCACTTTTCCTGCCTTTATTTGGCGGTTGAGCGATGAGTAAGCGCCAAGCAGAAGCTGCTGGCCAGTCTGACCTTTGGCGTAGAATGTACGGCTTACCTGTGCACCACCGAACGAACGGTTGGCAAGCAAACCACCGTATTCACGAGCAAAAGGAACGCCCTGCGCAACGCACTGGTCGATAATGTTGTTCGACACCTCTGCCAAACGGTAAACGTTGGCCTCGCGAGCGCGATAGTCGCCGCCCTTAACGGTGTCGTAGAACAAACGGTAAACCGAGTCACCATCGTTCTGATAGTTCTTTGCTGCGTTGATACCGCCCTGAGCTGCAATTGAGTGAGCGCGGCGCGGTGAGTCCTGAATGCAGAAGTTCAGAACGTTGAAACCCATCTCGGCAAGAGTAGAAGCTGCCGAAGCACCAGCCAAACCTGTACCAACGACAATGATGTCGAGTTTACGCTTGTTGGCAGGATTGACAAGTTTCTGATGTGCCTTATAGTTGGTCCATTTTTCAGCTACTGGACCTTCTGGTATTTTCGAATCTATAGTTGACATATTATTTCAAATTAAAATAGTTAGCAATGAATCGATTAGCAGCAAAGCGATTTAATGTAAGCGGCAATCACAACTGCGGCAAAGCCCAAGAAGATGATTGTAGTTACAATGTTCGAGATGCATCTCCAACGGTCAATCCAAACCTTGTTGTTCCAGCCGATGGTCTGAAGTGCGCTCCAGAAACCGTGTCCGAGGTGGAACCAGATGGCCACGAACCAAATCAGATAGCAGACAACAATCAGCGGTTTGCTGAAGTAGAACTGCATCCAGGCTGCGCCGTCGGCCACACCAAACTGGTTGGTGGTGATGCCTGCAATCTCGGCAAACTGCATTTTGTACCAGAACTGGCTCAAGTGAAGAGCTAAACCCACAAATACAATGCAGCCAAGCACCAGCATGTTCTGCGATGCCCACTCTACAGTGGCGGGTTTCTCCTGGCAAGCGTATCTTTCAACGCCGCGAGCCTTGCGGTTCTGAATGGTCAGGATGAAGGCGTACACAATGTGGAATACAAATCCAGCAGCCAGAACAAGTGTTCCAGCCAAGGCGTACCAGTTGGCGCCAAGGAATTCGCACACGGCATTGTAAGCCTCACCACTAAAAATTGCCACCACATTCATCGACATGTGGAACAGCAAAAACAGAACTAGGAAAAGGCCTGATATACTCATTATCAGCTTCTTCCCAATTGATGACAAACAAGAATTACTCATAGTCTGATTTTTATTAATTAAATGTCAGTTAAAATTTGGGCAAAGCTAACAATTTTCGGTTGCTAAAAACAGACGTGGAGGCAAAAAACACGGCATTTGGATGTTAAAATTTCAACTGTATAATCACTTTAATTAAAATGAATTGATTTACAGTGAAATGCTATAAGGAAGGTTCATGCATAACCCATAAATAGATTGACACATATTATATATGTGTGAATTGGCGAGGGGAAGGGAAATGTCCTAATTATTTGCTGTTTCGTCAGCCAACTTTGGGAATTTGATTTTGGCTTTTACCACGTATGAGTCAGGATACAAACCTTTTATCTTATGGTAGAACGCATTGGCTTCACCTTTGCTGCGGAAATCACCAACGCACATTTTAAAGTACGGAGCTTTATATTCGGTATAGATTTGCGCATTGTCGAAATCGGGGAAGTTGCGCAGAAATTGCTGGCTGATGCTGAGCATTGTGGCGCGTGCATTCTGTCCTGAACCAGAAAAAATCTGCACGCGGTAACCGTTCATACCATCGCGTTTATTGGCATCAGCAAAAATGTCAACCATTTTATAGAGTTTTGTGTCTTGCAAAACCGATATTTTCCCATAGCCGTCGTGCTGCTCGTTCAACTGAAGAAACAAGTCGTTTGTTTGGGCTTTAGCGCACAAACCTGAAAAAATCAGCATTGCTGCAAACAATAAACGTGACATAAATTCTGTTTTTCTGCGCAAAGATAGTAATAATTGGCTTACTCATTATTTTTTCGAATTACATTTGCCATCGCTTGCATTGTAATTTAAATTCAGAAAAATGTCAGAAAACAAAAAAACAGCCACTCCGTTATCGGCTTTAGGCGAATTCGGGTTGATAGACAAACTCACCAAACCGTTCAAAATCAGCAATCCGTCAACTATTAAAGGTGTTGGCGACGATGCCGCAATCATAAAATCTGAAGGAAAAGAGATACTTGTCACTACCGATTTGCTGGCCGAAGGCATTCATTTCGATTTGGTTTACACACCATTGCAACACCTTGGATACAAAGCCGTAGTAGTCAATTTGTCAGATATTTACGCTATGGGAGGAACACCCAAACAGATAACAGTGTCGCTTGCGGTGTCATCAAAATTTTCGGTTGAGGCGCTTGAACAGCTTTACGACGGTATCCGCCGGGCGTGCGAGCGTTATGATGTTGACCTGATTGGAGGCGACACTACCAGTTCGCTTACCGGACTTGTTATCAGCATTACGGCTGTAGGGCAGATAGATAGTGGTGCGGCAGTAATGCGCAATGGAGCAAAGGTCGGCGACTTGGTTTGTGTATCAGGTGATTTGGGCGGTGCATACGCTGGATTACAGATACTTAAACGTGAACGCGAGGTGTATATGGTGAATCCGACATCGCAACCTGACCTCACAAAATACGATTATGTTATTGGCCGTCAGTTGAAACCTGAGGCTCGCCGCGATGTTATCAATCGTATGAAGGAAACAGGTTTGACACCAACCGCGATGATTGACATAAGCGACGGACTTTCGTCGGAATTGTTGCATATCTGCAAGCAATCAGGCTGCGGAGTAAAGATTTATGAGAGCAAATTGCCGGTTGACGAACAGACGGAGACTGTTGCCAACGAACTGCATATGGACTCGACGCTGATTGCTATGAACGGAGGTGAGGACTATGAGTTGTTGTTCACCATTCCTGCCGAACAGGTTGAAATAGCGGGAAACATGCCTGAAATATCAATCATCGGGCAGATAACCAACGAACCGGGAGTTTATACTCTTATGGGACGTGTGGCTGGCAGTACTCGCATTTCGGCGCAAGGTTGGGAGAGTGGCTTTTGAAAAGTTATATATTTGCGCATAAAAATATTGCATAATGTTTGAATTAGGACGAATTGGAATCATTGGCGGCGGCAGTTGGGCTACTGCTATCGCTAAAATCATAGAGGAAAATCCGCAACCTCTTAATTGGTATATACACGCACCAGAAGCTGTTGAACATATGAAGAAGAACGGCAACAACCCGTTGTATCTCAGCTCGGTGCAATTCGATACTAAAAATCTGAACTTGACATCTGACATAAACGAAGTGGTTCGCAACAGCGACACCATTTTGTTTGTAACCCCGTCGGCATATCTGAAATCGACAATGGAACCGCTTACAGAGTCGCTCAGCGAAAAAACGGTGGTTTCGGCTATCAAGGGCATTGTGCCAGGCGATAATTTGCTTGTTGGCGACTATCTGCACAAGATGCACAAGGTGCCTTATAACAACATCGGTATAATAACCGGTCCGTGCCACGCCGAGGAAATTGCGCTGGAGCGCCTCTCATACATAACAATAGCTTTTACTGAAGAGGATAAAGCCGAAGCTGTGGCCGCCAAGATGCGCAACCGCTACGTGCGCACAATCATTTCCGATGATATTCTGGGAACCGAATATGCCGCTGTGTTGAAAAACATATACGCCCTTGCCGCAGGTGTCTGCCTGAGTCTAGGTTATGGCGATAATTTCCTCGCAGTGCTAATTTCCAATGCAATACGCGAGATGAAACGTTTCACCGATTGCGTCTATCCAATCAACCGCGACATAAAGGACAGCGCCTACCTTGGCGACTTGCTGGTAACTGCCTATTCGCAATTCAGCCGCAACCGCTATTTCGGCACAATGATTGGTAAAGGTTATTCGGTGGAACATATTAAGAATGAAATGAATATGGTGGCCGAAGGCTATTATGCGTCGAAGTGTATTCACGAGATTAACAAGAAACACAATGTGAATATGCCTATTTCGGAAAGCATCTATTCAATTTTGTACGAAGGAAAGTCTCCGAAACAGACAATCAAAGAGTTAACAGAACAACTATCATAAATTATTTAAGCTATGTCAGAAAATCTGAAGGTTGATTATTCAAAAACCTTAAACTTCATCAGTAATGCCGATATTTTGGCATACAAGGATGCTGTAAAACAAAATATCACAACACTTTATAAGGGAACTGGCAAGGGCAGCGACTTCCTGGGCTGGGTAAACTTGCCGTCGTCGATTAGCGCAAATGAACTGAACGACATAAAAGCAACAGCCAAACAGTTAGGCGAATTGTGTGAGGTGGTTGTTGTAATTGGCATCGGTGGCTCATACCTTGGCGCAAAAGCTGTAATCGACGCGTTGTCGGATAATTTTGCACAGCTTAAGCCACGCAAGAATCCGCTTGTGATTTTTGCAGGACAAAATATCAGCGAGGATTATCTGACTGAATTGCAATCTGTACTGAAAACCCGCAAATGGGGTATCATTGTAATATCGAAATCGGGAACCACAACCGAGCCGGCCATTGCCTTCCGAGTGCTTAAAGCTGACTGCGAGGCTCAATTTGGCAAGGCCGAATCTGTGAAACGCATTGTTGCCATAACCGATGCCAAGAAAGGCGCGCTGCGCACTTTGGCAAATCAGGAGGGCTACAAGACATACGTCATTCCTGACAATGTAGGCGGACGCTTCAGCGTGCTCACTCCGGTAGGTCTTCTTCCGATAGCCGTTGCCGGATTTGACATCGACCAGCTGGTGAAAGGTGCTGCCGATATGGAGAAATCAACAACAGCCGACATCGATTTTGAGAAAAATCCGGCAGCCGTTTATGCAGCAACCCGCAACGCTCTTTATCGCAAGGGAAAGGGCATTGAGATAACAGCCAATTACAACCCCAAACTGCACTATTTTGCCGAGTGGTGGAAACAACTTTATGGCGAAAGCGAAGGCAAGGAACTGAAAGGTATTTTCCCGGCAAGTGTCGATTTCACATCGGACCTGCATAGTATGGGACAGTACATTCAACAAGGCCAGCGCTGTCTGTTTGAGACTGTTATTTCGATTGACAAGCCGAACTCAAGTCTGCAGATATCATCCGACGAAAAGAACCTTGACGGTTTGAATTTCCTTGCCGGCAAGCACATCGACGAGGTGAACAAAATGGCCGAGTTGGGCACCATTCTGGCGCATGTGGACGGCGGAGTGCCAAACATCCGTGTGTCAATACCGCAACTCAACGCCTATTATCTTGGCCAACTGATTTATTTCTACGAGATTGCGTGTGGAATTTCCGGCTATTTGCTTGATGTCAATCCGTTTGACCAGCCAGGCGTTGAGGCGTACAAGAAGAATATGTTCGCTTTGCTCGATAAGCCTGGTTATGAGGCTGAATCAAAAGCAATTAAAGAGAAACTAAAATGAGTAAGAATCTCATTCGCGCATCGGTTTGTGCATTATTGTTGACAGCCTGCCATACAGAACCGGCTGTTGAACATTACATTAATGTGTCGGGCGAGATTGCTGGCGCACAAGGCAAGTATTTGAAAATTATCGACATGACACAAATGGGGCTTAAGCCCGATTCTATTCTTATTGACGAGAATGGACAGTTCGGATTCAGCCAGAAAAGTGTTGAGCCTAAGGATTTTGTGCTTTACATCGAGCCTGAAAACAATATCCGCCTTCTGCCGTGTCCCGATGAAAGTGTTGTTGTGTCGGCATCTTATCCGAATCTTGTTGAAAGTTACAAGGTTAGCGGCTCTGCAGAGTCGGAAAGACTGAGTGCGTTGCTGAAGCAACATCACCTTTGCAACTATGTGCTCGACACGCTCAACCATTATTATATGGCCAATCAGCTGAGCCGCAATCTGAACAAGATAATCGAAAGCGTAAGGCAGCAGTCCGATTCTGTTTTGAAAGCCGACCGTCAGGCGCATGAGCAGTTCATCCGTCGGCAGCCGGGCTCGTTGGCAAGTTATGTGGCTCTGTCGTCAAAGTTGGGGTTGCGTACCAATTTGTTTGATATTGAGAAGGATTATGAATTCTTCGAAATGGTTGACACCGCTTTGATGAACCGCTACGACACCATAGCCATAACCACTATGCTCGACCGCTATGTGAAACTGGCAAAAGCCGTCAGTGTGATGCGGCCTAAGCGCGGCGGTGGCATAGCCGTTGGCGACACAATGCCTGATTTGGCAATGCCAAACCCATACGGCGATACTATTCCGTTGTCAAGGTTGGCTGGCAAATATGTGCTGGTGAACTTCTGGGGAAGCTGGTGCCGCCCGTGCCGCGAACAGCACGTTGAGTTGCGTAGAGTCTTCCGCACCTATCGCAATCGCGGGTTCGACATCTACTCCGTGGCGCTTGAGCGAAGCCTTGATGACTGGAAAAACACAATACGTGAGGATAGGCTAATTTGGATAAACCACGTGAGCGAGCTGAACTATATGGACAGTCGTGCCGCACGGCAGCTTGGCGTGGAGTCGGTGCCGTTCAACGCGCTGATTGACGGCAACCGTGTGGTGATAGCCAAAAATCTAACTCCGTCGGAATTAAATACAAAACTTGCCGAACTTATTAAATAGCAGTCGTGCCACGGGTTTATTTCGCATCAGATGTTCATTTGGGATTTCCGAATCCCGAGCAATCGCAATGGCGCGAGCATCTCTTTGTGAACTGGCTTGATTCTATTAAAAATGATGCTACCGAACTCTATCTGGTTGGCGACATCTTCGATTTCTGGTACGAATATAAATTCGTGATACCCAAAGGCTTTGTGCGCACGCTTGGCAAACTCGCCGAACTTGTCGACCTTGGTGTCAAGGTTCATTTCTTCACCGGTAACCACGATGTATGGGCGTTCAGCTATCTGCACGACGAGATTGGCGCCACACTTCATTTTGAACCGTTTTCAACTGAGATAGCCGGAAAGAAATTCCATATAGCTCACGGCGACGGACTAGGCCCTGGCGAATGGTCGTATAAACTGTTGTTGGGAATTTTTCATAGCAAAGTGGCGCAGTTCCTTTTCTCAACATTTCTGCATCCCAATCTTGCAATGCGCTTTGGCCACTCGTGGTCAAACTCAAGCCGAAACGGCAAGGGACTTGTGGCTCCGCCTTATATGGGCGATGACAAGGAACACATATATATGTATGCCAAAGAATTGGCATCGAAAGAGCATTTCGACTATATGATTTTCGGGCATCGGCATATAATTGTTGAGAAAGAAATTGAGCCCGACACGCACTTTGTGATGCTTGGCGACTGGCTCACACACTTCAGCTACGGAGTTTTCGACGGCGAAAAATTTGAAATCAGATGCCTCGAAATTGATAAAACAGACAAAAAGTGAATATATTTACACTCAAATTATTAGAAATTTTAAAAACATACAGATATGAATCGCATTTATAAGACTTTATTATTGGCAGTTGCCGTTTTGGGATTGGCCGCTTCGTGCAATAATGCAGGCAACAACAAAGGAAACACACAAAAGAAAACTTTGAATGAATTGAATGTGGAGGATGTATTTTTTGATGAGCAGAAAGGTCTCATAAACTATAAGATTCCTTCGCCGTTGGAGATGTTTTTGCGTTTGCAGCGCATAAAAGCTCCGTTCAAAATGGAACTACCAAACAAGCCAATCAATTCGCAGCGATATATCACTCAGTACCAGCAAGCTGTGAATATGGGTGTTTACGCATCGGATATGGCATACTGCTGCATTTTGGGCGATTCGCAAAACACGCTGGTTTACTTCAACATGGTTAAGAATATGTCGGTTGAGGTTGGCCTTTACGAGGGTGTGAACAAGGAACTTGCCGACCGCGTGCTCGACAATCTGTCGGAAAGCGACACGCTTATCAGCATAACCGCCGAATCGTATTATGAGGTAGTTAACTATATTGAGGAACAAGGTCTTGGCGATATTCAATGCCTTGTTGTTGCTGGTTCGTGGATTGAGAGCATCTACTTGTGCCTCAAAACCATTTGCGATTTGAAGATTGACAAGCAGACAATGGAAATTATTGAAGACCACCAGGTTATCCTTGAGAATCTGGCCGAATTGCTTGAGCAGAACAAGCAGGACCGCAATGTTGCGAAACTGCTCGAAGAGATAAAAGCTATTCAAACGGCATACGATGTCAACTATCAGAACGAAGGAAAAATGCTGACACAGAAACAGTTCTCTGACATTGTGAATGCAGTATCGGATGCTCGCGAAAGAATTATAATGTAATTGTATGATTATGAAGATAATAAACAGAACGTTCGCAGTGGCGTTGGCATCGGTGTTGATTATGTCGTGCCTTGGCGCCAGTGGGCAGAACTGCTCAAAGAAGAAGTTGGCCAGTAACGAACTGAAAGGAAAATTCGATTACAGAGGCCAGTCGCTGTTCCGTCCGTTGAACACGGGCGACTCCATTACTTTGAATGTGGTGCTCTACTCGAAGCAGAATTACCGTCTGTTTGTCGTAGGCGAGCAGAAACTGGGCAACCTCAACTATCAGATTTACGTGCCAAGCAAAAAATTTACCCGCGTAGTGCAAAGTGTTGAGGAAAAGAAAGTTCCAGTCTACAAAAAAGACCCGCTCGGATTTTATCTGTACGACAAAAACGGTCAGAAAGTAAAGATTGGCGAACAGACAATCCAAGACACCATTTGGAGCCGCGAGACCACATCAATCAACGATTTGGTGTTCGACAGCCGCACCTCCGACCAACAATTCTGGGAGGCTACACCGGTTAAGACTCAGAGCATCACAATTAAAGTGTATGTCGCTCCTGCCGCCAAGAAAGTCGACGGTTGCGTCGGTCTTTATGTAGGTTGCGAGTATTCAAACGCATCACAATTTATTAGATAATAATCATAAATAATCATAAACAGATATGAAACAGTTCTTGCTTAATGTGTTAGCCTCATTTTTGGGGCTGCTGCTCTATTCATTTGTCTCGTTTTTCCTTTTCTTTGGAATGATAGGCATTGCCGCATCAATAGGTGGCGGACAAAAAAATGTGGTGATTAAACCGAATTCTGTACTTCATCTTAATTTCAAATCGGAGATTGCCGACCGCGGCTCAAACAACTCTTTTGATATTTCAACTATGATAAGTGGTTCAGAATCAAGCGCTGGACTTAATGAGATTCTGGAGAGCATAAACCGCGCCAAAACCGACCCGAACATCAAGGGATTGTTTATCGACAACGACAACCTGAATGCCGGATTCGCCACTATCAACGAGATACGCGAGGCTGTGGTCGATTTCAAGGAAAGCGGCAAATTTGTGTATGCCTACGCCAACGATATGTCGCAGGGCAGCTACTACTTGGCTTCGGCAGCCGACAAGATTGTTCTGAATCCGCTTGGCAACTTGACATTTAAGGGGTTGCAGGCAAGCGTAACATATTACAAGGACGCTCTCGACAAATTAGGTGTCGAGATGCAAGTATTCCGACATGGAAAATTCAAAAGCGCCGTCGAGCCATACATTCTTAACAAGATGAGCGATGCCAACCGCTTGCAATACAAGGTTTTGCTGTCGTCGATTTGGAATCAGACGCTCGACAATATTTCGGCTTCGCGCAACATCAGCAAAGAAGAGCTTAACAAGATTGCCGACAGTTTTGCCGCTTTTGAAGTGAATCAGGCACTGAAACTGAACCTTATAGACGGTCTTGACTATCGTGCAGCAATGCTCGACAGCCTTGCTGCAGCAGCCGGAGCAAAAGACGCAGACAATCTGAGTCTTGTGTCGGTAAAAAAATATTCAAAAGCTAAACCAGTCAATTTCAAGCAGAAAGAGAAGATAGCTGTCATCTACGCATCAGGTGAGATTGAGCGCGAGCCTAGCATGTACAGCACCGAAGCCTCGATAACACCGAAGGAATTTGTTGAGGCGTTGCGCAGCGTCAGAACCGATGAGTCGGTAAAAGCTGTTGTGCTGCGCGTGAACTCACCTGGCGGCGACGCCCTCTCAAGCGACATCATCTGGAAAGAGGTAGAGCTGACCAAACAAGTGAAACCAGTTGTTGTGTCAATGGGTGACTATGCTGCTTCGGGCGGCTACTACATCTCATGCGCCGCCACCAAGATAATCGCCAACCAGTCGACGCTGACCGGCTCAATAGGCGTTTTCGGTCTGTACCCAAATGCTGAAAAACTTATCCATGGCAAGTTGGGAATAAATACGGAAGTGGTTAAGACAAACGAACTCAGCGATTTGGGTAGCAATTACAAACCAATATCGGAAGCGGCAGGCAAGGTGATACAAAACTCTGTTGAAACCGTTTACAGCACTTTTGTTGAGCGCGTCAGCAATGGCCGCAATATGTCGCCCGATAGCGTTGACGAGATAGGTCAAGGCCGTGTGTGGAGCGGCTTCGATGCCAAAGCAATCGGCTTGGTTGATGACTTTGGCGGTTTGACAAAAGCCATTGAAACAGCCGCCGACATTGCCGGTGTAAGCAACTACGCGCTGGTTGATTATCCAAAGCAGGAAGAAGGCATTGAAGCCATTATGAAAATGCTTGGAGAAGAGGTGCTTGCACGCAAAATCAACAGCTATTTTGGTGAGTTCGGCAAATCGGTTAGCAGTGTCAATTCAATTATCAAATCGCAAGGCGTTCAGGCGCGAATGGAGAATATTGTCACAATACATTGATTATGCTGAAGTATCTGCTGCTGCCATTTTCACTTGTCTACGGAGCGGTGGCAACCATTCGTAACAAGTTGTTCGACTGCCAGATACTGAAATCAAAATCATACACTGAGCCCGTGATTTGTGTCGGAAACCTGACGGTTGGCGGCACGGGCAAAACTCCGCATATTGAGTATCTGGTGCGGCTGCTGGCTGGTAAAAAAGTTGCTGTGGTGAGCCGTGGTTACGGGCGCCGGACAACTGGATACATTGAGGTTGAGGCCGATGCCGATGTGCAAAATGTTGGCGACGAGCCTTTGCAAATCAAACGCAAGTTCCAGCAAATCCGAGTTGTAGTTGATGAGGTGCGCACCCACGCCATTGACGCGCTTTTGAACGGCGGCAATGCCCCCGATGTTTTTTTGCTCGACGACGCCTTTCAGCACCGTCAAGTGAACGCCGGGATGAAGATAGTGCTGGTCGACTATAACCGCCCTATATTCAACGACATGATGATGCCCTCTGGGCGGTTGCGCGAACCGCGGCGCAACATTAGTCGTGCCAACATTGTGATTGTCACCAAATGCCCCGATAATCTGACCGAAAGCGACCGGCTGCTGTTTTCAAACAGGCTGAAACTCAATCATAACCAACCGGTTTTCTTTACAAAATTCGCTTACGGCCAGCTGCAGCCGTTAAATGGCGCTGAAGCAGCAAAACAGTTGAAAGACACCAGAATAACCGTTGCCACAGGCATAGCGCAACCGCAACGTGTTTACCAATATCTTGAAAACCAAGGCGCTGAGGTGACAAAAATAGAGTTCCCCGACCACCATTTCTTTACCGTGGCCGATGTTGCCAATATCAAAAAAGTGTTTCAGAAGTCAGGTTCGCAAATGGTTGTTGTTACCGAGAAGGATGCCATGCGGCTGATAGGCGGCTGTTTGCTTGACGGTTTTGCCGGAATACCGCTATATTGTCTGCCAATAGAGGTTGCCTTTGCCGACGGACGGCAAGCGGATTTCAACAAATTGATAGCTGATTTTGTGGCGTGAAGCCCAGTTTGCTAATTTCCGGTTTTACGTTTGGTTATCAATCCCGAGCTGGTGAAGATGCGCTGCGAAATGGCCGGCTCGCCAAGCAGATACAGGTTGCTGCTGCCCGACATCACAATTGACAGAGATTTCTTCACATTCACCGAAACTTCGGCATAACCCGACCCTACAACTACGCAATTGTCGGTTTGCATGTCGAAAGCGTTGAATTCGGTATCGTCCGACGATTCCACAGTCAGACTCTCAGTATAGCCACGCAGCGACACCTGGCTGAAATCCTGAGTCTTTATTTTTGTGTGTTTGGCTGTGAATTCGAAATTGACTTTTACGTTGTTGCCGCAGATTATCTCAATATCGTCGAAGGTGTTGGCGCGGTTCGATTTCAGCTCCACCTCATTCATCAGCACTATTTGCTTCAAACTTTTGTAGGCCACCGATATTGTTATCTGCTTGGCTTTCTTTATGTTGTTTGGAACTATCACATATAGCACCCCGTTGTTTACTGATGTTTGGAACAGTTCCAAAAGATTTTCATCGGCTTCTATTTTCACATTTTCAGTGGCTTCTTGCGTCAGATAGAGCTCGGCTTGCCCCTGGACTACCAGCTTGCTGAACCCTGTCACCATTCTGACATCGGTTTTTATCTTGTCGTTTCCCTTGATTGACTGAGCGTTAACACCAAATGGTATTATTGCAAGCAGTATTAGCGCAATTACAGACGTTTTTATCTTCATTATAGTATCAATTTGCGGGGCAAATGTCAAAAAAAAGAATTTAAAATCAAATATAAACTTGCGCTTTACATATCGTGCTGAATATTAGCCGACATGGCGGACATAAACTCGTTGCGCTTGCGCCGCGACAATATGGCCGTTGAGCCGCCCTCCATAGCAATGTCGCCGTCGAAGCGCGACACTTTCTGCACAAAATTCAGATTGACAATGTGCGACTGGTGCGTGCGGAAAAACGGATAATCCTCAAGCATCGCCTCAAACTCGCCCAGGTTTTTCGAAACCAGTAGTTTGTCGCGGCCTTTAATGTGCAGTGTGCAGTAATTGCCGTCCGATTGTATGTGGATTATGTCGTTAATATTCACAAAATCAATCGATTCGGAAGTGGCGAGAACAATTTTTACAGGTTTTTCCTTTTTGGTGTTCTGGAGCAGTGTCTCAATTTTCTCTTCGTTCTGCACCTTCGGCGTCTCTTTTTGCGTTATTTTTTTTATCGCCACATCCATATCGTTGAAATCGAATGGTTTAAGCAGATAATCGACGGCGCTGTACTTGAAGGCTTTTATTGCGTATTGGTTGTAGGCTGTGACAAAAATGACACTGAAACTGCGGTTGGTGATTCGCTCCAAAATATCGAAAGCGCTGCCGTCGGGCAGTTCGATGTCCATGAAAACCAAATCGGGGGCGGTGGTTGTCAGCAGTTTGACAGCCGACTCTACTGAATTAGCCGTGCCCAGAATCTCGAAATCGGGATATTTGTCGTTCAGAAACGACATGAGCGATTCCTTGGCGTCTGGTTCATCATCGATAATTACGGTTTTTAACTTTTTTGTCATTACAGATACTCAAAACAAATGCTCAATAATGAGTCAAATATATTAAAAATCGTTATCATCATGCATCCGGTCGGCATTTTTCGCACCTTCAACCACAATCACTATCTCGCCTTTTACTCCGGTTTCGGTAAAATGTACAATGGCTTCGGTTATGCTGCCGCGGAAATTCTCCTCGTGCAGTTTCGATATTTCGCGCGATACGCACACCATGCGTTCGTTGCCGAAAACGCCGCCAAACTGCTCCAGCGCTTTTATCAGCCGGTAGGGCGACTCGTAGAAAATCATTGTGCGGTCCTCGTCGCGCAAAGCCTCAATGCGTTTCTGACGGCCTTTTTTCTGCGGCAGGAAACCCTCGAAGCAGAAACGGTCGCTGGCGAATCCGCTATTGATGAGTGCCGGCACAAAAGCTGTGGCACCGGGCAGACACTCCACCTCAATGTCGTTGCTTATGCAGTGTTTTACAAGAAGATAGCCGGGGTCGGAAATGCCAGGTGTTCCGGCGTCGCTTATCAGTACGGCCGACTTCGCCGCGGCAATCATCTCGACATAATGCGCCACCTGCTGATGCTCGTTGAATTTGTGGAAAGGTATCAGCCGGTTCTTTATCTCGTAGTGGTTCAGTAAGATTCTCGATGTGCGCGTGTCCTCAGCCATAACAAAATCGGCCTCTTTGAGCAACCTAAGGGCGCGCAAAGTGATGTCTTCTAAATTGCCGACTGGAGTGGGCACTAAAAACAATTTCCCCATTGCCGCTATTTTTTGAATCGCTGGTAAATCAGTTCCAGAAAGTCAATTACTGTCTTATCTTCCTGATTCCATTGATATTGGCTGAATATTTTGGCCAGCACCTCGTCTATTCCGCTGGCTCCTTCAATCATGTCGATTGTCTGCTCGTACTGGACGCTGTCGTGATTGAACAGCTCGTTGATAAACAGCAAGCGGTCGTTTATTTTTATGGCTTTCCGCAGGTTGGTTATCGGGCGTTTGTTGTAGCGCGACGCAATGTCGGCCTTCTTTTCGAGTCCGGCCAGCACATCGTTAATTGACGGCACATGCTGCTGGAATTTGTCGGCCAGAGTAGCCGGCTGTTCCTGCTGAACTGTTTGTTTTGTCTCGGTCTCTTTTGCCTGATTGTCCGATTCTGCGAATGTGTGCTCAACATTGATAGTGTTGTCGGCAAGCTCCTCGGCCAGCGATTTCGTTTTTTTCGCATCTTCCTCGGCCTTTCTGGCGGCTTCCTCAGCTGCTTTTCTGGCTTCTTCGGCTTCGGCTGCTCGGCGAGCCTCTTCTTCGGCAGCTTTGCGCGCAGCTTCCTCTTCTGCTTGTTTGCGAGCCAGCGCCTCGGCGGCTTGACGTGCCGCCTCCGCTTCCGCTGCTTTGCGTGCTTCCTCTTCAGCCTCGGCTTGTTTTCGAGCTTGTTCTTCGGCTTCAGCCTTGCTGGCTAATTCTTCTGCAACTTTTCGTGCGGCTTCGGCTTCGGCAAATTTCTTAGAGGCGTTATCTTCAGCAACTTTTTTCGAAAGTGCGCTTATCCAGCTTTTGCCCGATAATCGCGCGGCATGTTCGGATTTTTCTTCTCCCGCCTTTTGAGCGTCTTCGGCATATTTGCGGTATTTTTCTACTTCGGCATCAATATTGGTTTCCGCAGTGTTTTGTCCTTCAGGTAAAAGATGAACGGCTATATCGTTCAATGCCTGAATCTTATTTATCAGTAATTCAACTTCATAGCTCTGAACATTGCCGTCATCGGGCAGGTTCTCAATCATCGACTCAAGAACCGTTGACTCGGCCTTGATTATCTTAATTAGATTTTTTGTTTGCATCGCTTTCGATAAAGATTTATTTTGCCAAAAATAATTATTGATGTTGAATCAATATTTGTTGAACATCTAATTTTTTGGCTATCGATATGTTTTTGGAGAAAGACGGCACGCGCGAGGGTAGGATTGAAGTGATTTGCGGCTCAATGTTTTCGGGTAAGACGGAGGAGCTTATCCGCCGCATGAAGCGCGCCAAGATTGCCCGGCAGAAGGTTGAGATTTTCAAGCCTAAGATAGATGTGCGCTACTCAGAGACCGATGTGGTGTCGCACGACGAGCACAGCATCCAGTCGACGCCGGTTGAAAGCCCGCAAAACATCTTGCTGCTTGTAGGCGATGTGCAGGTGGTGGGTATTGATGAGGCGCAGTTTTTCGATGACGGACTGGTTGATGTCTGCAACCAACTGGCCGACAGTGGTATACGTGTTATTGTGGCCGGGTTGGATATGGATTTCATGGGCAAGCCTTTTGGCCCGATACCCAAGCTTATGGCCGTAGCCGAAGATGTTACCAAGGTTCACGCTGTGTGTGTGCATTGCGGCGCGTTGGCGCAATTCTCGCACCGTCTGGCCAAAACCGACAAACTTGTGCTGCTTGGCGAGACCGACAGTTACGAGCCGCTGTGCCGCAAGTGCTATCGGAAGGCGGTGGAGGGGGACAGACGCTGATACTTTGACATAACGTAAACGAAAAACTAAAACGTAAGTACTGAGCGTTTTTTATATGGTTATCGCTTCGCGAGAAATCTCAACAAAATTTTAAAGAAAATTTATAAAAATTTGATTTTGAAGATATTGTCATTCTGACGAAAGTCAGGATCTTACGTTATTGGCAAAGATGCTGAAACAAGTTCAGCATGACAAAAAACGTCATTCTGACGGAAGTCAGAATCTTCTGTTATTGGCAGAGATGCCGAAACAAGTTCGGCATGACCATGAATTTTTAATTCGATTTTCTTAAAATTTCCGCTGCTGGGCGCAATTCCCAAATAACGCCGAAGGCGTGGCATATCATAGGCCGGGGTGTGAACCCCGGTTAAACAATACGTTATGCCGATTGAACCCCAAAGGGGGTGACACAATTGGTTTTACGGTTGCGTGTGCCACCCGTTCCGGGTTTGGTTTGTGACTGGCAACAACAAAACAGGGGCTTACGCCCCTGCCTGTGTTATGTCGCCCCGTTGGGGCTGGTTGCATTGCAGGCGCAAGCATTGCACCCCTACAATGTTATTATTTCTTCAGCAATTCCTCAACCAACCGTTTCAGCTCGTCTATCTGCTGCTGCTGGTTGTCTATCTTGGCCTGCTGGCTCTCAATTATGCCTTGCTGCTCTTTCATGGCTTCGATAAGAAGCGGTGCCAAATTAGAGTATGTAACCGACTTGAATCCATTCTCGTCAGTCTCAACAGCCTCTGGCAGAACAGCTTCCACCTCTTGCGCAATCACACCGGCATGTCTGTTGCTATCAAAATGCTGCTCGGGGAATTCATCCACACGCCAATTGTAGGTTACACCATTGAGTGTGAGAATCTTACTCAACGCATTTTCTATGTTCGTGATATTTGTTTTCCAACGTTTGTCAGATGAAGAATTTAGACTATTAACACTATAAATAGTTGACCATCTATAGCTTGAGCCGCCCAAATCGTAGCTTCCCGTAGCTCCCGGGCGTAAAATTCCATTCACATATAACCTGCTGTTATCAAATTCTCCATAAATAAGCGGCGTAGTTGTGTTACTATTAGCTATATACAGTCTGTTGCTGCCAGTTTCTTGTGCACCAGCACCAGGACCAATAAATACATTATAGCTACCGGTAATAGGAGATTCATAACTACCACCTCCGGCTCCGGCTCCAATCAAAACGTTCCTTGCCCCTGTATTATATATTCCAGCCCCACAGCCAACCACCGTACAAGCATTTCCGACACTATAACCTGCCTCGGTGCCGATAATTACAGATGCTTGACATGTTGTGGTTGAACCGGCACTCTGCCCTATAAACACATTCCTACTACTGTTTATACTATTGGTATTGTATCCTGCCGACAGACCTATGTAAACATTAGAAGAGCCTTGGGCATTATAGCCGGCATAATTACCAATATGCACACTCATATCGGAAGAAGTAGAATTTACTCCTGCCGAATTACCTATAAACACATTGGCCCCCCCATCGATATTAGAGTGACCAGCATATTCACCTGCAAAGAAGTTGCTTCCGCCAGTGGTGTTACTATATCCGGCCTCGCTGCCAATGCATATATTACTTTGACCTGTTGTGTTCTCATGACCTGCTTTGTAACCAAGGAACACATTATTTGAAGCTTTATAATCAGTATAAGTGTTATCGCCGTCATGTACTTCTTCAGGCGCACCCTGTGTTTTATAACCAGCTTCGGTGCCAAGGAAGACGTTGTTTATACCGCCAGTGTTAGTGTAACCGGATTTGTTGCCAACAAATACGTTGCTGCTACCTGTTGTGTTTGACGCACCTGTGGTGAACCCTAAGAACACGTTGTCGGTTGCGGAGGTGTTTTTCACACCTGCATAATTGCCTAAGAATACATTGTTAGAGCCTGTTGTGTTGCTATAACCGGCCTCGTTGCCTAGGAACACGTTGTTTGAGCCATTGTAGATTGTTTCATCCGTGTTTGTGCGAGGATTTCTAACCGTCACAGTAACGGTTCCTTTTGTTTTATAACCGGCCTTATTGCCAAGAAACACGTTGTTAGAGCTTACGGTGTTTGTGTAGCCAGCTTGAGTGCCTAATACAACGTTATTGCCGCCGGTGGTGTTGTTCAGGCCTGCATAATATCCCAAGAATATGTTGTTGCTGGCTGTTGTGTTGTATCGTCCGGCATAATTGCCAAGGAACACGTTGCTCTCTCCTTCGGTGTTCACCGCTCCGCTGTTGTAGCCTAAAAACACATTATTATTGGCTTTTGTGTTTTTTCCTCCGGCATTGTTTCCTAAGAATACGTTGTTGTAGCCTGTAGTGTTACTATATCCTGCACGATTGCCCAAGAACACATTGTTTGAGCCATTATAAACGGTTTCACTTGAGCCTGAAATTGGATTGTAAACAGAAACGGTTGTTGTGCCATTGGTTGAGTAACCCGCCAAGTTGCCTATAAACACGTTGTTGGAACTTAAGCTATTTGTATAGCCTGCCTGAGTACCTAATACCACATTGTTTGTGCCTGTGGTGTTGCTCATACCTGCGTTGTAACCAAGGAACACGTTGTTGCTGGCTGTTGTGTTTTTCAGACCGGCATTGTTACCAAGGAACACGTTGTTATAACCTGTAGAGTTTGTGTAACCAGCTTGGGTGCCAAGGAATACGTTGTTTGAGCCGTTGTAAATGGTTTCACTCGTGTTTGTGCGCGGATTTGTAACTGACATGGTAGATGTCCCTTTGGTGGTATAACCAGCCAAGTTGCCTATAAACACGTTGTTGGAACTTAAGCTATTAGTATAGCCCGCTTGAGTTCCTAATACCACATTGTTTGCGCCTGTGGTGTTGCTCATACCTGCGTTGTAACCAAGGAACACGTTGTTGCTGGCTGTTGTGTTCTTAACACCGGCGTTGTTGCCAAGGAATACGTTGTTGTAACCGGTGGTGTTGCTGTAACCAGTCTGATTGCCAAGGAACACGTTGTTTGAGCCGTTGTAAATGGTTTCACTCGTGTTTGTGCGCGGATTTGTAACAGTCATTGTGCCAGTACCCTTGGTTGTGTAACCTGCCAAGTTACCTATAAACACGTTGTTGGAACTTTGGGTGTTTGTATATCCTGCGTTTGTACCCAAAACCACATTGTTTGCACCTGATGTGTTGGCTCTTCCTGCCTGATAGCCAAGGAATGTGTTATTAGATGCCGTGTTACTATATCCGGCATAATACCCGAGAAATACATTGTAATTAGTCGTTTTATTGTAATATCCCGCATGGTCGCCTATAAACACATTGAAATTACCTTCTGTGTTGCAATAACCAGCTCTGTTTCCCAAGAAAACATCTTGAGCGCCTTTTGTATTAGACCAACCTGCACGATAACCGACAAACACGTCCTCTGTCGTAGTTGATGTTGATGAGCCCTCACCTGCTTCTGGTCCAATAATAACCGAGCGAGTCATTGATTGAGCTT
Source organism: Salinivirgaceae bacterium (assembly GCA_017557605.1). Lineage (GTDB taxonomy): Bacteria > Bacteroidota > Bacteroidia > Bacteroidales > SZUA-534 > RUG13583. Next base: position 35,329 of record JAFYYJ010000084.1, read on the forward strand.
TTAGTGCGGCATTATTACCCATCACAACGTTATCTGCGCCAGTAGTGTTGGCAATACCGGCCTTGTTTCCAACAAATGTGTTATTGGCGCCTGTTGTTTTCTTACCGGCATCGTAGCCTGCAAAGAAGTTATCAGCGGTAATATTCATGTAGCCGGCATTGCCACTTGCGCCTTTCTCCGACACGGCAAAGCCGTTATTGCCTGCTGTAGCTTTTTCTTCTCCTTCTACTCCTTCTTCGCCATCTTTGCCTTCACCATCTTTGCCTTCTACGCCAAAACCGTTCTTGTCGCCCTTGGCACCACTTTCAACATATACGCGGGTGCTGTCTTTTGTAACTTTCAGCATATCAACATTGCTGCCTTTGCCACCGCTCTTTCCGGCCACCGCAAATCCGCTCTTGGCAGCCTTGCCGTTAGAGTTGTCGATATAAACACGTGTGCTGTCGGAGTCGATAACCAGATAGTTGGGATTAACGCTGGCCTTGTCGTCATCGGCTTTGCCGCTTTTAACGCTGGCCACTGCAAACTTGGCTTTGGCTGCTTTGCCGTTATGAGTATCCTCGTCAATAAACACCTGTGTTCCGTCTTTATTAATAAGGAAGAAATCTTCGGCGGTTTCGGCCTTGCCGTTGCGCACGCTTGCCACGGCAAATTGAGCTTTGGCGGCCTTTTGGCCATTCACGCCGTCAACAAACACTTTTGTTCCTTCGTCGTTGATAACCAGATAGTTGTCACCAACACTGCCATCGGCTTTACCGCTTTTGCCGGCTACGGCAAACTTGGCTTTGGCTGCTTTGTCTGAGTCCTCGTCGTCAACATAGATTTGTGTACCGGCCTTGTTTATAACCAGATAGTTATCATCGGCTTTGCCGCTCTTTCCGGCTACAGCGAATTTGGCCTTGGCAGCCTTGCCTGGGTCGGTTGGGTCATCGTCAACAAAAACTTTTGTACCAGACTGGTTCACAACCAACAGATTGTCGTCAGTCTTACCACTTTTGCCTGCTACTGCAAACTTGGCTTTTGCGGCTTTGTCTGAGTCTTCGTCATCAACATAGATTTGCGTACCGGCCTTGTTTATAATCAGATAGTTGTCGTCATCCTTGCCGCTCTTTCCTGCTACGGCGAATTTGGCTTTGGCGGCCTTGCCCGGGTCGGTTGGGTCGTCGTCAACATAAACCTGCGTTCCCTCGTCGTTCACGGCAAAATAGGTGTTGCCCTCGCCTGCTTTTCCCGAGCGGCCCGCCACAGCGAATCCGCTTTTGGCAGCCTTGCCGCCGTTGGGCTTGGTGTCGTCAACATAGACGCGGACACCGTCGTTATATACGGCGAACACAACATTGCCGTCTTTGTCTTTCACCTCAAACAGAGCATCTTCTTCTCCGGTCTCGTTTGTGGCTTGTATCTTAATGTTTTTCGGATTTTCAACCGCGCTGGTTGTTTTGGCATACTCGGCCATCGGCACCGATTGCAGCTGGGTCGTGCCTATCTCGGTGTAAGCTTCACCGCCATTGGGGTCGAACTCGGTCTTCATGCTAATGCCGCCTTTACTCCAGTCAATCTTGTCGAAATAGCCCGAGAGAACCTGACCTTTGCCCACAACAATCGAGACCACGCCGTAGGCATTGCTAGTTACCACCTGCCGCTCCTGATAGAGCGAGCCGCTGCTGTTGAGCAGTGTTATGCGAAGCGATATCTCCTGTCCGGACAAAAGATTGCCATCGGAATCGCGGATAACTGCTTGGTAATTGAAACCCGATTGGGCCATTGTCATTGTTGCTGCAAGCAAGGTTGCAACTGCCACGAATAATCTTTTTAACTTTCTCATAATTATTTGATTTTCGAATTTCGATTTTGGTTATTGTTTTTCGCTTTTGCCACAACGTTAACGCTGTATGGCGGAAGTTTATGTTTTTAGTTTTCGTTTGCTACCTATATTAAAGATGCGAAAAATACGAAAGAATTTGAAAAATGAGTGTCGAAAAACCTAAAAACGGGAAAAAGATTTGTCCGAAAACGAAAATAAAACGCAATTAAAATTTGTTTTTTTGATAAAAAAGCCGGACTTTTGCAGTCGCAAAAAAGGAAAGAGTCGTTCTTTAAGATATATCGCGGGGTAGAGCAGTTGGTAGCTCGTCGGGCTCATAACCCGGAGGTCGTAGGTTCGAGTCCTGCCCCCGCTACCACAGCCGGTCAAATTGTTTTGGTCGGCTTTTTTTATGCGAAATAGTCAACCCCGGATGCAAATTAGGAAACGGCTATTGGGCGCGTTTCTCATAGACTTTTACCTCGCGTTTGTTCTTCTTGTTTATCGTTACGAAGTATTTTTTATCGATGGTGTAAACCGATTTTATGGCCACCTTGAGTTCGATAACCGGGCAGCGCCGTGGAGTGATGTCGCACGGCACAATGTCCTGCGTTTTCTCCTTGATGTCAAGACGATGATATTCCGACGATATGCGCCCCGTTTTAACATAGAATTGCGAGTTGGTGGTATCGACGTAAGCACTTGAAAACTCAACCCAGTCGGTAAGCCTGAATGCGGCAGCTTGTGTCCAGTCCTCAATATTATATGCGACAATGAATGTCGGCTTGTTGCCATAATTCACTATAAGATACTTATTATCAGGCGAAACCATGAGCTCGTTGGCCATAACTTTGCGCTGCATGTCCGGTTTGAGTGTTTTTAATGACTGGTAATCAGATGATTGCGCGCTGGCATTGATGCACGAAAAGAGCATTGCAATGCCCGAAATAAGGATATATTTCAAAAATTTCATTTATCGAATGTTTAATGAACATCGCAAATTTAAAAAATCTGTGAAAGTTGCCTAATGATATTCGATTTTTTGACCTTTGTCAGCAATTATTTTGAAAATCAGATGTTTTAATGCTGTATAACTTGCAATAAATAAGTGATTTACTTATTTGAGTGAAATGTCGGGGCAACGTGTCGGCATTGATTTTTTTGCAATAGGCTTTTGTTATATTTGCCACTCAAAGCAGAAACTGCAAACAAAACAGTAATTGAATTACTAACTATCTAAAAATTAATAAAATGGTTAAAATCAACGATTTCAACTTCAAAGGAAAGAAGGCAATCGTCCGCGTGGATTTTAATGTTCCATTGGACGAGAACGGAAAAATCACCGACGACACCCGCATCCGCGGCGCACTGCCGACACTTAAGAAAGTGCTGGCTGACGGCGGTTCACTCATCATCATGTCGCACATGGGCAAGCCGAAAGGCAAAGTAACTGCAAAACTGTCACTTGGTCAGATTACTGACGCTGTTGCAGCCGCTCTTGGCACTGCAGTTAAGTTCGCACCTGATTGCGCAAAGGCAGCCGACGCAGCCGCAGCCCTGAAACCGGGCGATGTTCTGTTGCTTGAGAACCTTCGCTTCTATCCTGAGGAGGAAGGCAAACCTGTAGGCATCGAGAAAGACGATCCGAACTACGACGCAGCCAAGAAGGAGATGAAGGCTAAACAGAAAGAGTTCGCAAAAACTCTGGCTTCATACGCCGATGTTTACGTTATGGACGCATTCGGAACTGCTCACCGTTCACACGCTTCAACAGCTGTCATCGCTGACTACTTCGACGCTAACAGCAAGATGCTTGGATTGTTGATGGAGAAAGAGGTTCAGGCTGTCGATAACATCCTGAGCAACATCAAACGTCCGTTCACCGCAATCATGGGTGGTAGCAAGGTATCAACCAAAATCGGCATCATCGAGAACCTGATGGATAAGGTTGACAACCTGATTCTCTGCGGCGGTATGACCTACACCTTCGCCAAAGCACAAGGCGGCAACGTGGGCAACTCAATCTGCGAGGAAGACAAACTCGACCTTGCTCTCGACGTTATGAAGAAAGCAAAAGAGAAAGGTGTTAACCTGGTACTTGGTACTGACTCTGTTGTCACCAACGCTTTCGACTTCGACTCAATGTCACTGAAACCGGGTGCTCAAGTTAAGGTTTGCCCGTCGAACGCTATCGAGAACGGTTTCGAAGGTTTGGACGCTGGTCCGGAGAGCCAAAAGAAATTCGCTGACGCTATCAAGGGCGCAAAGACTATTCTTTGGAATGGTCCTGCAGGCGTATTTGAGTGCGACGATTTCACTGCCGGCTCAAAAGCCATTGCCAACGCTATTGCTGATGCCACTAAAGAAGGCGCATTCTCGCTTATCGGTGGCGGCGACTCAGTTGCCTGCATCAACAAGTTCGGTTTGGCCGACAAAGTTTCTTACATCTCAACTGGCGGCGGCGCATTGCTCGAAGCTATCGAGGGTAAGGTTCTTCCGGGTGTAAAAGCTATCCTTGGATAAGAATTTAAGTTGTTAAATATTTAGAATAATCCGCCATGCAGCAATGTGTGGCGGATTTTTTATTGATTGAAGGGGAGGAGTGAGAGTTTTTCATGCCTTTATCGGCAAAAACAAAAAGGGCAGACCGAAATCTGCCCTTTTTATGTATATCAATATGTTGTGTTATGCTTGTTCGGCAGGAACTGGTGCGTCTTTCGAGCGTTTCGACAGGAAGACGAACAGACCGACTACAATTGCAATCAGAATAATGGCCAGTATCGGACGATAGAACAGCCAAGCTATAGCGATTATTATCAGAGACCATGCCAAGCCTAACACGCCGCACACAATGCTTACACCCACGTTGGCGATTTTTGCAAGGAACGGCAGCACTTTCAGCAGTGTTACAACAATGTCGAAGACACCTTTGTAGCCAAAGAATACAATCACTAAACCAACCAGGCGGAACAGCCAAGTGAGAACAGAGTTGGCGCTTTCGCTTTGCTCTTTAAGTTGGTCTAGCGTTTTTGTGCCCATATAAAGGCCGCCGACGCTGTAATCGTTGCTGGCTACAAACTTCTCAAATGTGCTGCCCGACACTTTTGCCCAAATGGTTACATCGGTCGGGTCAACTTGAGTAAAGGTGATTTTGATGTCACCGATAGCTGGTGAGTTCGGGTTTTTGCCCAAATAAATCTGATTGCCTGAAACCGTTACAAATTGGCCATCGCTTTGACCAAGTGCTTGTGCGACAGTGTTGTTCAGCTCACTTAACTTCTCAGCCGACAAGCTGACAGACATTGGTTTGCCGCCCGATATGCTCGACACCATGCTTTGCGGAAGTGTGTAGGCTCCAACTGTCACATTTTGAGCCTGCATCTTATCGCTGCGTATATTGTTCATAACCACAGTGTTTTTGCCTTTGTAATTGCTGTCTTTGAAATCGTTGGAGTTGACAGGCGACGAAACCCACTCTTCGCTGTAGGTGTAAGTTGTTGTCTGCTCCTGTTTTCCACCTACTTTGTCTTCGGTTTTTGTCTCCGATTTTTGAACAAATTGGTAGAATTCAACCTTACGCTCAATTCTGATAGCGTTGGCGCTGATGCCGAAGAATGGGTCGGAAACCACATCGTTAGTGGTTGCCAGACCTGGAGCGCAAATCATCTTGCCGTTCAGTTCAGCATTAACTGCCGACAAATCGGGCGTCTCCTTAATTGTCTGCTCATAAGCACCCTTGATTGAGCGGGCGGTTTTTACAGCGCGGCCTTCGTTCCACCAAAGCAGAACAGTGCCGACAATCAGCAATAAAAAGCCGATTAAAATACCTTTCAATGAACCGGATAGGCGTTTGCCGTATCCTACAGTAGTTGTTTCTGAATAAGCCATAATTTTAAAGTTTTAGAAATAATTTAGATATACGAAAATATATTTTTTGATAATCTTACCAAAAAAACTTGAGGGTAGCTTTTGACATTTTGTAGAGAGCCGAAAAAAAAGTAGTATTGCACTGCGGTGAGAGTGAACAAAAAAACGATGAGATTATTATGGTATTTGTAGGGTTATTCAGTCAGCACAAATTGATTCTTGAAAGCGTAACGGCTTATCTGTCAAACTATTCCGATATTAAGGTTGTAATTGCCACCAGTGATAAGACGACGTTGTTCGAGAAGATGAAACAACACATTGTGCATGTGCTTGTTGTGAATATGTTCGAACTTTCGACAGCCGAACTCAACTTCATCATTGACACAATGCTCAAGTACCCGAAACTGAAAATACTGCTTCTCTCAAACGCCAACCGCGATGATGTGATTCTGCGCTCAATTAAGGCCGGGGCTAAAGGCTACATCACAATTGATGCAACTGGCGGCGAACTGGCGCAAGCCATTTTCTCACTTCGTGCAGGCCACGACTATTACAGCGACAGCATCACCCAACTGCTGCTCAACCGCTATATTTCAACCAACATACCCGTTGGTGATGATAATGACGAGGAGGCTTTGAGCGCCCGTCAGATTGAGATTCTGAAACTCTGGGGCGACGGATTCAGCAATCAGGAGATTGCCGACAAACTGTTTATCAGCGTGCGCACCGTTGAGACGCACAAAAACCATATTATGCAGAAACTCAATTTGAAAAGCACCGTCGATTTGGTGAAATACGCCATTAAGAGCAATATTATTAAATTGTAGGGGAGGGAAGAGGTAAGTGTTAAATGAGTAATGGGAGATTAATTTTATACTCTCTCAACTCTAAATTTTAAACGCTTTCCATTAATTCAATTCCAAATCGACAGGCAGCACCAGTTCTGTTGTGTCTTCGAAAACAATCTGGCGGAATTTTGGGTCAAGAATGTTTATCTTATACGATTTGTGTTTGCTGTTGGTTAGTTTGGTGCTTCGCAGCCACGGGTTCAAAACCTTAAGCATCTTGTAGTTGGTGCCTTGCGCACGTGCAAAATCAGCAATGTTAGGAATGGCGGTGTCAACCACAACCGTCTTGTAAGGTAGCGGCTTGTACAGATTGCTGTCGGGAATGTAGAAACCGTATTTCTGCGGATTCTCAAAAATTTGCTTCACGGCAATGGCGCGGAACACATAGCGCTCGGTTTCTTCACCAAGCACCAAATCGTAGTAGTTGCCGCTTTTCTGCTGGCTAGAAAATTTGATAAGATTGGTGCGCCCCACATTGTACGCCGCCGCCGACATTGTCCACGAGCCGAATTTGTCTTTCATCTTTTTGAAATATCTAACGGCGGCAACTGTCGATTTTTCAAGGTTGTATCGTTCGTCAACCTCGTCGTTCACTTCAAGGCCGAAGTCGCCTGCCGTGCCTTGCAGAAACTGCCAGAAACCTTTTGCGCCAGACGGCGACACCGCATTTGTGAGCGCGCTCTCGATAACGGCAATGTACTTTAAATCGTCGGGAACATTATATTGTTTCAGAATTGGCTCAATAATAGGAAAATAGCGGTTTGCGCGTTTGAGCAGCAGAATGGTTTGCGAGTGCCACAAGCGGTTCACTTGCAACTCGCGGTCAAGGGCTTCGCGGACATCGAAATTGTGAATTGGAACTTGTTCTCCCATAAATGTCAGATTATCGGGAAACTCGTCGATGTCGGTGGTGTGTTGCGGCTGCACGCTGGTTTGGCCGGCATATCGGCTAACAACAAACGACACAGCTCCGGAAACAATTATTGTCAGCAGGAACAATAAAACAATGGTTGATTTTCGCATGAGAAGGATTTTCTAATTGTTTTTTGGCCGGGCGATTTTTGTATTGGCGTAAAGCAGCCCCGACACTATGATTCCGACAATTCCGGCCGTCCACAGAGGCCATGCCGATTGTTGAGGCACAAGCAGGAAATAAACGGCTGCCGTTGCCGATAGCAAATTTACAATACCCAGAACCACAACAACTTGCCGGTCGCTCAAACCGCGATATGACAAATTGTGCGTTGTATGGTTGGTGTCGCCCACAAAAGGCGATTTGCCTTCCATAAGTCGGTTTACAGTTACAGTTGCTGTATCGGTAAGTGGCACTAAGAAAGCAAGATAGACAATCAAGAAAGGATAAACTTGATTCTGCATCTGTGCAGCCGCTGGATTCCACAAGTAGCGGATGCTCATTATGGCCATTAGCACGCCAAGAAACTGCGAGCCGTTGTCACCCATATACATCTTTGACGGATGCCAGTTGTAGCGGTAGAACGACAGCATGGCCGCCAAAGAGCCAAGTATAATCAATGTGAAGAAACTGTCGTATGTCCCGGCAAACATGGTTACAAGAACACCGCAAAGCACAATGACGCACATGGTGTTGGTCACAGAGTCCATATTGTCGAGCATATTGAGCGAGTTCATCAACCCGACAATCCAAAATATCGTCAAGGTGTAGTTAAGATATTGACTATCAAAAATATCGATATAAACTCCCGAATAGATTAGAATCAGGCTGACGGCAAACTGCATCAGGAATTTGAAGGTAGGAGAGGTGTTGAAAATATCATCGACAAGACCCATGACAAACGCCAGCACAATCGACATTATGATTCCGATATGCAGCCTTTCGCACTGCTGTCCAAAGTTGTCGCTCACAAAGAACCATACCACAACCGCAATCACAAATCCGGCCATAAAACCGGCGCCACCAAGCATGGGCTTGCGTTGCGAGGCCCACCGCTCAGCCGAGATGTTATATTTTTTGATGTTTTGTTTTGTCGAACGTTGCAGGAAATAGTGATGTATGCACATTGTTGCAGGTAGCATCACGACAAAAAAGACAATCAGAAAAATATTGAAATTCATTTTTTACCGCCTTTCATTTTGTCTGCTATACGAGCCAGCAATGTTCTTTGTTTCGTGGTTTTTGGTTTTTTATCGTAGCCATATCCGTAACCATAACCGTATCCGTAGCCATAACCGTACCCATATCCATATCCGTAGCCGTATTTTTTCACTTTGCAATCGACGCCGTTCAGTATTATCGACAGGTTGTCCATGCCTTTTTCGGCCCGCAATGCGTTTATATTCTCAATATACTGACGCTTCGATACGCCTGCTTTCATCACGTAAATAGGGTAGTTTGAGCGGTGCAGGTTGAGCACGGCATCCGATACAACACCCACTGGCGGAGTATCGATTATGATGACATCGTACATTGTGGTCAGTTTGTCAATCAAAGTGTGCATTGCCTCGCCGTTGGCCAGTTCTGCCGGATTGGGAGGTATTGGGCCTGCTGTCAGGAAATCGAAGTTTTCAATTTCAGTGTGGTGCAGACTCTCCTCAATCGAATGACGGCCTATTAGTATGGTGCTCATTCCCTTTGAGTTATCCACCTTGAAGCCCAAATGGATTCGAGGTTTGCGCAAATCCAAATCGATAAGCACTACTTTCTGCCCCGAAGTGGCTATTATTCCGCCAAGGTTTATCGCCACAAAGGTTTTTCCTTCGCCCGGCACCGTCGATGAGACGGTGATGACATTGGCCTCGGCTCCCTGTGACATAAAACGCAGGTTCGACCTTATGGCGCGGAACGATTCCGACAGTTGCGAGTGCGGGTCTTTGCCCACAAGCAGCTGCGACACGGCAACATGCTCGTCATATTGCGGAACAACGCCCAAAATAGGTGTTGATGTGTAATTCTTTATGGTGTCGACCGAGGTGATGTCGTTATACATCAAGTATCTTATTATTAAGAAAATGAATCCGATAGCAAAGCCTAATGCGATGAACAATGAGTAGATGCTGGCCGCTATGGGCGATATGGGCGCTGTAGGTGTTGTGGCGCGCTCCAGTATGCGGTTTCGCGATATGTAACCGGCTTGCGAAATCAGGTATTCGGCCTTCTTGTCGATAAGCTGGTTGTAGTAGTTCTCGTTTATGTTGTACATCCGCTGCAAACGTGCGTACTCAAGCTCGTCGTAGCTTTTTTCGCTGAACATCCACTTGTGAATCTCGTTTATCTGATTTTGATATTCGGCGCGTTGTTTGCCTATGCGCTCAATTGTTATATTGATGAAATCGAGTGTCAGATTCACTTGTGTTTCGAGCTGATTCTCAATTTGTTTTACCTTGATATTGTCGGGTGTCAGGTTGTTGAGCAGGGTGCGGCGCTCGTCGATAATGCGCTGCAGGTTGGGCAGAATGTTGCCCATGCTTGCTGCCGTCTTGGTGCCGACCATTGAGGCTTGAATCTCGTAAGTGTTTATCTCACCGTTGGTTTTCAAACGCACTTTAGCTTGGTCCAGAGCCAGGAGCTCGTAGTCAAGTTCGGCTATTTTTTTCTCAAGCTCCTCAATTTTCGTGCTTGAAGCCGCGTACGTTGGGTCGTCTTTGCTTTTTATCTTATTCTCTTTTTTGAACGACTGAATCTGCTTTTCGGTCTCGTCGAGGCTGTAATAAATCGATTTCAGCTGCTCATCGATGAAGGCCAGGATGTTGGCCGAGCCCTCACGTTTGCTCTTTACGTCGTATTTCAGATACTCCTCGGCAATGGTGTTCACAATGCTCGATGTCTTATTGGCGCAAGTTCCTGTGTATGTTATTTTTATTGTCTGCGCGGCCGAGCTCAGCAACGATATTTGCAAGTTGCGGTTATGCGCCGGAAATATCTGCTCTGGGTTGTTTATAATGACGTAGTAGCGCTCGTTTGGACGGTCAGCACGGTGGTGTAGAATATCGTCGGGGCGGGTGGCTATGCAGCGCAGAACAGAGTTGCCCACTTGCTCCCATTCTCCAAGGCTTATTGTCTGACCTTCAGCGGCATGCTTCTGCTTGAAGGTTATTTTTGCGCTTGTGGTATCAATAAAATCGACATAGAACGGCCGGTTGTATAAGTCGCCGCCTTGTACCGACATCTCGATTTTGAATGGCGCCTCTGGATACATCTCGAACGATAGGAAAGTGCCTTCGTTGTAATAAGATATGTCAAGCGGCAGGCCTGCAAGCGCCTCGGATAGGAACTCTTTCGAGCGCATCAGTTCAATGGTTTTCGGCAAATCGGTGCGGTTGAACGATGTTGAGACATTCAGCATGTCCGATGTACGGTTCTCCTCATTTATCTGAATGATGCATGATGCAGTGTAAACCGGCTGAGTATAACGCAGATATAGAAATGCCAGAACGCCCATTATGATTGGTAGCAGAATGCAAATCCACCAGCATTTCGACAGAATCTGCAGCATAACTGACAAATCGAATTTGTCGTTGATAATCGGTATGCGTTTCGCTTTTGTCATAAGTCCTTAGTCATCATATAAACTAGCAAAACGGTGTTAATCAGCGAGACATATGGTGTTATCTCGGAAAGCACCCGTCTGATATATTTCGGCCGGGTTTCGACAAAAATTATGTCGTTCGACTGCAGCACCAGATTGCTGTTGCGGATATCCTCCAAAGTGGATATGTTGTAGAGATACACTTTCGGGTTCTTTATGTCGCCGCGCAGAATTTTGATGCGGTAAGCTTTCGATGCGTCTGACAAGCCGCCGGCCTGCGCAAGTGCCTCAATAAGAGTGAATTTCTCGTTATTAATTGATAGAATTGTTCCGCTTGTGCTGCCCGCTTTGAAAAGCACGACGCGCCGGTTGGTAATGCTGAGTTTGACAAACGGCTCCTGATAATATTGCTGATAGCGCGCTTCAAGCATCGCCTCGGCGTCTGGCACGGTCATGCCAACCAAGTTGACGCGCCCTAATATCGGCAGCTTGACAGTGCTGTCACTTTCAACCAGATAGCCCGTAATATTGTTGTTGCTGTTGTTTGTTACCGTTGAGCCGCCGTCGACAAGTTGCACACCGTTGTTCGGATAGACTCGGATGTCGAGTTTGTCGTAGACATTTATCACATATTCGTTGTGGTTCTCTTCGGCTGTGTCGAACTGGTAACTCATGTCAGTGCGCATCATCCGGCTGGGGTCCAGTACCTTACAACCCGATACGAAGCACGCCGCGACAATAACGGCCAATAACGGTGATATTTTGTTAAATGTTCTCATCAAAGGTGCAAAGGTAAGAATTTTAATGTTTTATTATTTGCCTTTTCCCACATCGGCCAGCAATTCTCGATAAAGATTGTCCATATCGCTTATCAGTCTGGTATAGTGGAATTTATCTTTGACGTAAGTCCAGCCATTGGCCGACATGCGCTGCCGCATTCCGGCATCATTCAGCATCGGCAACAGTTTCACGACAAAATCATCGACATTGTCATTCAATGCCAGAACAGCAGTATCGCCTTCAATCACAACATTTTCAATTCCGCCGACATTGGTGCTGATAATGGGCACGTTGGCTGCCTGCGCTTCAATCAGGCTGACGGGCGTTCCCTCGTTCAGCGAGGTCATCGCCACAATGTCGAGTCCAGGATAGGCCGTTTCGACGTTTCTAATCCACGATGTAAAGGTTACATCGGCCTTCTCAACATTATTTCCCGACGGCTCGGTGCAGCTAAGACCGCAGTCGGCGCATTGTTTTTTCAAATCGTCCTTCAGCTCGCCGTCACCAATGATGAATGCGCGTATCTTGCTGCGACTGAATTGCTTTGCCACGGCAATGGCATTGATGAAAAGCTTGTGGTTTTTGACAGCTGCCAAGCGCCCGACAATTCCAATCGCCACCTCGTCGTCATCGATGTTGTATTGGCGGCGGAATGTTGTGCGGCGGGATTCCTTGTCTTCGGTAAAGCGTTGCAAATCAAAACCTAAAGGTATGATGCTGAATTTGTTTTCGGGTGCAATCTGATAGGTGTCGCACAACTCCTCTTTCTGCTTTTGGCTTATGGCTATTATGCGCGATGTGCGTTGAGCGAGTCCCCGCTCGATATTGACAAAAAACTTTGTCTGGCTGTTGCTGAAATACGAATGGAAAACGTGTCCGTGGAAGGTGTGGACAATAACCGGCACCTTGTTGCGGATTGCCGCCAATCGTCCAACTGTGCCAGCCTTTGATGCGTGGGTGTGGACAATATCCGGTTTGAAATCTTTGATTATCTTGCTGATACGCCGGTAAGCCGATAAGTCGTTGTGCGCGTTAATCGAGCGTTGCATCTCGGGAATGACAATTGGCGTTATTCCTAGATTCTGAACAATGTATATCGAGCTTTCCTCGTCGGGTTCTTTCATTCCACCGACCAATAATGTTTGGTAATTGTCAGGCATATAGCGTGTTAGATAAGCCGCATTGTATGTCGGACCACCCAAATTGAACCGGTTTATTATTCTCAGCACCCTTGGCATATCAATTCTGCTCCAAAAACGTTGCAAATTGGGAAATTCCGTGCTTTTGTCAATCGTTGCTTGTAACTTATTTTATAGCAACGTTTTCACAGATGATTAAAGCATATTTTTCTTCCACCAATGCTGAAAAACGATAAGTGCCCAAATATTGGCAACGGCGTCGCCAGGGCTTTTGCTGTTTAGTTTTTGGAGCATTTTCTGAACCAAATCGGGATTGAAGATGTTTTGCTCGCGGATAAAGTCAGGTTGCAGATAATCAGTCTCGATAACTGATTTCAGCTCGCCGCGGAACCATTTCAGCATCGGCACCTCAAATCCGTGTTTGGGGCGGCAGTAGAGTTGCGGCGGCAATTGGCTGCGATAGGCGTCTTGAACAATGCGTTTCCGCATTTTATTGTTAATCAGATACTCGGGCGGAAGAGAGAAAGCAAAATTGACAATCCGGTGGTCGAGGAAGGGGCTGCGCACCTCAAGACTCTCGGCCATGCTCATCATATCAACCTTGAAAAGCATGTCGCTGACTAGTACAAGTTGCATGTCGGCATGCAGAATGTCGATAATGTTGTTCTCGTGTCGGATGTTGCTGGTTATGGCCAGATTGCGTTTATTGAGCTGCTGCGGCAGCACTTTATTGTTAAGAAGAGCTAGTGCGTCGTGTTCGCCCATAAGCGACGCCCACGCCAAGTAGCGGTTCTTAGCGTCGAGTTTAAGACCGTCGGCCAGGCGGCGGAGCTGCCGCATGCGGTTGCCAAACAGCGTGTTGCGCGACTGCGGAAACAAATTATACAGCGGACTCGCCATTTTTACCATACTCATGCCCAGATTGTTGCGTATGGCACGAAGGTGCGCTGTATGCTTGTTGTAGCCGCCAAACATCTCGTCGGCGCCGTCGCCTGAGAGCGCCACTGTTACATGCTGACGAGTGTAGTGGCTCAGAATGTTGACGGCAATGGCCGACGAATCGGCGAAAGGCTCGTCAATGTAATCGAGAACAGTGTGCAGATGCTCGTATAAATCGTTGTTGGTCAGCCTGAAAACGTGATGATTGGTGTGGAATTTGTCGGCCACTAGCTGTGCGTATTTGGTCTCGTCGAAGAATGGCTCGTCGGCGTAACCTATTGAGAATGTGCTCAGATTGTCAACGTGTTTTGCGGCTTCAGCCACAATAACCGACGAGTCGATGCCACCGCTGAGGAACGCGCCAAGTGGCACATCGGACACAAGCCGCTCGCAAACCGACTGCCCTATAAGCTCGCGCAGCTGATGTTGGGCTGTCTCATAGTCGGGTGCGCTTAAATAGCTGTAAACGTGTGGAATGGTGTAATAACAAACATCTTTGACATGTCCGTTTTTTATTGTCAGGTAATGTCCTTGCTCAAGTTTGCGGACATCGGCAAAAATACTGTTTGGCGACGGTATATAATTGAACCGCAGATACATGCATAACGAAGTCATGTCGAGCTCGCGCGGCACGCCAAGAGCCATTATCGCCTTCATCTCCGAAGCGAAGGCTATGTAATCGTGTCCGTGGTAGTAGAGTAGAGGCTTCTGGCCCATTCGGTCGCGGGCGATGAAAAGCGTTTCATCTCTGCTGTCGTAAAGGGCAAAGGCGAAAAAGCCGGTGAATTTCGAAAGACATTCGTGTCCCGATTCAATATATTGATATAGAACGACTTCGGTGTCGCTGTCGGTTTTGAATTGATAGCCTTTGGCTTCCAACCCGCTTCGCAACTGACGATAATTGTAGATTTCGCCATTGTAAACTATTGTGTATCGGCCTGTAGCATCGGTGAAAGGCTGCGAGGCGGCTTCGCTCAGGTCGATAACTGAGAGCCGTGCGTGACCGAGGCAAGCCCGCCCGATATTGGCTGAGCGCTTGGTGTCAGGCCCGCGGCGCGATAACAGTCCGGTTGCCTGTTCGACTAACTCGAAACGAGACCTACCTTCGTCAGTTATTGCGTAAACACCTGCTATTCCGCACATTACATCTTTAATTCGGAGTTTGTTAAATTGGTCGTGTGACGTTTAAATGCTCCCGTTCCATATTCTTCCCGTCGAAATTGTAAACGATAGGATTGGCTGTATCTATCTCTAATCCAACTACTTGTTCCTCTGTTAGATTGTCAAGATGCATTATTATCGAGCGCAGACTGTTGCTGTGTGCCGATATTAGGACATTTTTACCGGCACGGAGCTGGGCCATGATTGTGCGGTTGAAAAATGGCATTGTGCGGCGTGCGGTTTGATGAAGACTCTCGCCTTTGGGCGGACGCGCATTGTAGCCACGACGCCAGTTAAGCACTTTTTCGACACCAAACAATTCGGCAATGCGCGACTTACTATATCCTTGTAAATCACCGTAATATCGCTCGTTAAGCTGCCAGCAGCGGTAAACCGGAATCATATTGTCGGCTATCTCTTTGTTTATCTTGTGATAACGTGTGTGATGCCTGTCAAAAAAGCCGTGAATCATATATGGAGTGCGTTTCTGTTGTGCTCCAAGCAACACAATAAGAGACGTCTGCATAGCCCGCACCAAAGCCGATGTGTAAACAACATCAATGTCGATTCCGGCAATAACGTTTCCTGCCTTGGCCGCCTCAATAATACCCGATTGCGTCAGCGGAATGTCAATCCAGCCCGTAAATATGCTGCGAGTGTTCCAAACTGACTCGCCATGCCGTATCAATATCAATTTTCCCATAGTTTTGTTTGAGTTTTCAATCAGCTAAGGTAATCAGTTATTCGTTTTGTTTTAGAAGAATTGTGAAATTTCTTGCCGAACAGCCATTTTTATGCCGATGCCGTTTTTTTTATGGCGCAAAAATAGCTAACTCTGCCCCTCGAAATTTGAGAAAGATGAAAATCACGATTATTGGCACGGCTTATCCCTACCGCGGCGGTCTGGCGGCCTTCAATGAGAGGCTGGCAAAGGAGTTTTCAGCCGAAGGCGACGATGTGAAAATTGAGACCTTCACTTTGCAATACCCTGATTTTTTGTTTCCGGGGAAGACGCAATATTCATCGGAGCCCGCACCCGACGGACTGCATATTGAGCGTTCGGTGAGCTCGGTCAATCCGCTGAACTGGATTTCGGTAGGACGGAAAATTAAACGCGATGCCCCCGACATACTGATTATCAAGTTTTGGCTGCCGTTTATGGCTCCGTGCTTCGGAACCATAGCCCGCATAGCGCGCAAAAATGGCAAAACGAAGGTGGTATCGATTCTTGACAACATCATTCCGCACGAAAAACGTCTGGCAGACAGGATGTTATCATCATATTTCGTGGGTGCGGTCGACAGTTTTGTGGCCATGTCCAAATCGGTGCTCGATGACCTTAATTTGTTCGACACTAATAAGAAACGTGCGTTTTGTCCGCATCCGCTGTATGACAATTTTGGCAAGCCAATGCCTAAAGCCGATGCGCTGCAAGCCCTGAACCTGAGTCCGGACACATCCTATATGCTGTTTTTCGGCTTCATCCGCGACTATAAAGGCCTCGATTTGCTGCTTGAGGCAATGGCTGATAAACGCATGAAAGACAAGAATGTAAAACTGATTGTTGCTGGTGAGTTTTACAATAATTCCGAAAAATATTTTGAGCTGGAGAAGAAATTTGATGTCGCAGATAAGATTGTCTGGCGCAACGATTTCATCCCCGACAGCCAGGTGGCAACCTATTTTTCGGCAGCTGACATAATTGTGCAGCCATATAAGTCGGCCACGCAAAGCGGTGTAACGCAGATTGCCTACCATTTTGAAAAACCGATGTTGGTAACCAATGTCGGCGGCTTGGCGGAGATAGTTCCCGACGGAAAAGTGGGTTATGTCGTCCAACCCGATGCACCAAGCATAGCTGCCGCCCTGTCCGATTTCTATGATAATAGCCGAATGTCGGATTTTGCTGAGAACCTGCGTGTTGAGAAACAAAAATACGCATGGTCGAGAATGACGGGGAGTGTGAAGAATTTGGCCTCTTGAAGATTTGGCAGAAACCGAAATTCTATCAACCCGAATTAATTTGCGTTCAAACTGACGCATGCGGTGCGTCCCCTCAAATCATATCTTCAAAAAAAATCGCAAATCCCGATTAACTTTCGGCACCTTTTTGCTACCTATTGGCAGAAAGCACAAAAAATGACACTTCAAGAGTTTGAACGGTTATCGGAGAGAATCAGGCAGAAGATGCTGATGCTGGCTGGCAAGTTTAACGATGCCACCCAACTATCGGTTGAGGCTGAGGATATTGTGCAGGAGTCGCTTGTTGCTCTTTGGCGATTGTCGGAAAGCGGCTACCCGATTCGTGATGCGGAAGCTCTGGCCGTGAAAATTGTCAAAACCACCTGCGTGGCCCACTACCGCAAACGCCGGATTGTTACGCAATCCATTGCCGGAGTCGATTTTGGCGGTGGAATGTCAGCTTCGGCTCTGACCGACGACGAGGATATGGCCAAAATGGAAACGCAGCTTTTGGGCAGCCTGACACCGTCGCAGCAGATGTTGCTGAAAATGAGAAACGACGACGGCCTTTCACTCGACGAGATTTCCGCCGTGACGGGCAAACCCAAGGCAAGTGTCAAGACAACCATTTCGGTTGCACGCAAACAGATGTTGGAACAATTAAAACGAATGCTATGATAGACATTTACAACAAATATGAACGCAAAGTTTTGATAGAGAGCTATTTGAACGCCGAAACGACGGTGGGCGAGGAGCGTGCCTTGGCCGAATACTACGCAACCCACACCGCCGATGCCGACGAAAAGGCTGTTGCACAACTGATTTTGGCAAGCAATCCCGCGCTAAAATGCTTGAGCGACAGCGGTGAGCAAGATTTCGACAGTATTGTTGAAGGCCGCAGCCACACCATTGGTTTCCGCACCGCCCTAAAATGGGTTTCGGGCATTGCAGCGGCCATTGCATTGGTTGTGATTGTCCGCGGCGCATTCTTGTCGCACCTTGATAATCAATGCGATATAACACCAATCGAGATAGCACAGACACTCAATACGCTGATGAATCTGTCGGCAGACGAGATAGAATCGATGACCGCCACACCTTGTGGGAAAAACGTCTTAATCACCGCCAAAATGAAGGACAATAGCTCGAGCACCTACATTCTGACGCGCGATGGCGACGCTTTGACAACCTACTATGCGTGGCAGAATAAATAATCTAACCACTTAATTTTTAGAAAAATGAGAACACTTTTAATTTTAGGGCTTTGCGCCACGGCAATGGTGGCCAACGCTCAAACGGCAAAAACCGAGATTGTAAATAAATATTCTATTGATGGCGAACCTGTCTATGACTTCAACGGCTCGCAGTTGAATGGAAAGACTGTAGTCAAATACAAAGTGGACACTATGCCACCTTTACCTTTTAATCCAGATAAGGTTATAATTATTCACCACATTGAAACATCTGACTACAAAGCGCCCGAAAGCCCAACCGCAAAAGTATTTGTTGAACCAGGCGGAGGTATGCCATTGATAATTGTTGACGGCGTTGAATCGCCTGCACCACCCACACCGACAGACATTAAGGCGATTGAAATTTTTTCACCTAATTCGCCCGAGGCTGCAAAGTACGGCGAAAGAGCCAAAAACGGAATTACAGTTATCACAACAAAATCGGGGAAACCTACAGTCAATACAATCTATATAATTGATGGTAAGAAATCGACCGAAGCCGATATGAAAGCCCTCGGACAGGACAAAATTAAATCGGTTGAGATGCTGAAAGGCAAAGCCGCAAAAGATTACACCGATGACCCGAATGTCGGGGTGGTGATTGTGAAAACAAAAAAGAAATAGCCGATAGTAATCACAATCCTATTCTAAATAAAGGGATGAAAAAGATAATCACAATTATGGTTGCAGTGGCAGTCAGCAGTTTGGCTGCCATTGCACAACCGTATCCAACAACCGACAACATTGTCAGGCTCACCGACCAAAATATGCCGGCAGTTGAGTATTTCACGTTGGAGAAGGTAAAACTGCCCGAAAAATACGCCGATGCTCAGTATTTTGTCTATAACGACAGCGTTCTGATTATAATCAATAACCAGCACCCACTGCCGTATGTTGTAACATTCTACAATCTGAACACCAAAAAAGTAATAGCAGGTTTTTTCTTAGATTGGTCAGATAGAATAAGTAAGGGAGGGGGCACTATGTACCGAAATACTCTTATTGTGTGTGATGGTTTCGCGCACAATGTGGTACGATTGAACGTCGATTCTGTCTTGACTGAGAAATTTGCATATAAACCCACCGTTACCCAATTGCCTTCTCTGTATTCCTGCATTTTCGTTGATGAAAACACCATCACAATGGCAAATTCAATGTACATAAGCGATGAGTATGGCGTGGAAGGACTTCCGGAATTTATTCAGTTTGACGCAAAAACGGGAAAACCTCTTGCCAACTACAAACAAAATGACAAAAACTACCCTGCAAATATGACGAGTAGGTCAATCGCCTATAGCAACTCAAAATACATCGCGTTTTGGAGTAATTATCCCATCATAACCATTTATGACAAGGATTTCAACCTTATAAAAATGTATCGCGATGACAAGTTCGAGGACAACGAAGTGCGCGAAGAATATTCTGAATACTTGATGAAAAGTACATTCGCGACAAAGAATATCGATAATTTTTTTGCATTCGCCAACCAAACAGATAATTACATTTTCGCCTTTAATGGAAGGGGACACATTTCAAGGGAGGAATTTGAAAAAAAAGGAGGAATTCAATGGGTTGAGACTACCGATTTCACTATGGCCAGATTTAAGAATCAAGAGATATGGTGTTTCGACAACGATATGAATCTTGTCCGTCGGTTTAAATGCAAAAACAAAATTTGTTATATAAGATGTATTTCCTATAACGAAAAATCTAAAACCCTATTTATCAATGCAATGGACGAGAATGAGAAGTATTGCTTGTACCGCTGCAAATTCAAGAAATGAGTTTTTGGGTTACGCATAAAAACAAACACTAACCTATACCACAAAAGCGGACAGAACTGAGTAAAATCAGCGCTGCCCGCTTTTGAAATTTTTGTAAGCAAATTTTCGCCCCGAATCACAACTGATGTTTGGTTTCAAATTGGCAATCAATGAGTCGTCTGCCGCGCGCGGTCATTGTTTGAGCAGGAAAGATAAGTGCGATTTTTGCCAAGTTCCCAAACGAAAACGTGCCAAGTTCCCAAGCAAAAACCCGCCAAGTTCCCAAATAGGTGTGGAAAAATTTGCATAATCGACTGATTTGCATTACGTTTGCGGTGGATTAAAAAACATTGGCTATGAGTGCTTACAGAGAGCGGATTGCCGACCGAATGTTGGCTGCAAGATTAAGAAGAAAAGGGGCGGTTTTGGTGGAAGGCCCCAAGTGGTGCGGAAAAACCACCACCGCTGAGCAACAGGCGGCAAGCATTCTGTATATGGCCGACCCAATGCGCAAGCAGCAAAACATTCAAGCCGCTAAAATCAATGTGCAACAATTACTTACGGGCAAAACACCCCGTCTTATCGACGAATGGCAGATTGCGCCGTCGCTTTGGGACAGCGTTAGGTTTGAAGTTGACCACCGAGGCGGGTGGGGGCATTTCATTCTCACTGGAAGCAGTGTGCCGCCGTCAGCTGACGAGATATTTCACTCAGGCACAGGCCGTTTCGCCAAACTGAAAATGCGCACAATGTCGCTGTTCGAGTCGGGCGATTCCACTGGCACGGTAAGCCTTGCTGAGTTGTTTAGTGCTGAGAAGGAGGCTGTTTCGGGCAGCAGCCACATTGATATTAACCGCTTGGCCTATTTGATATGCCGTGGCGGCTGGCCAGGTGCATTGGATTTGAACGAAATCGACGCGCTTGCCCAAGCCTTTGATTATTACGACGTTGTGTGTGACAGCGACATATCCCGCGTCGATAATGTCCAACGCGACCCGCAGCGTGTGCGTCTGTTGCTGCGCTCGTATGCCCGCCATCAGGGGACAATGGCCACTATCGGCACTATTCTTGAAGACTTAAAAAGCAATGAATCAAGTAGTTTGTCGGATAATACGGTTTACGATTACATCAAGGCACTCAAAAAAATCTTTGTGGTTGAAGATATGCCCGCTTGGAATCCGAACCTTAGAAGCAAGACGGCAATCCGCACGAGCGACAACCATTATTTTATCGACCCGAGCATAGCGGCGGCCGCTTTGGGCGCAAGCCCCGACGATTTGCTGAACGATTTGGAAACTATGGGGTTGATGTTTGAAACGCTGGCCGTTCGCGACCTCAGGGTGTATGCCGATGCCTTGGACGGGCAGGTGTACCACTACCGCGACAAAAAAGGTTTGGAATGCGACGCTGTCGTCCATCTGCGGAACGGCTCTTACGGGCTTGTCGAGATAAAATTAGGCGGCGACAATCTGATTGACGAGGGCGCGAAAGCACTCACATCTTTGGCCGCCGACATTGATACCACCCGAATGAAATCGCCTTCGTTTATGATGATTCTGACGGGCGTGGGCGATTTCCCATATCTGCGCGACGACGGCGTTCTTGTTGTGCCCATTGGGTGCTTGAAGGATTGAAATTAACAATCGCGGCAACCCAAAAACGATTCTTTTCGGCGAAAAATAGCGGGAAACAAACACTAATATCACAAAAGCGGACAGAACTGAGTAAAATCAGCGCTGCCCGCTTTTGAAATTTTTGTAAGCAAATTTATCGCTCCGAATCACACCATCAGTGCGCCCACAAGGCCCAGAATGGCGTAGAATTCAGGCAAGGCGGCATAAATCAGGGTGTTGGTGAACACGTCGTGGCCTTGACTTATACCGACAATACCATTGGCACAAACCTGTCCCTGACGGATTGCCGAGATAAGGCAGACCGCGCCAACGCACAAGCCAATGCCAAAGATTACAAGCCCCTGCGAAGCATCGGCCTGCAGTTTGCCGAGCAGCATAAAAAATGCCACAAAGCCATAGATACCTTGCGTTGCGGGCAGTGCCGACAGCACCATAAAATTACCCGACGCCTCCGGGCGTTTCTTCAATCCGCCTTCGGCTGCGTTGCCTGCCGCCGACGTTCCGATTGCACTTCCGATTCCGGCCAAAGCCAATACCAAGCCCAAGCCCAGATAACCTAAAATCGATTCTACCATAATCATAAATATTTAATTGTTAATGTTCTCTGTAAGGGGATTATACTTGCGTCCGGTTCCCTCGTAGCCGGAATTTTTGAAAAATTCAAGAAAATTAAGACGAAGCGGGTGCACAAACGCGCCCAAAACGCACATTGCCAGGTTCAGCGTATGGCCCACAATCACTATCAGAATGAAGAAGAGCCAGCCAATGCCGCCGTCGCCAAGAGCCTGTGTGCCAATGGCGTTGAAGGCCTCGCCCAGTTTGGCGCCGGCCAAGCCGAGCGCGTAAAGACGCAGATAACTCAACACATCGCCCAGAAGGCCCGTAGCCGTGTTGTAGGTGTTCCACAGGCCTACGCCGAAGTTCGCTAGCGGATTACGGTGCAGGTCGTTCAGGAAGAAGATTCCCAAGGCCGATATCACGCCCAGCACAATGATTGTCAGCCGTGCGGCGTTTGAGTCAATCACCCCGACGAGCGCCATTCCGCCCACAATTACGCCACCCACAATGAGCAACGTCCAGCCCCAGGTGCCGAGCGAGCCTGCAAAACCGCTGTTTTTGGTGGCCTGCCAGGTCTTGATAATCATTGCCAGACACAAGTGCACAACACCAATGCCGATAGCCAGCATCATTGTTCCGTCGTAGCCGGCAATCTGCGACGGCAGCATCAGCCGCTTGACGCCTTCCGGCAGGCAGTTCCAACCCAGCATATCGGTTGAGAAGAAGGTGTGGAACAGCAATCCGATAACCGTAGTGGCCACACCGAGTGTCACCACAAGCGGCGAAATCTTCGGCATTTTCGACTTCAAAGCAAAACCTATAGCAATGAGTATCAATCCGTAACCGGCATCGCCCATACAGAAGGCGAAGAACAGCATAAAGAAGATTGATATCCAAACTGTTGGGTCAAATTCCGAGTAGCGCGGACGGCCGTACATATCGGTCAGCAATTCGAACATCGACACGAACCTATTGTTTTTCAATTTGATAGGCGGATTGTCGGCATCTTTTGCGCCTTCAGCAATATAATAGACATTGGCCGCGTCGAGAACGGGTTGAAGTTGCGTCTCGTTCTCTTTCGGTACAAAACCTTCAAAAACAGTCAGATAATTCTCCGCAGTCCGTTCAGCCGAAGCGTTTGCCAAGCAACGGTCGAGTGCAATTCGGGTGCTGTTGAGTTGGCGCTGCAACTCATCGGTAAGACTCTTCAAACCAGCCATTTGGCTGTCGCAGTCGGCAATGCGGCCACGCAGAGCGTCAATTTCGGCCTGCGCATCGGCAAATGTGCGGCGCGGACGCGGCAACTCCTTGACGGGGAAGTTGTAATCATCAGAGTCTGAAACTGTTACAAAAAAGATATATGTGTCGTCAGTCGAGACTTCGCTCAAGGCATAGTCGGTGCTCCACGACTCCTGAAAATCGGCTTTCCGCACCTTGTAGAAGCGCATTTTCAAGCCGTTGGCCTCAAGTTTGGCAATATCATCGGGTTTGTAATCGCCCCAAGGCTTAAGTTCATCAACGTCAGCCAATTGCTCCGCAAGTTGCTGCTGCAGAGCGTCGCGTTCGGCCGACAGACTGATAACGGCTTCGGCAGCGTCGTCGGGCTTACGGTTAAGCGGTGCGGCCTCCGGCACGGTGTTCAGAATGCCAATGGCGCGGTTCAGTTTCGCGGCCAGCGCCGACGCAGCCTCCGACTCCTCGTCGACGGGCAGTTGCGAGCGCTTAATATCCACAATGCCAACACCTTGCAATGTCCGCAGAAAAGCGTCGGCATCACCGCTCAAAAGCACAAAGTTGTATTTTGTCATTTCTGTAATCATACCGCTGCTTCCTCCTCTGC
>JAFYYJ010000085.1 GCA_017557605.1 Salinivirgaceae bacterium
TGCCATAGCGGTCAGACCCTCTTTGGCGATTTTCAGAATGGGTTTGCCCTCAAATTCCGAAACCGACACATAGTCTTTAGTCAGCAAATAGTACTCCGTCTCGTCTTTGCCGAGCGGAAACATTGGTTGGTAATGAAATTCTGCCATCGTTAAATATTTTTAATTGTGTATCAACATTTTAGCCAACCGTCACCGACCATTGGCAATAGGCTCAAAAGTAAGAAAAGTGTTTGGGATTTTTGCGTTGCGCGGGGAAAGATTTTTGAATTTAAGAACACAGATTGAATGGATTTACGCAGATTTTTTACATCTAACCGATTTAAGCCGATTCAAACCGAAAATAAATTATTTCTGAATTATATTTTTAAAAGTTGCATCAAAATGAGTTAATAATTCATAATCATAGTCGTCAAACTTTAAATAATCGCTATGAGCCTCAAATGGAAATGCCTCACACTTATCAACATTGTTAATTCGTTTTATTAATGCAACTAATATGACTGCAAATTCCAATACCGTATATAACCTAACATCAACATTTTTTTCATCAAACTGAAATACAGCCTTAAGCGATTTAAATTGTTTTGCATTGTCTGTTATTGACTGCATATTTCCTCTATCAAGGTCAAAGTTATGAGCGCATTTGTTCCTTATCTTACCATATAATTTTATATCATCATATAACTCCTTTGATATAAGACCCATAGCATAAGCCATATTATTTTTCGCAGAAAACGTTCCCAAACAACCACTATAATCAAATATGTCCTTGGGCAAATTTTCAATTAATTTCTTTTCGATTAATTTTTTTAGCATTGAATCTATTAATGCTGCTGCAGTAATAATACTCGAACGTATTGGTGCATTTGCCACTTCTGTTATTATTCCATTAAGATTATCATTCATTAACAAACATCCTTTATTAGTTAATAATTACCATAATTATCATCAAAAACAAACATTTTTAATCAACAGCAAGAATTGCTTTTTTGTTTATAGTACCCACCTTGTTCACTGCAAATCATCATACGCAAAAATACTCACGGTACTTAATCAATCTACAATCAATTGCAATTGAATTTACTATCAACTGGCGCATCTAGTAAAAAAGTACCAAATGGCTACGTTTATGTTCCAAATGGCTATGTTTACAAGCGACAATTATCTCCTCACCGCTTTTTCAATATATTTGCGCAACTGAAAACATCAGCAAACAATGCCACAGACGCATAGACAGAACATAATATATCAAGCATTTAGGTGTTACCTACGTTTCTTTCACGACCGCGTTTTCTACAAGCGGGTTTACCGAATCGGGGTTGAGAATATGCCCGCCGAAGGCAAGCCGTTGCTTGTGACATCGAACCACCAAAACTGCCTCAACGACCCGCTGGGGCTCATTTTCTGCTTCCGCGACCGCAAGCCGCACATTCTGGCCCGTGCCGATGTGATTGAATACAACTGCCTGACACGCAAATTCTTACGCAGCATCGGGCTGTTGCCAACCTTCCGCCTCAATTTCGACGGCGAAGAAGCGCTTGCGCGGAACAACAGCACCTTCAGCGAGTCGGAAACATCGCTCATCGACGGCAACACCATTATAATGTTCCCCGAAGGCGTGCACCAAGACAAGCGCTGGCTTGGGCCGTTCTCGTCGGGCTATACCAAAATGGCGTTCGAAGCCGCGCAGATGGACAATTTCCAAACCGAAGTGTTCATTCTGCCCTGTTGCAACCACTATTCCGACTACTATGGTATTCAAAATGAATTGATTATAAAAATCGGCAAGCCCGTTTCCATAGCACCTTTCTACGAGTTGTACAAGACCAAGCCACGCACCGCTCAACGCGAAGTTAGCGCATTGGTATTCAGTCAGATAGAAAGTATGATGCTGGATATTACCGATTTGGACAACTACGAAGCCATCGATTTTCTGCGCGGCATCTACGGACGGCGGTTCGCTTCAGCCAACAACCTGAATCCCAACCATTTCCCCGACCAGTTGGAAGCCGACAAAATGCTTGTGGCACAACTCGACTCGCTGAAAGCCGAGAAGCCCGATGCCGTTGCCAGCATCTATAGCAAAGCATTGGAATACAAACAGATGCTAACCAACAGCCGCATCACCGACCTTGAAGTCGGCCGCAACGCCACATCGGGGCAGACGGCGGCCAACCTGTTCTCGCTGATTGTGCTTGCGCCGTTCTGGATTATCTGCCTCTGGCCCGCACTGTTCATCTACTGCGCGCCACTGCCAATCACCAAACGCCTGAAAGACAAAATGTTCGAAGGAACCATCCGCTACACAATGTCGGTTCTGCTGACCATTCCGCTGTTCTACGGGCTGTCGTTCGCGCTTGTGGCCATCTACGCAAATGTCTTGTTTGCAATAATATACATTGCAATGCTTCCGTTCATCGGCATTTTTGCGTGGAACTACTGGCAATTCGCCAAACGCACCTGCCGAATGGTCCGTTTCCGCCGCCTTTCGGCTGATAAACGGCAATCGCTCAATGGTTTGCGGAAATCGATTGTTGAGAAATTGGACGGGATATTGGGTGTTGGGTGTTAGGTGTTGGGTGTTAGGAATTAGGTACTAAAAAAAAGGCATAAGGCGAAAGGCATAA
The DNA here is from genome assembly GCA_017557605.1 of Salinivirgaceae bacterium. Lineage (GTDB taxonomy): Bacteria > Bacteroidota > Bacteroidia > Bacteroidales > SZUA-534 > RUG13583. The sequence continues at coordinate 2,628 of JAFYYJ010000085.1, forward strand.
GATAGGCTCACTGCTCATCGCTCATTGCTCACAGCAAAAATATATTGAAAATGAAAAAGATAGGATTAGTAGGCGGCACTGGCCCCGAATCGACACTAATGTACTACAAGGAACTGAACCATCGCATCGACAGACTGACGGGCGGAAAGGCAATGCCCGACATCGCCATCGAGAGTGTGAATTTTCGCCGTATGTGGGGCTATGTTTCTGACAATGAGTTGGATTTACTGACCGATTATTTTGTTGAGAAAATCGATTGTCTGGAACGGTCGGGCGCTGAAGTGGTGTCGCTCACCTGCGCAACTGGACATATTGTGATTGACCGTATCAAACAGAAAACCAACGTTCCGCTGGTGTCGATTCCCGAAGCGGTCTGCGAGAAAGCCGCAACATTGGGCATCAA
>JAFYYJ010000086.1 GCA_017557605.1 Salinivirgaceae bacterium
CATATAATCTTTGCCCAAAAACTTTTCAATAGTCTTGGCCTTGGCCGGTGACTCGACAATTACAAGGTTCTTTTGCATTAGATATCTCCTTATGGTTTGAAAATCGGCGCAAAGAAAAACAAAATTTTTAAAGGCAAACACGAAAATGGCAATTCGGGCGATTACACCTATTAATATATGGTGAGAGGGAAGAGTTTAGAGTTTAGAATGTTGAGATGGTTGAGTTTAATGTTGAACGGGTTTAACAGGTTTAACGGGTTTAATAATTGTTTAGAGGGTTTCGGATTGTGCGGTTTTCTGTTGTTTTCTGTTGAATAAAGTTGATTTGTGCGGTTTGCTTTCGTTTCCGTTTGGATACGGCGGAATGCGGCGGGAAAGTGCGCGATAAGCCCGCGAGGGGATTACTCGGGGATATGCAGGGGATTACTTGATATTGTTCAGCAGGGGCTCACGCCTTCGGCGTTTTTTGGTTTTGCACCCTGACGGGCGGAAATTTTTAGAAAATTTGATTCGAAAATTAAGCAAGATATTATTAATCAATTTTTTACGAATTTTATTAAAGATTTTCTTTCAATTTCTCGCGAAGCGACACCCGAACAAAAAAACGCTTGCGTTTTATAAAGTTTCCGCGAGTTCCGTTGTTATACATTTTTTGTGGTTAGGGACAAAATCCGCGTTTTTGCCTAAAAATTCGCTCAAAAACAGCCCGAAAAAGGCCCTTTTTTGCCCTTTTTCAAAAACCGTTCGTTAAGTCAAACCCGCCGTTCGTTAAGTGAAACCCACCGTTCGTTAAGTCAAACCCGCCGTTCATTTTTGGGGTATTGTTTCATAAAATACAGTGTGCGACCTTTGAAAAGCAAGAAAAACAATGAGAAATGATTAATGATTAAAGAGTAATGATAAATGAGTAATGAGTAAAGTGTAATGATTAATGATTAATGATTAAAGAGTAATGATAAATGGAGAGGCGAAAAGGCATAAGGCAAAAGGCATAAGAACGCTAACCTTCTAACCCTCTCAACTTCTAAACTTAAAACTACGAAAACTTATAACTTAAAACTTAAATACCATGAACGACATTAAAGACAAAACACAGGAGGCAGGCAGCAAGGTGAAAGTTGCATGTTGCAAACTTGCCAATTTGAAACTCACAACTTATGTGATAGTGAAACAATCTTAAACATCTAATATTATGAAAGCAACTCGTATCTTTATTGGGGTTTTCGTTTGCACGCTTCTGACACTTACAGTTGTCTGCTGCGTTTGGGCGGAAATGATTTAACGTTAGTATCAAGTAACTATTTTATTTGCAATTTTTATAACTATATTATTATGAGAAAGATTCGACAATTTCTAATGACGTTGGTGCTGCTCTGCAGCGCACTGACTTCGTGGGCGGCGCCTTATAGTGGCACGCCTTCTGCATCGCTCACAAAAATTGACGCGACCAACTACATCAATTACGGCTTCACCGCCGAAAACTGGCAGGCGTTTGAAAACTACTACGCAATCGCCTCTGCCGAAGACCTTTACTGCTTTGCCGATTCGGTAAATAGCGGCAGCACTTCAATTAATGCCGTTCTTACAGCCGACATTGTAGTAAATGCAAGCGTGCTAAACGCAAGCGGAAACTTCATCGGCACGTCAACTTACAAGTGGACACCGATTGGAACTTACAGTAAAAAATTCAAAGGCACATTCGATGGCAACAGCCATACAATCAGCGGTTTGTGTTTTGAGAATACAACTGCCCACGACTACCCCGATGGCGGCAACAATGTGGGTCTGATAGGCTATGCCAGCGGAGCGACGATAAAGAACGTCGGAGTTGTTGATTCTTATATTAAAGGTGTTGGTTCTGTCGGCGGCATTTGCGGTAAAGATTATAGTAACTCTACAACTACAACCATAACCAACTGCTACAACACAGGAACGATTTTGGGTTCTTCCTATTCTGTCGGCGGCATTTGCGGTGATGGTCACTCGTCAAATACAACCATTATAACCAACTGCTACAACACGGGAAAGGTTTCAAATTCCAAAAATGACCTATATACTTATGTTGGCGGCATTTGTGGCAGGGATGGCACTCTAACCAACTGCTACAACACAGGAACGGTTTCGGGTTTTGGTTATGTCGGCGGCATTTGCGGCTTTTGTTACTCGTCAACCACAACCATAACCAACTGCTACAACACGGGAACTGTTTCGGGTTCGGGTTCTGGTAGTGTCGGCGGCATTTGCGGCAAAGGTGGCACCCAAACCAACTGCTACAACACAGGAACGGTTTCGGGTTCTGATTACTATGTAGGCGGCATTTGCGGACAATATGGTACCCAAACCAACTGCTACAACACGGGAACTGTTTCGTGTTCGGGTTCTCATTCCTGTATTGGCGGCATTTGCGGACAATATGGTACCCAAACCAACTGCTACAACACAGGAACGGTTTCTGGTTCTTCCTCTTCTGTTGGCGGCATTTGCGGTAGCCGTGGCACCCTAACCAACTGCTACTATTTGGCAGACTGCGGCAGTAAAAACACACTTGGCGTTTCTGCCACAGCCGAAGAGTTTGCAAGCGGGAAAATAACCTATCTGCTCAACAACCAAAAAAGCTATGACCCCATTGTATGGTATCAGACACTTGATGATGATGCCTTGCCCACATTAAACGCCAACCACCAAAAAGTGTACGCCCCATATCCATGTTTTTGCCGTGATGAGTTCGCCAACACTCCTATTGTTCAAGAGCATGGTGCTTGCGATGCGCTTGGCTTATGTTCCGTATGCGGAAAATATGGCATAGCCGCAACATTGATTGAAAGCGAGGAGCAGGCACTCAATGATTTTAGTCTTACGGCTGAATATGTGGGTTACTACGCCATTAGAAATGCCGCTCAACTCTATTGGTTTGCCCAATTGGTTAATGAAGGCGAAACCACTGCCAAAGCCATTCTTACAGCCAACATCGCAGTAAATACAACCGTGCTAAACAATGATGGCACACTCAACGGCACGCCAACTTACAGTTGGACACCGATTGGAACTTCAATTAATAATTTTAAAGGCATATTCGATGGTAACGGCCACACCATTAGCGGTTTGTATTTTAGTAATATAACAAATAAAGGCTACCCCAATGGCGGAAACTATGTGGGGCTGATAGGCTATGCCAATGAAGCAACTATAAAGAACGTCGGGGTTATTGATTCCTATATTAGAGGTTATCAATATGCCGGCGGCATTTGCAGCTATGGTTCTAATACAACCATAACCAACTGCTACAACACAGGAACGATTTCAGGTTCTTTCTCTAATGTTGGCGGCATTTGCGGCTATGGTTCTAATACAACCATAACCAACTGCTACAACACAGGAACGATTTCAGGTTCTTCCGATATCGGCGGCATTTGCGGCAACGGTGGCACCCAAACCAACTGCTACAACACGGGAATGGTTTCAGGTTCTTCCGAATATGTTGGCGGCATTTGCGGTTGTAGTGGCACCATAACCAACTGCTATAACACGGGAACGGTTTCTGGTTCTTCTTCTGTCGGCGGCATTTGCGCAGCTTATGGCACCCAAACCAACTGCTACAACACAGGAACGGTTTCGGGTTCTTCTTCTGTTGGCGGCATTTGCGGCTTTAATGGCGGCCAAACCAACTGCTACAACACAGGAATGGTTAAGGGTTCTTCTTACGGTGTCGGCGGCATTTGCGGTCGTTATGGAACCCAAACTAACTGCTACTATTTGGCAGGCTGCGCCAAAGACGGAAACAACACGGTGCAATATGGTGTTGGCAATGCAACAACAGAACAAACAACTGCCGACGTGACTGGCAACACAATATCGGCCACAGCCGAAGAGTTTGCTGGCGGCAAAATCGGCTATCTGCTCAACCAAAATAATAATGTATGGTATCAAAATTTGTTCGAAGACGCTTCGCCCGTGCTCAACACTGCCCACAACAGCATTACAGGCTATTTTGAAGTGGAGGACAATGTTTCAACCGTGGTCGGCGATATGATTTTGGTCACCGATTACGAGGTTGCTGCAGGCAAAACACTCTCTGTACCAGCAGGCGCTTCACTTACAACAACAGGCGAGGCTGTAATCAACAATAATGGTATAATTATAGTCAATGGTAATGGTACAATTTCGGGTAACGACCTTGAAGGTAGCGGCAGTTTCTTGTTTAATGATTTGATTGGCGAAACCGATTTTGTGCTCAACACCACAAGTTACACGTATAAAGGCTCGGCCTACACACTCGAAAGCGGAATTGATTTCGACATTTCACATACAATTTTTGGGAAAGAGTTTGTTTTTGGCGGCTCTTACACTGCAACTTACAGCAATAATCTCAACGTTGGCACAGCCACCGTAACACTCACAAACAATGCTGACGCAGAGAATGTTGTAAGTCGACAGTTCACAATCTCTGCAAAGGAGATAGAAATTGATTGGAACACTGATGCCATTATCTATAATGGAACAGCCCAAGTACCATCGGCCACAGCAGCCAGCAGTAGTTTGTGCGGCAGCGATGTTTGCAACATAACCGTTACTGGAGCGCAAACTAACGCGGGAACGGGCTACACTGCTACGGCATCGGCATTGGATAACGCAAACTATAAATTGCCGGAGGCTGTTACCAAGGAGTTTGCAATTGGAAAGGCAACGCCGACTTATACTTTGCCCGAAAATCTGGCAATTAAATGTGGGCAGTCATTAGCCGATATTACTTTACCGTCGGGGTTCACAATAGAAAATACGAATGCGGAACTGGTCATTGGAGAAAATACAGTGACGGTAACATTTACCCCCGAAGACGCTGATAATTATGAAGTTGTGACGGGCATTGAAGTGAAGCTGACAAAATCTCACGCTGTGGTAACGGATGCCGCCGTGGCAGCAACTTGCACAGAAACAGGCTTAACCGAAGGCTCGCACTGCTCGGTTTGCCATACAGTGCTTGTAGCACAAGAAGTTATACCTGCTGGCCACACCGCTGGCGAGGCTGTTGCCGAGAACTACAAGGCTCCAACCTGCACTTTGGCTGGCTCGGTTGATTCGGTGGTTTATTGCTCAGTTTGCAAAGAAGAGTTGAGCCGCAAGACAGTTGAGATTAAGGCTACAGGCCACAAAGCCGACAGTGTTGTATTTGAGAATATTGTAGCGGCAACTTGCACCGCCGCTGGTTCAAAAGATTCGGTTGTCTATTGCTCGGTTTGCAAGGCAGAAGTTAGCCGCACAAAGGTTACGCTTCCGGCTACCGGCCACACAGTGGTTGTAGATTCTGCTGTTGCAGCTACAGCAACAACCGATGGCTTGACCGAAGGCTCGCACTGCTCGGTTTGCGGTGAGACAATTGTCGCTCAGGAAGTTATTCCGGCAACAGGCGAACAAGGCGGCGAAGAAAACGGAAACGAAGGTGGCAACGAGAACCAAGGCGGAAACAATCAAGGAGGCAATGAAAACAATGGTGGAAACGAGAATCAAGGCGGAAACAATGAAGGTGGCAATGAAAACCAAGGTGGAGAAAACACCGAGCCTGCCACTGCCATTGCCGATGATGCTGCACCGGCTGTGAACATCTACGCATACCAAAACATTATTGTTGTTGAGAACGCTACCGATGAAATCTACGTTTACAACGCAATGGGCACATTGGTTTATAGGGACGCGGCACGCCACATCTCTACGACGGCAACAATAACGATTAATGGTCAGGGTGTTTACATTGTAAAAACCGGCAACGTGGCCAAACGGGTGATGATTTATTAACGATTGGATAAAATATTGAATGCAGGCAGAGACGTCATATTATGGCGTCTCTACTTGTTTTTATGGGTTTTCGGTTATGTTGCTGAGGTTGGTTATTTCTCCCCAATATTTTATTTCCCGATTTCGGTTAATTAGAATATTTTTGCACACTTAATTGAAAATTTATGGCTATCGAAGAAAAAGAGACAAAGGAAGTTGAACGCAAGTCGAACTTCATTATTGAGCAAGTTGAAAAAGACCTTGCCGAAGGCAAAAACGGCGGACGAGTACAAACCCGTTTCCCGCCCGAGCCCAATGGTTATCTGCACATTGGCCACGCAAAGGCCATTTGTCTCGACTTTGGTATGGCCGAGCAGTTCGGCGGAGTATGCAACCTCCGTTTCGACGACACCAACCCCGTGAAGGAGGATGTGGAGTATGTTGATGCAATCAAGGAGGACATTAAGTGGCTGGGCTTCAACTGGGGCCACGAATACTATGCATCGGACTATTTCCAACAGCTTTGGGACTTCGCTGTAAGGCTGATAAAAGAGGGCAAGGCATATGTCGATGAGCAGTCGTCGGAGGCCATTGCGGCACAGAAGGGAACGCCCACCGAGCCTGGTCAGAACAGCCCCTACCGCGACCGTCCGGCAAGTGAGTCGCTCGAACTGTTTGAGAAGATGAACCGCGGCGAGATTGAGGAGGGCAAGATGGTGCTGCGCGCCAAAATCGATATGGCCAACCCCAATATGCACTTCCGCGACCCGATTATCTACCGCGTTGTGAAACACCCGCACCACCGCACCGGCACCAAATGGCAAGCCTATCCGATGTACGATTTCGCACACGGTCAAAGCGATTATTTTGAGGGAGTTACACACTCGTGCTGCACTCTCGAGTTTGTGGTGCACCGCCCTGTTTACGACTATTTTATTGATGAGTTGAAGGAAGGCAAGGACTTGGACGACAACCGCCCGCGTCAGTACGAGTTCAACAAGTTGAATCTGAACTATACGCTGATGAGCAAGCGTAATCTGCTCATTCTGGTCAAGGAAGGCCTTGTCAACGGCTGGGACGACCCACGAATGCCGACTCTGTGCGGTTTCCGCCGTCGCGGTTACACACCGGAGTCAATCCGCAACTTTGTCGACAAAATCGGCTACACAACATACGACGCTCTGAACGATTTCGCCCTGCTCGAAAGCTCAATCCGCGAGGATTTGAACGCCCGTGCGACACGCGTTTCGGCGGTGCTGAACCCCGTTAAGTGCATCATCACCAACTATCCCGAAGGACAGGTTGAGGAGCTCGAGGCCGTGAACAATCCCGAAAAGCCCGAAGAGGGAACGCACAAGATTGAGTTCAGCCGCGAGTTGTGGATTGAGCGCGACGACTTTATGGAGGACGCACCGAAGAAATATTTCCGTATGACGCCCGGACAGGAAGTCCGCCTGAAGAGCGCGTACATTGTGAAATGCACCGGCTGCAAGAAGGACGATGCCGGAAATGTTGTTGAGGTTTACTGCGAGTACGACCCCGACACCCGCAGCGGCCTGCCCGGCAGCGACCGCAAGGTGAAAGGCACTCTGCACTGGTTGAGCGTCGGACACTGCCTGCCGGCTGAGGTTCGCCTGTACGACCGTCTGTGGAAGGTTGAGAATCCGCGCGACGAGATGGCCGCTATTCGTGAGGCACGCAACTGCGAGGCTCTCGAAGCAATGAAGGAAATCATCAATCCCGACTCGCTGCAGGTACTCACCAACTGCTACGTTGAAAAGTTCCTGGCCAACGTCAAACCGCTGGACCACTTCCAATTCCAACGCATCGGTTACTTCAACGTCGACCCCGACTCAACAGCCGACCACCTTGTCTTCAACCGCACTGTCGGCCTGAAAGACAGCTGGGCAAAGGAGCAGAAGAAGTAATTTCTTGGTGTTAGGTGTTGGGGATTGGGTTTTAGAGTTATAAGTATTAATTAGTGAATTAGGAAAATGGATGCCGAAAAACAACATCAGTTCGACCTGCGTTACTTGCAGATGGCGCGCATCTGGGCTGGAAACTCATACTGCGTGCGCCGCAAGGTGGGCGCGCTGCTGGTCAAAGACCAGATGATAATCTCGGACGGCTACAATGGCACACCGTCGGGGTTTGAGAACTGCTGCGAGATTGATGAGAACACAACCAAACCATACGTGCTGCACGCCGAAGCCAACGCCATTACAAAAGTGGCCAAATCGAGCAACAGCAGCCTCGGCTCAACGCTCTACGTAACGGCATCGCCCTGTATGGAGTGCGCCAAGCTCATCATCCAGTCGGGCATCAAGCGGGTGGTTTTTTCCGACAACTACCGCATTCAGGACGGCATTGAGCTGCTCAAACGCGCCGGAATAGAGATTGTTCAAATCGAAGTTGAATAAAAACACTGAAGATGAATAAATTAGTAAAGATATGGCTTCCACTGCTGCTTGCCGCCGCCTTTGCGTTCGGAATGCTCGTCGAAAGTAACATACTAGGACGAAGCAACAGACAAACAATTATAAGACCGCGATGGGGCAGCAAAATCGACTATCTGATTGGCAACATAATGCAAAGCTATGTTGATACTGTCAATATTGCCGAACTGGAGGAAAATGCCGCCATTAGCCTGCTCAAAGACCTCGACCCACACTCAACCTACATCTCGGCTGAGGAGTTTGCCGAAATGAACGAGCCACTCGAAGGCAATTTCGACGGCATCGGGGTGCAATTCAATATTCAGAAAGACACCGTTTATGTAGTGAATGTGATTGCCGGCGGCCCGTCGGAGAAGGTGGGCATCCGCGCCGGCGACCGCATTGTGACAGTCAGCGACTCGCTGATTGCAGGCATTGGCATCAGCAACAACGAGGTGATGAAACTACTGCGCGGCCCACGCGGAACCAAAGTGCGGGTGGGCATTGCACGGCGCGGCGAACGCGACCTTGTGCCGTTTGAAATTACCCGTGGCCAGATTCCTCTTTACAGCATCGACGCGGCTTACATGATGAATGCCGAAACGGGCTACATCAAACTGTCGAAGTTCGCCCGGACAACATACAAGGAGTTCCAGGACGCTGTAGCCAAACTGAAGGCGCAAGGCATGAAAAACCTTATTTTCGACCTTCGCGGCAACGGCGGCGGCTACATGGACGCGGCAATCAACGTTGTAGATGAGTTCCTGCCCAACGGCAGCCTGATAGTTTACACCGAAGGGGCGCACCGTGAGCGGGCCGAGTTCCACGCTTCGTTCCGACAGTCGTGCAAAGACCTAAAGCTGGCTGTCCTGATTGACGAGTTTTCGGCATCGGCCAGCGAAATTACCGCTGGCGCCATTCAGGACAACGACCGTGGTATTATCGTCGGACGCCGCTCGTTTGGCAAAGGCCTTGTGCAAGAGCCGATTATGTTCCCCGATAACTCGTCGGTGCGGCTCACAATCGCACGATATTACACTCCGTCGGGACGCTGCATTCAAAAGCCTTATAAACAGAGTGATGAGGATTATTATGCCGACCTTGAGAACCGCTACGAACGTGGCGAATTTATGGAACGCGACAGCATAAAAATCGCCGATTCAACTGAATATTTTACTACTGGCGGACGTGTGGTTTACGGCGGCGGCGGCATCATGCCCGACGTCTTCATCCCGGCCGACACTTCAGGAACATCGGAATACTACAGCCGAATAACACGAAAGGGCTGCGAGTACCAGTTCTGTCTTGAGTACACTGACCGCAACCGTACCGAACTGTTGAAGCTGAAAAAAGCATCTGACTTTGTCAAATACTTGAGGAGCCAGAACATTTTCGACCAGTTTGTGGCTTATGCCGAAAAGCAGGGCGTGAAACGCGACGCACGGGGCATCAGACAGTCGCGGCAGCTGATTGAGACACAGATTATGGCGCTCATCGCCCGCAACGTTATTGACAACGAGGGTTTCTACCCCATTATTCAAGACATCGACAAAACACTGATGGAATGCCTCGACATTGTCGAGAAAAAAACGCTAAAAACGCTATAAATTATTCTTAAACAATATTTTAAATGGAAAAGTATAATTCAAATCTACCTTACAAGGTGAAAGATATGGCGCTCGCCGACTGGGGGCGCAAAGAGATTGAGTTGGCTGAGGCCGAAATGCCTGGACTGATGGCTCTGCGTAAGAAATACGCAGCAAGCCAACCGCTCAAAGGCGCAAAAATTTCGGGCAGCCTACACATGACCATACAAACGGCTGTGCTGATTGAGACATTGACAGCACTTGGCGCAAAAGTTCGTTGGGCAAGCTGCAACATCTTCTCGACACAAGACCACGCTGCCGCTGCTGTGGCAGAGCGCGGAGTACCGGTGTTCGCATGGAAAGGTGAGTCGCTTGAAGAATATTGGTGGTGCACCGAGCAGGCGCTGAACTTTGGCAACGGCGAAGGTCCCGACTTGATTGTCGATGATGGAGGCGATGCCACACTGATGCTGCACAAAGGCATTGAGATTGAGGATAATCCGGCAATTCTGAACAACATGCCGAATGGAGAGGATGCTGTCCGCCTGTTTGAAAGAATCAAAGACGGGTTGAAAGATGACAACCAAAAATGGCACAAGCTGGCGGCTAAAGTGCGCGGTGTGTCGGAAGAAACAACCACTGGCGTTCACCGCCTGTACCAGATGGCTGAGGCAAAAACTCTGCGTTTCCCAGCTATCAACGTCAACGACTCAGTTACAAAATCGAAATTCGATAACCTCTACGGCTGCCGTGAGAGTCTGGCCGACGGCATCAAGCGTGCCACCGACATTATGATTGCCGGCAAAGTGGCTGTGGTTTGCGGCTACGGTGATGTGGGCAAAGGCTGTGCAATGAGTATGCGCGGATTCGGTGCCCGTGTTCTGGTTACCGAGATTGACCCGATTTGCGCCCTGCAGGCCGCAATGGAAGGCTTTGAGGTTACAACCGTTGAAGACGCTCTGCCGCAAGGCGACATCTACGTTACCTGCACCGGCAACCGCGACATCATCACCGCCGACCACATGAAGAAGATGAAAGACAAAGCCATTGTCTGCAACATCGGTCACTTCGACAACGAGATTATGATGGCCGACCTTGAGGCTCTGCCTGGAATCAAAAAAGTGAACATCAAACCGCAGGTTGACCAATACTACTTCCCCGATGGCCACAGCATTATTGTTTTGGCTGAAGGCCGATTGGTGAACCTTGGCTGCGCAACCGGCCACCCGTCGTTTGTGATGAGCAACTCGTTCACCAACCAGACTCTTGCCCAACTCGACTTGTGGCAGAAGAAATATGAGATTGGCGTTTACCGCTTGCCGAAATATCTCGACGAGGAGGTTGCCCGCCTGCACCTTGAGCACGTTGGTGCAAAACTAACTATCCTGAGCAAAGCCCAAGCCGACTATATCGGTGTGAAGGTTGAAGGTCCTTACAAACCGGAGCACTATAGATATTAAACGAGAACGATAACGATAACTTATCAGATTAAACATAATCCCCGCCAGAATAGCTCTGACGGGGATTTTTGTTGAAAATGGTTTTTTTCTATTTATCCATTTTCAAATTCTCCTCTATCTGGCTTTGCAGCTTGCTGTTGACGGCTTTCAACTCCTCAATCAGTTGCCGTTATTGTTTTTCGTCATCGTCATCATTTTTAATTTGTGTTTTCTGCTTATCTTTCCTAACGTAAAAACATTACATTATGGATAGTTCAAAATGCATACAACTGCTTGAAAACCATGATATAAAACCGACGGCAAACCGCATGGTTGTGGCCGACCAATTAGCAACAATGGAGCACCCTGTATCGCTCACCGATTTGGAGGCCTCTATCGGCACTATCGACAAATCGAACATCCTGCGCACGCTGAACCTGTTCCGCGCCAACCACCTTGTCCATGTTATCGAAGGCGGCAACGGATGCACGCTTTACGAACTATGTCAGAGCCAGCATCACGACAATGATGCCGACAACGACGAAGACGCGCATATTCACTTTTTCTGCGAGAAATGCCGGCAGACTATCTGCTTGAGCGAGAAACATATACCCTCAATCGACCTTCCGGAGGGATACTCCGTCAACTCGGTGAATTTCATGATAAAGGGACTTTGCCCCAAATGCAGCCGAAGCCGACGCTAAGCGCACATTATGTGTAAAAGGAAAAGTGTAATGATTAACGAGAGGAAATCCTTAAGCTCGTAATTTGTAATCAAATCTAAAATTCTTTCCAACGCACAGCAATCTCATCCAGCGTTTGCATAATAGCCGCCGGGTCTTTCTCGGTAACAAGCCGGATGCGGAAATCTTTGAAGTCAGGCAACCCTTTGAAGTAATTCGACAGATGCTGGCGAAGTTCGAAAACGCCCACATAGTCGCCTTTCCAGTCAAGCGAGTATTGCAAGTGCCGTTTGATGAGTTCAACTTTTTGTGGCACAGTAGGTTTAGGCAGCAGTTCACCTGTTTGTAGATAGTGCTTTGTCTGACTGAAAATCCACGGGTTGCCAATGGCTGCGCGGCCAATCATTATGCCGTCAACACCATAGCGGCTGAACGCTTCGGCGGCCTTTTGCGGACTGTCGATATCGCCGTTGCCGATAACCGGAATATGCAGTCGTGGGTTGGCTTTCGTCTGCCCGATGAGTGTCCAGTTGGCTTCGCCTTTGTACATCTGGCTGCGAGTGCGGCCGTGGATTGTAATTGCTTCAGCACCAACATCCTGCAATCGTTCGGCAAGCTCCACAATCGGCTTGTCGGTCTCGTCCCAGCCAAGGCGCGTCTTCACCGTCACGGGTAGTTTTACGGCGTTCACCACTCGTCGTGTTATCTCAATCATCAGCGGAATGTTCTGCAACAGACCAGCGCCGGCGCCCTTGCCAGCAATTTTTTTTACAGGGCAGCCGAAGTTGATGTCAATCAAGTCGGGATGTGCCTGCTCAACGCGTTGGGCGGCTTCGGGCATTGCATCGGGGTCCTTCCCATAGATTTGGATGCCCACCGGCCGCTCGCTGTCGTCGATGTCGAGTTTGCGCAGACTTTTCTCAGCGTCGCGGATGAGCCCGTCAGCCGACACAAACTCAGAATACATCAAATCGGCGCCCTGCTCTTTGCACAAGCGGCGGAACGACGGGTCGCTGATGTCTTCCATAGGCGCAAACGCCACCGGCTTATCACCCAAATCGATGTTTCTGATTTTCATATCGGTACGCAATTTAAACAAAAAAAAGCACTCACGTCGGTAAGTGCCTTTTGTGGACCCAGTTGGGCTTGAACCAACGACCCCCTGATTATGAGTCAGGTGCTGCTAACCAACTGAGCTATGGGTCCTGAATCCCTTGTTTTTTTGGGACTGCAATATTACACAATGCGTTTATATTATACAATAGTATATCTGGAAAATATATCGGGATAAAATGAATGTCCGATGACATAAAAAATAACGCAGCACGGCTTGCTGTTTGATTTTTTTTGTATTTTGCCGACCGTTTTTAACAGCCTTTGTTGAGGCTTCGGAGAAATGGCCGAGTGGTCGAAGGCGCACGCCTGGAAAGTGTGTATACCGCGTGAAACGGTATCGTGGGTTCGAATCCCCCTTTCTCCGCAAAAACACAAAACGAGAGATGATTTTTAATAATTTATAACAAGTAAAAACCGTAAATAACAAAAAATCGAAATTATGAAAAAGTTATTCACATTGTTAGTTGTGACTATGATGTTGGGAACAGCATCAGTAAATTGTGTAAACGCACAAGATGAGAATGCTGCCGCAGACACTGCACAGGCAGTTGAACAGGCAGCACCGGCAGCTTCTGAGGCTCCGGCCGCCGAAGTTAGTGAAGACGCCATTGAAGGACAAAGCGCCCATCAGGCAATCAAACAGAAATTCATCGAGGGTGGTGTAGGCTTTATGTCGGCCGTTATCCTCTGCTTGATTCTCGGTTTGGCTATCTGCGTTGAGCGTATCCTGTTCCTCAACTTGTCGTCAACCAACACCAAGAAGCTGTTGGCAAAAATTGAGACCGCTCTTAACGAGCAAGGCGTAGAGGCAGCCAAAGAGGTTTGCCGTAACAGCCGCGGTCCGGTTGCAAGCATCTTCTATCAGGGTCTCGACCGCTACGACGCTGGTCTTGACATGGTTGAGAAAGCCGTTATCTCTTACGGCGGTGTTCAAACCGGTTTGCTCGAGAAGAACCTTTCTTGGATAGCCTTGTTCATCGCATTGGCTCCTATGTTGGGATTCTTGGGAACAGTTATCGGTATGGTTCAGGCCTTCGACTCAATCAAGGTTGCAGGTGACATCAGCCCGGCATTGGTTGCAGGTGGTATCTCTGTCGCACTTATCACTACAATGGCTGGTCTTATCGTAGCTATGATTCTTCAAGTGTTCTATAACTACTTCGTATCAAAAATCGACAGCATTGTCAACGATATGGAAGACGCATCTATCTCTTTGACAGATATGCTTTATAAGTACAACTTGAAAAACAAATAAAAAATGAATTCAACATTATCAAAAATAATTGGTATCTTTTCGGCTATTCTGTTGGCTGTCAGTGCCGTATCGGGTATTGTCACCTTTGTAACCGGAGAATACATCGACTGGTTGCTTATATGGACATATATCCTCGCAGGCGGTGCGTTTCTGGTAATCATTGTGATGTCACTGATTGGCATGCTCAACTCGAAGAAGAGTGCCTTGACATTGCTTGGCGTGTTGGCTTTGGCCGCCGTCATCGTTTTCGGCGCACACTCTTTCGCATCTGATGTCCTGCCGACATTCCATGGTGTTGAGGAATACAATCTGACAATAAGCTTGTCGAAATGGGTTGATACCGCATTATATGTAACTTATTTATTGTTCGGAGCGGCAATTCTGGGATTGGCCGTAACAGCCGTACGCTCAGCCGCCGAATAAGGAAATTGAAAGTAAACTATGGCACGTAAAACACCAGATATTCCTTCTGCATCATTGGCCGACACCGCGTTTATGATGTTGATATTCTTTCTGGTCTCCACTACAATGGACACCGATGCCGGTATATCGCGTATGCTGCCGCCTCCGGTTCCAAAAGAGGAAATCAACGACGACCAGAAGATTAAGGAAAGAAATGTTTATGTTGTTCTTATCAACAAGAACGACCAGTTGATGGTTGAGGGCGAACCGATGCACATCAGCGAATTGAAAAAGAAGGCGAAAGAGTTCATTGAGAACCCTGCTGACGACCCGAATCTTCCGGAAAAAACAATAAAGGAAGTGCCTTTCTTTGGCGATTATCCGGTTTCGAAGCAGGTAATATCACTTCAGAACGACCGCGGAACTTCTTACGGACTATATGTCCAGGTTCAAGACGAACTGGCCGCTGCCTACAACGAGTTGAGAAACGAGTTGGCACAGAGAAAGTGGGGCAAACGCTATGACGATTTGGACAAGGACCAGCAGGACGCCATAAAGAAGATATATCCGCAGGCTATATCTGAGGCAGAACCTAAAAACTATGGAGGGAAAAAATAATGGGAAAATTCAGAGACGGCGGCAAAAAAGAAGTGCCCGCAATTTCAACATCATCGCTTCCTGACGTGGTTTATATGCTGCTCTTCTTCTTCATGGTGTCAACCACAATGAAGGAAGTTGACTTGAAAGTCAATGTGAATGTCCCGATGGCCAGCGAAATCAAGAAACTTGAAAAGAAATCGTTGGTAAGCTACATCTACATTGGCAAGCCGAAAGACAAATTCGCCAAAGCATACGGTACCGAGCCTCGTATCCAGCTGAACGACCAATTTGCTGATGTTAAGGACATTGCCGACTACATTGAGTCGGAGCGTCAGCAAAAAGACGAAAAGGAAGTTCCGTTGATGACAACATCGTTGAAGGTTGACGAGGATGCCAAAATGGGTATCGTTACCGATGTGAAGCAAGAGTTAAGAAAAGTTAGTGCGTTGAAAATCAACTACTCTACCAAAAAGGGTACAAGGCGCTACTAATCGATTGACTTATAACGACAAAGGATGGCTGCCGCAAAGCAACCATCCTTTTTTTTGATTTAATCTGATGCTATGAAAAGAATCGCCATTGTTGGTTTGCTGGCATTGTTGCTGCAAGGCTGCGGCGACTTTGTCGCACCCGAATTCGCAGGTGTCAACTCCATAAACATCACCGAAGTCAAGCTCAGCCAGATAACGGCCAGCGTCAATGTTAAGGTTTACAACCCGAACAAGCACAGCATAACCATAAAAACCGCCGACATCGATGTCGCCATGCGTGACATAAAGACAGGCAAACTGGTGGTTGACAAACCGATTAAAGTGGGCGCCAGAAGTCACGCCGACTGCGACTTCACCATAAAACTGAGCACCGCCGAGACTCTCAAAATAGGCATCTCGTCGGCAAAAGAGTGGTTCCTAAGCAGCGGCAACATAAAACTGACAGGCGTCATCGACGGAAAATACGGCGTTTTCAAACGGAAAACCAAGGTCGACACATCCGTCAAAATAGGCGACATTGTGCCAAAAACAAAACCGAAACAACACGATTTATAGTGCAAAGCCGATTGTGGCATTTTGCAAAATTCGATTATATTGCCGCCTCAAACAACATTGCAATGAGTAAGTACATATTGGTTCCGGTTGACTTCTCGTCGAGCTCCATAAACGCAATGGAGTATGCGGTGTTGTATGCCAACGCCCTCAAGTGCGACATAAGAATGATACACGTGAAACGCCGCAACGCCGATTATGACCCGTCAATCAACTACAACGACTACGACGAGGTGATAAAATCGGGCGCCATTGACAAGTTCAGGAAGATAATCAAGCACTTCAAGAACAAAATGAACGGCAACATCGATTATTGTGTCCGCGACGGCCGCGTGTTTACCGAGGTTTGCAATCAGGCCAAATACGGCGACGCACTGATGATTGTCAGCGGCACAAACGGTGTGTCGGGATTTCAAGAGCTGTGGGCCGGCAGCAACGCCTTCCGCATTGTGAGCCACGCCACCTGCCCGGTTATTACCGTCAAATACAATTTTGTACCGAAGAACACACAACGGATTGTTGTGCCTATCGACAACACTCCGCGCACACGGCTTAAGATTCCGGTGGTGGCCAACATCGCCAAACAGTTCAATGCCGAAATGATGCTTGTCGATATGCGGACCGACAACAAAGTATCGTCGCAACGGAAAATGGAGGAGGCCATAAAGACTGTCGCCACCTATCTCGACCGGCATAATGTGAGATATAGCAAAGAGACCATACGGGTTAAGAAGACCAAAGTGGCAAGCACTCTTATCGACTATGCCATTGCCTACGACGCAGATTTGATTGCCGCCACCAGCGAGCGCCTCGACAACAAATGGCTGCCTCTGTCGCGAATATCAAACCCGCAACAACTGGTGAACCACTCACCAATTCCTGTAATTACAATAAAAGTGGCCTGATTATTTGGCTACCGGATACAGCCAAGCGTTGCTGTATTTCTCCGACGCTCTGATGCGCCGCAACTCATGCAGGGCGAAAACCTTGTCGTCGAAAGAGCCGAGCGTTACGCGGTAAAGATTGTCGGCATGGACAATGCCCGAGTCAAAACCGTCTTTCCGATATTTCTTCATATACGACTCAGCATTTGCCTTGTCTTTGAAACTGCCTCCAATGATATAATATGTGCAATCGGTATTCGACGCTTTATGTATCTCCACCTTTTGAGCCGGTGTCTCGCTGTAGAACAACGCTCTGCGTTTATCAGTCGATTCTGTTATGGCATTATCGACACTCGATTTTGGCACAGTGGCCGTAACCGTATCCTCAATTGGAATAACACTCGCCGACTGGCTGTCAGCATTCCGATAGATAGGAATAAGCGCTATCAGAGCGGCAATGGGAACAAGAATGGCGGCATAACTTAAAATCTGACGCGAGCTAAGGTTTGGCATGTGACGGATATTATCGTTATTGATTATTGGTTCGTCGGATGTTTTATAACTAAGCGGCGGAAAACGGAACGAGAACATGCCGTATGAGTCAGTGAGCAAATTCTCAGTAATTTCCGGATTGAAAACCAGCGCGTCGCCTTCGCCATACTGAAACGAGCCTATACCGTCAAACTTAACAACCTCGCCGCGTTCAAGTCTAATCCACACATCCTCAACGCTTTGTCTGACCATTTCTTTGGCTTCGGCATAGCTTACCGACAATTGCTGCGACAAATGGTTTATCAGCAAGCCGTCGTTGTACGACAAATTGCTATTGAAAACCAGCTTTTTAGACGGCGGAGTAAAGGTGTTGCTTGTAGCATCGTGCTGCGCCTCCTGATAGTTGGCCACAAAGCCGCCGAATCCTGGCAGGATAACACAATCGTTGATAAACAACAACCCTATGATATAGTCACTTAAGTCGAGCATCTTTTAATAAGCTTGAACAAAAATAAAATATATTTCAGAAACGTAGCAGTTATAGGCCACAAATGATTAAATTTGTAATAATTAATCACAAACTGATATGGCATTTTTCGGACTATTCGGCAGAAAAAGCGCCCCTTCCATACCTTTAAGCGAGTTGGGGCTGACTTGCGACATGCACTCGCACCTGGTTCCTGCCCTTGATGACGGGTCCGGTTCGACAGAAACCAGCTTATCGCTGATTACCGGCCTTAAAAACCTTGGATATAAGAAACTTATCATCACTCCGCATGTAATGACCGGTTTCTACAATAACGATGAGGAAAAAATTTCAAAAGGGTTCACTGCACTAAAAAAAGAGGTTGAAAACCAACACATTGACATCGAATTGGGCGTTGGTGCCGAATATTACATCGACTACGATTTTATGCAGGATTTGAGCAAAAAGCCGATGCTCACACTTGGCGACAGCAAAATGCTGCTTTTCGAATGTTCGTTTGTGAATCAGCACAAGAATTTCGACGAGACGGTTTTCGAAATGCAGATTAACGGCTACAAACCAGTGTTGGCTCACCCTGAGCGCTATCTGTACTGGCACGAAAACATAGAGCACATGAAACTTCTGCACGACCGCGGAATAATGTTCCAACTGAACATGCTGTCGCTTGCCAAAGCCTATTCTCCTTCGGTAAACAAGGCTGCCAAAGAGTTGATAAATAACGATTTGGTTGATTTTATCGGAACTGATTTACACAATGCCAACCACCTGAATGTCATTGAGCACACAAAATTATCGGAGCGCACTTTTGAGAAGTTGAAAAACGCCACTCTGCTTAACAACACACTTTGATATGCAACTCCCAACAATAAAAAAGGCTGTCTCGCGACAGCCTTTTCTGTTTTGTCTATATTGCTTATTTATAGAAACTTGTCGTAAAATTCGTTGTAAGCGTCAATATATGTTTCAGGCGATTGATACTCCAATACAGGCTTGCCTGTCGATTTTGCATAATCCGCAACATTCTTGTTCACCTGCTTGCTGCCAAAAATAACGCCGTCAGAATAGTCAATTGCCAGATTCACAACATTTTCGTAGACCGGGTTCGTTATTTTGTCAACATCAGAT
Source organism: Salinivirgaceae bacterium (assembly GCA_017557605.1). GTDB lineage: Bacteria > Bacteroidota > Bacteroidia > Bacteroidales > SZUA-534 > RUG13583. The sequence goes on from JAFYYJ010000086.1 coordinate 19,317, forward strand.
TCCGAAATTGAATCACACGCCAATTTCTTCTTAAGTTGCTGATTAAGTGGTGTATCGAACTCATTGTCATAAACCGATGTTACAATCTTCGTATTGCTAAAAAGCGGATTGTCTTTGAATGTGCGTTTAACCAGAAGTGGAACAAACGATGTGAACCAGCCATGGCAATGAATCACATCAGGCGACCAGCGCAGCTTCTGTACTGTCTCAAGAACGCCGCGAGCAAAGAACATTGCACGCTCGTCATTGTCGTCAAAAAAGACACCGTCGGCATTTTTCAGAACGGCTTTGCGCTGGAAATAATCTTCGTTATCAATAAAATAAATCTGCATCCTAGCCGACTGTATCGAAGCCACTTTAATAATCAGAGGGTGGTCAATGTCATTGATTATGAGATTCATACCAGTAAGGCGTATTACCTCATGCAGCTGGTTGCGGCGTTCGTTGACACAGCCATACTTGGGCATAAAGGTCCTTATTTCCCGTCCTCTTTCTTGTATTCCTTGTGGTAGTTCTCGGCTGATTTTCGAAATCTCAGTCTCTGGCAAATATGGAGTTATTTCTTGCGAAACGAATAACACCTTTTTCTTTTCCATTCTAAAATAAGTATGTGCAGTTTTAGGCCACAAAGGTAGTAAAAATATTGAGTGGTTGGCAGTTAATTTTTTGTTGTTTTTTAGTGCATCTTTTTGTAACGCATAAAAAAGGCCACCCGTAGGGGCAGCCTTCTTAGTTAGATTGAGACTTATTATTACGCCTTATTCTCAACATCTGCATCGGGTGCGTTCTTCTTGATAGATTCAATTCCATTCATGCAGCCCGATTTTGCCTTATAGCCCTCTCCTGTTGCGATGATTTCGCCATTGGTGGCTTTCAGACGGAAACGGAACTCACCGGCTTTGTCGGTATAGATTTCGAACTTCGGATTCTTTGCTGTTTGGAATCCGTCAACAGTCTGGTCCTCAATGTTGGCAACCAAGCAGTTTTTCTTGACACTCTCGATACCGTTCTCGCAAGTTGCCAACGATTTATAAACTTGTGAATCAGCAATGATTTCACCATTGCCAGCTTTTAACGAAAATTTGTAACCTCCATTAGAAGTTGCGCTAATTACGAATTTACCCATGATTTTAATTTTTTATTGGTTTAACTTTAACTATAGCGAAATAAAGGATTTATTGCCGAAAACAAAATTTTTGCGGCACTTTTTGGACATAAAAAAACTCCAAACATCAGTTTGGAGTTTTCTATGTTTTTTCGGTTCAAATCAGTTTGTGACAAGTGTCATAACACATACGCCGCAACCTTCTTTGCCGTCTTTGAAATGCATTTTCAAGAAATAGGGTCCTGTTTTGCTACAAATAAAATCGAAAGCCGGATACTCAGCTCCTGTCGAAGCGTTGATGTTTGCGACAAGGACGCTCGATTCGTTAGCCAACTCAACAACAGTATGTCCGGGCTTTGTCTCATCGTTGCAGGTGAAAAAGCGGTAATGGCTGCCCTTGTTAAGCATAATCGCAAATTTGCCTTCCGATATGCTTTTGCCCTTCATTGCTTCAGTGAAACGGATTCTGAAATGCTTGACATACTTTATTGTCGCACTTGTTTGCGAACATTTGTCAATAAAAGCCTGGTCGCACTGGCCATAGCTATTGACAGCCCCCAAAAGGAGCATAATACAAATCGCGCACAATTTATGTATGGTTCTCATTTTATTTGTTTTTAGCTTCTTCTTCAAATGCGTCCAAATCAAGTTTGATTACAATTTTTCCGTAAGCAAAGCTAATCTTTTTTTTCAGTTTACCTAAATCAATCGGAGTAAGTCGTATTTTATAAATCGAAAATTCGTCTCGTTCGTATGGTTTAACGTTGCCTGCACTATCCAGCGAGTTAGGGTCGTAGAACAAAGGAATGTCCCCTTTCACAATCTCCTGACCGGCCTCAAGGTCGCGCAAATCCTGTGGTGTAAGCATTATCAGGCCTCCTGTTTCGGGGTCGGTTTTCTCCTCCTGGTCTTTCGGCACATACAACTCTTTCTTCACAAATATTTTTATAAAGTTGCGGTACTTGTCGTCGCGGAAGATGAAATACATATCGCCAACAGTGTATGCGTCAACACGATAGAGTTGCTGCTCGAGTTTGCGGCAACCTTTAGGCGTAGCCGAGCACGGAACTTCCTCTATCTCGCTTGTCTCAAGATTGATTTTTTTGAATTTGTTGCGGAACACATCGTAGTTGACATAGAAATACTGGCCGTCCTCGTCGAAGAAACTGTTGTAAAGCTCGCAGCGGTTGTCGTTCAGTTTGATTTTGTACTTCTCATCCCAAGTGTAGAGATTATATATGTACAAATAAACAAACGAGGCTTTTTCGCCGCGGAACGTAGCCACAAGGTAGTTCCCGTATTCATCAACGGCAAGTTCAAGCACCTCGCTGTGCTTGAAATCAGGACCTTTGATGCGGTGCTGGAACCTGTATCCGGCTGGTATTTCAAAGGGCATTATGGAGCCTTGTGCAAATGTGAATTGGATGCAACCCAATATCAACGCTGAGAGTATTGCAAGTTTCTTCATAGTGTTCTTCTTTTTATATTTTTCAAATCAAATTTATATAAAAGACGTTTTTTAGCCGTTTTTCGTCTATTCAACCATGGTTTTATTACATGAGTTTCTTGAACAGTTCGGTGAACGATGTTTTTGCGTTGATAATATTTCTCAACTCGCTTGCTGCCACACGCTCCTGCTCCATTGTGTCGCGTTCGCGAATAGTGACAGTGCCGTCCTCAAGCGTCTGATGGTCGACGGTGATGCAGAACGGTGTGCCGATGGCATCCTGACGGCGGTAACGCTTGCCAATAGAGTCTTTCTCATCGTACTGAACGTTGAAGTCGAACTTCAGGCTGTCGATAATCTCGCGAGCCTTCTCCGGCAGACCGTCCTTCTTGACGAGCGGCATAATGGCTGCCTTAACAGGTGCCAGCACTGCGGGCAGTTTCAAAACCACGCGGGTGTCGTTGTCGCCCACAACCTCCTCGGTGTAAGCTCCGCAAAGGATGCTCAGGAACATACGGTCAACGCCAATTGATGTCTCTATGACGTACGGAACATAGTTTTCGTTCAGCTCGGGGTCGAAATACTGTATCTTCTTACCCGAATATTTCTGATGCTGCGAAAGGTCAAAATTGGTGCGAGAGTGGATACCCTCAACCTCTTTAAAGCCGAACGGCATGCGGAACTCGATGTCGGTGGCGGCATTAGCGTAGTGAGCCAACTTGTCGTGGTCATGGTAGCGGTAGTTCTCGTCGCCCATACCCAAAGCCTTGTGCCAGTTGAGACGCACTTTCTTCCAGTGCTCGAACCATTTAAGCTCCTCGCCCGGACGGACAAAGAACTGCATCTCCATTTGCTCGAACTCGCGCATACGGAAGATGAACTGACGAGCCACAATCTCGTTACGGAATGCCTTACCAATCTGTGCGATACCGAACGGTATCTTCATGCGGCCGGTCTTCTGCACGTTCAGGAAGTTAACGAAAATACCCTGAGCAGTCTCGGGACGAAGGAAAATCTTCATCGAGCCGTCGGCTGTTGAACCCATTTCGGTAGAGAACATCAAGTTGAACTGACGCACATCGGTCCAGTTTTTGGTGCCGCTGATTGGGCAGACAATCTCCTCATCGATAATGATTTGACGAAGTTCCTCAAGATTGTTGTCGTTCATCGCTTTGGCGTAGCGTGCGTGCAGAGCGTCGCGTTTTGCCTGATGCTCCTGGCAGTGAACGCTTGTGGCCAGAAATTTCTCTTTATCGAATGAATCGCCGAATTTCTTAGCGGCCTTGGCCACTTCTTTAGCGATTTTGTCGTCGTATTTTGCAATCTGCTCCTCAATCAGCACATCGGCGCGGTAGCGCTTCTTGCTGTCTTTGTTGTCAATGAGCGGGTCGTTGAAGGCGTCAACGTGGCCTGATGCCTTCCAGATAGTCGGGTGCATAAATATTGCCGAATCAATGCCGACAATGTTCTCATTGAGTTTCACCATTGCATCCCACCAGTAGCGTTTGATGTTGTTTTTCAGTTCAACACCATTCTGTCCATAATCGTAAACGGCGCCCAGTCCGTCATATATTTCGCTGCTCGGGAACACAAAACCGTACTCTTTGCAGTGAGCCACAATTTTCTTGAAAACGTCTTCTTGCTGTGCCATAATGCTATATGTGTTTTTTAACGGAGCTGCATGCTCAATTTAACATACAACCCATTGAGTTTAACATTTTAAAAGGTAAATTCAGGACTCCGCCCAAATTGAACGGCAAATGTAAAAACTATGCTGAATTACACCAATAATAATAGGGCTTTTATTTCACCACCTCGACGGCCTCATTCGGCCACACATACCACAAATAGCCACTGACATGTTTGTCGGTCAGCTGCCGCAAGGCCTCAACGTAGGTGCTCACCTGCTGATTATATGCCGGACTGTGCGTGCCAGTGAATTTATAGTCGATGACAACCATTTCGGTGTCCGACTCCATTATGCGGTCAGGGCGCTTGATTTCGCCATTGGCCAGCATCAGCGACTGCTCGGTAAGCACTTTCCATTGATGACTAAACCAATCGGCACGTTTGCTTATCAAGCCTGATATTACTTTCTCATAATCAGCATATTCTGATTCGGAAATCAGGCCTTCGGCAATGGCTGTCCTCACAGCTGTTTCAACATCGTCGGTATATTTTATACCCTCAAAAATGCTGTGATACATCCGGCCTTGGTTTATATGCTTCTGAACATCGAACTCGTCGCCTGAAAAGAAATCTTTTGAGTGGCAACGTATGTCGATAGAAGCTTCGTTTTCAGCGGGTTGAAAATCAACTATTGGCGTCGTTTCCTCTTTCTTCCATTCCGACTTGAACTGTTCTGGACTGCCAATTGTTATCCGGTTGTTGTCGCGGTCGAAACAAATGCCGCACGCTGCCGCCGATGCTTCGTACCGCTCTTCTTCAAAAATCCAAGCCAGCATGTTCTCCACCAAAGGAGTTTTTCCTTTATCTTTCTTTTCAGAAAAAACGTTCTTTGTTAGAATCCGCATATCGTTTACGGCCCGCGTGAAAGCCACATACAAAAGATTCAGATTATCAATGTCGTTCATGAACAAATCGTTGAAATACTGCTCTCTAAATATGGTTTCCGCAAGTACTATAGTTTTCTTCACAGGAATAATCGGAATATCGCTAAATGGTTTTATATCTGTCTTGAACCATTTAATTACTTCCCTGGTTCCTTTTGTCTCTTCAGCGGGATAGCACGAATAAGGCAACAGTACAGCCTTGAACTGCAGTCCTTTGGCTTTGTGAATGGTCATTATCCTAATGGCATTCTGGTCGTCATTCATGCTTATGGTGCGATTGCATCCGTGTTCGCTCCACTCGCTTATGAACAGTTGCAGATTGGAGCCATTACGTTCGTTGAATCCCTGCACCAAATCCTCAAACTCGTTGATAAACGGCATGTCGCTTGGACTTATTTGGTGTGCAAGACCGAAGAAAATCTTAATCAGACGGTTGCTCAACTGCACTAAATCGAGCTGTTTGTACGATTCTTTCAAATCGGCGAAAGCCTTGGGCAACAGCTCCCAAACCGACTGGTCGCCGCTCTCAAAGTCGATGCTTGGTACTTTTTCGGCAGCTGCTGCCAGTCCCTCTTTGTATGCAAAATAGAGCCACACAAGCTTGGCGCGCGCATGCGTCGTTTCCGGAGCAACCAAAAACTCAATAGCTGCCATTAACAATCTTATTGCCTGATTGTTTCCAAGAACTATAGTCTCGTTCGACATAAACCTGTAGCGGTCAGGAGTATCCGATTCAGCCTGAGCCGCCTCGAGATAATGCACAATATTTTTCCCTTCAGAATTCCACCTTACCAAAACCGCAATGTCGCCCGGCTGGTAGCCAAGTCCCGAAAGCTGGTCAATCTGCTTTATCACCCATTGACCGGCCAATTCATGGTAATGGTCGCTGTTTTCAAAATCTTCTTTATCAATCAAATCGACCGACACAAAGCCGCCCGAACCTTTTTTGTTCTCAGGAACCAACTGGCTGGCCTGACCATAAGTGCGTACAAACGACTCTTTCATCGAATCAGTAAACTCGCCAGCAATTATCCCGCTGTCGACATACCGGCCATATTCAGCCAGAACTGTGTCGAAGAACCAGTTGTTGAATTTTATCACATTCTCGCGGCTGCGATAGTTGTATTCCAGATTCTGTATGTTGCTGTCAGGGAGCCGGAACTGCTCCTGCACCGTCTTGTCAAGAAGATTCCAGTTGCCGCCGCGCCAACGGTAAATGGCCTGTTTCACATCGCCAACAATAAGCGACATGTTGCCCTCCGACTCAGCATTTCGTATAAGCGGAAGGAAATTTTCCCAGTTGAGCTCCGATGTGTCCTGAAACTCGTCTATCATAAAATGGTTAAGCTGGCAGCCAGCCTTCTCGTAGATGAATGGTGCGTCGCTGTCGCCAATCATATCGTGAAGGAACGGCATGGCTGAACGCAAAAGGAACAGGTTCTGGTCGTCGCAAATCTGCTTCTGACGCTGGGCAACACGCTCGACAAGCGCATAACGGTTTATGTTCTCTAGAATTATTTTGGCGGTTTTGTAATTGCGTATTTCCTCGCCGGTCACCAACTCACTTAACTGCAGTAATATGTCGTGCAGCCCTGCCGCAACAATCTTCTGCTGACTGTCATGGTCTTTCGACAATCCCTCGGCACCTTCGTCAATGCCTTTTTGCACATAGATGTTTATGCCAGGAATCTTGTCATCATTCTTTCCAAAATCGGCGCATTTCCCGAAAAAAGCACCGGCGCCAATGCCTTTGTAGTAAAAATCATCATTTGTCAAGCCGAATTTTTGCATCTGCCCGACAGCTTTTCCTCCAAGCTCGTTCAACTTTTTCTTAAATCCGGCAATAATGCCGTTCATCACTTTCTTGTAATCGGCTATTTTTTTCAAATGGTCGGCATCCGTGTCTTCCTCGTTGTTTTTCAAACTGATAACATCGAAAGCCATATCAGCGAATTTCGAAATTGACTCCTGCACGTTCCACTTTTTGCCATTCTCAATATTTTCGTTGATACCGTCCATAATCCACGACTGCTCATCGCTGTCACTGCCGTAATCCTCCATAAGCCGTGCCACAGCATCCTCAACAACCCTTTTTGAATCGAGTTCGACAGTGAAGCCATTGTTAAGCCCCATTTCATAGGTGAACGATTTTATTATATGCTGGAAGAAGCTGTCTATTGTGCTGATTCTGAAATAGCTGTATTGATTAAGTATGCTTTTAAGCAATTTCTTCGCCTTATCTTGCAGCGTGCTTTTGCTGTACTTATATAGCTGGCAAAGTTCCTCCTCATAATCCGATTTGTTGCCTTGCGCAAGGTCGTGAATTGCCTGTAAAATGCGGCTGCGCATTTCGGCCGTGGCCTTGTTTGTAAACGTTACAGCCAAAACATTACGGAAACTTACTCCGGGATTGAAGATAAGTTTCAGATACTCACCCGTCAGCTTGTGGGTTTTACCGGAACCTGCTGACGCTTTGCATATTACAAGCGGACTGCTCATCTTCTATCAGGCGTTTAGAATCTTGAAAACCATTTCGCGGAGCAGCTCGGCGCCGTCTATCGAAGGTGAGTCGATGCCTTTCGAGTAAGCGTCGTACTCACGTAAAATGCTGATTATATGCGGGCATTTGTCGCCGCTGAAGTTGCGGGCGGCAACAATATACTCGTTCGCAAAAAATGGAGGAACACCTATCGCCACCGCCACATTCTGCGGCGTTTTGCTAGGCAGACTGTTGGTAATCATCACCTTGGTGAAATAGCCGTACAAACTTGCCACAACCGGAATAATGCTGAATTTTGCCATTGCGCCCATTTGTTTGGCTATCAAGGCCGAGCGATAGACATCGCGCATTCCTATCGCCTTTTGTAACTCAAACACGTTGAAATCCTTGCTTATGCCTACATGCCGCTCAATGTCATCGAGGGTTATCTTTCCACCAGGCGAAACGTTGGCTTTCAACTTGTCGAGCTCGGTAACGATATTCGACAGCTTGGCGCCCATGTTAGCAGCCATAAGCTCAGCCGCCTTAGGGTCGATAGTCAGGTTCTGGTCTTTCAAGTAATCGATTATCCACGCCCCTACCTTCTCCTCTTTCAACGGTTCCGACACAAAATATTCGGTCTTTTGCGACACTGTTTTCGCAAATTTGCGGCGCGAGTCAAGTTTCCCACCTTTCATGCAGATAACCAGTACTGTCAACGGCTGCGGGTGCTCAATGTAAGAAGCCAACATTGCGGCTTTCTCCTCAGGCGAGCCGTCCATGCCGTCAACCTCCTGCGCCTCTTTGACAATAACCAGCGTGTATTCCGACATCATCGGGTAGCGCTTGGCGGCATCTATTATCTGCGACATCTGGACATCGGCACCATACATAACGGTCTGATTGAAAGCCTTTTCTTCCTCTTTTAGAAGATTTTTTTCAATATAGTCACTGATAGAATCGATATAGTAAGACTCCTCGCCGGACAGAAAATAAACCGGTTTGAACTGCCGCTTTTGCAAATCGGCAATTATCTGAGTGTATGTTGCCATTGTTCTGCTTTTTGTGCAGGCCAAAGATAAGAAATTAGGCGGCATGCCATTTTGTTTGGTAGGGTATTATTTTCTGAAATTGTCATTTTATAAACAAAACTTTCTGCTTTTGCTCAACCGCACGAATCATAGTATTTGTGCGGTTGTTTTTTGCCTATGCGCCACAAAATGCCTATTTTTGACTTATGGAAAAATTGAACCTTCCCGACTATTCGGCCGACATACGCATCAGCCAGAAACAGGTTTTCGACCCGCTACGCCGGAAATATGTGGCGCTGACACCCGAAGAATGGGTGCGGCAGAATATCATCAAGCATTTGATAGCCCTAGGGTTCCCCGAAGGTTTGATTTCCGTTGAGCAACCCATAACATACAACCAACTGCAAAAACGCTGCGACATTGTTGTATACAACCGACAGGCGCAGCCGCGTATGATAGTGGAATGCAAAGCTCCGCAAGTAGGCATAACGCAAAAAGTTTTCGACCAAATTGCCGTCTACAATCTGCGGCTAAATGTTGAGTATCTGTTGGTTACAAACGGACTGCAACATTTCTGCTGCCACATCAATCCTGAAAACAAACAAGTTGAATTCTTGCCCGGTTTGCCCAATGCCAATGTGGTGATTGGCTGAGTTTACAAATCGAAAAACTCGTAGAAATTACCGTTGCGTGGAATAAGTAGCGTTTGTAACCCTACTTGCCGTGCGGCATCGGCATTACGCTGCGTATCTTCGATAAATAATGTCTGCGTTGGGTTAAGGTGTTGTTCGTCAATCACTTTCTGAAAAATCTCAAGCGATGGCTTCAACAAACCCATTTCGTGCGACAAATAAACATGGTCGAACAACTGATAAAAAGTTACACCATATTCGGCTATCAGTTTGTTGTGGAAATGCTCGAAATGCGACTCGTTGGTATTACTGAGCATCAACAACTTATGTGTGCTGCGAAGCCGCTTAATCCACTCAATACGCGGCTTTTGATAGACAAGCAACATAGCGTTCCACGCATTCAAAATCTCCTCTTCGGAATAATTTGTGCCACCAATCTGATTGATTTTGGCTATAAACTCGCCACGAGTCATTCTCCCCGACTCGTATAACTGCGGCACCTGCTCCTCTTCGAGCTTGCGAGCGTTTTCCAACCCCAGCATTACGGCAAACTTCTGCCGCGACAAATCGGGATTGATATCAAGTATCACCCCTCCAAAGTCGAAGATAATTGTATCGTAATCAGACAGTTTAATCATTCGAGGTATCTAACAGATTGGGGGCGAAAAGGCTCTTCTCTTTTTTCAAATCACCCTGGCCGAATTGCTGTATTAATTGTATCTGCTTTATTCCCTTAATGTTGGAAAACATTGTCTGCAAATCGGTTTCGCCTTCGCCCTCAATGCGCAGCCAGAAATCAATCTGCCGCATAGTGGCGGCTAACGCGCCTTTCGAGCCCTTGTTCTGAATAAGCGAATAGCGCAGACCAGCCGCCTCATCAACATAGCTGAACACAAAAAACGGCTGAATCTCCTTACGCTCCTGATGCAGCAGCTCAATTTGGGGCGCTTCGGTCAGGTTCCAGCCAAGTTGCTGATTGATAAGCCACGATAACCTATAAAGCGGCTCCGATGATACTATTGCGAACAACGATATTTCCATTATCGGCCAAGGTTTTGTGTTACAAAAATAATCAATTCAGCTTTTTGAGTATCAGCCGGGCAGCATCTTGTTCGGCCTCTTTTTTTGTACTACCATAACCCATTGCAACCTCAGTGCCAACAACCACCTCCGACGAGAACTGAGGCGGATAGGCGCGTTCGTCAACGGCCGTAGTATTGAAAACCACCTCCAACTTGTTTCGTTGCGACCATTCGAGCAGCTGACTTTTATAATTTGTCTCAGTCTTGAGCACGGTGTCGATGTCGATATATTTGTTAATCAGTTGATTGACCACAAATTTACGTGTTGCCCGATAACCTTGGTCAAGATAAAGGGCGCCAATCATAGCCTCAAAAGCATCCTCCAAAATATTCTTGTTGGTGTCGAAATGGTTCGCATGCGAGATTATCAACGTGTTGATATCCAATGCTGTAGCCAGATGCGCCAGCGACTCGCCGTTCACAATCTTCGAGCGTGTCTGACTGAGAAATCCTTCAGGTTTATCGGGGAAGTTCCGGTAGAGATATTCGGCCACAATAGCATCGAGTATAGCGTCGCCTAAAAACTCAAGCCGCTCGTTGTTGATGTGTGAGCCGTCGGGCATACGGAGCGAGGCTGAACTGTGTGTAAACGCCAATTTGTAGAGCTTAACGTTTTTCGGATAGAGACGCGTGATACGGTGCAAGTTGTCGAAAAACGCCTTGTCGCCACTGAAGAAACGCCTTACGTAAAACGATAAGATGTTGAATTTCAAAACTGTCGGTTAGATTTTCTTGAAGATGACAGAAGCGTTGTGTCCGCCAAAGCCGAAAGTGTTGCTCAAAGCGGCTCTCACTTCGCGTTTCTGTGCCTTGTGCAGAGTGAGGTTAAGACGTGAGTCAATCTGCGGGTCCCACTCGCGGTGGTTGATAGTCGGCGGAATAATTCCGTCAACAATCGACATGATGCTGAATGTGGCCTCCATAGCTCCGGCAGCGCCAAGCATGTGGCCTGTCATCGATTTTGTCGAGCTGATGTTGATTTTGTATGCGTCGTCGCCAAAAACCTTCTGAATTGCAATTAGTTCCGGAATGTCACCCACTGGTGTTGATGTTCCGTGAACATTGACATAATCGACCTCTGAAGGTTGCATGCCGGCGTCTTTAAATGCCCGCTGCATGCATAATATAGCGCCCAAGCCCTCAGGATGAGTGGCTGTAATGTGGTGAGCATCGGCCGATACGCCGCCACCTACCATTTCGGCATAGATTTTTGCCCCACGTTTTACGGCATGCTCATACTCCTCAAGCACAATAGAAGCGCCGCCCTCGCCCATTACAAATCCGTCACGTGTCTTGCAGAACGGACGCGAGGCTGTTTTGTATTCGGCGTTATTGGTCGACAGTGCCTGCATTGAGTTGAAACCTCCCATGCCCGGAGGGTTAATGGTCATTTCCGAGCCGCCCGACACAATTGCGACAGCCTTGCCCAAACGGATGTAGTTGAACGCATCAATCAGAGCGTTTGTTGAAGAGGCGCAAGCTGAAACGGTGCCGAAATTAGGACCGCGGAAACCATATTTGATTGAGATTTGACCGGCTGCGATGTCGCCAATCATTTTTGGGATGAAGAAGGGGTTGAAACGTGGAATCTGACCGCCTTCTGAATAGCTCATCACCTCATCGTAGAGAGTGGTGATGCCGCCAATACCGGAGCCCCAAATAACTCCTATCTCGTCTTTATCGACATTCTCCGGAAAATTGGCGTCTTTTACAGCCTCGTCGGCGGCAATCATTGCAAACTGTGCGAACAAGTCGAGTTTGCGTGCCTCTTTTCTGTCGAAATAGTCGTTCGGATTGTAGTTTTTTACTTCACAAGCAAATTGAGTTTTAAATTTTGATGCATCAAAACGTGTTATCAAATCAGAGCCGCTGACACCGTTTTTTGCATTTTCCCAAGTTTCTGCAAGATTGTGCCCCAAGGGATTAATGGTGCCTAACCCTGTTACTACAACACGCTTCAATTCCATATTCAAAATTTAAAACTCAACTGCGGATTTATTTATTTCATGTTCTTCTCGATGTGTGCGATAGCGTCACCTACTGTAGAGATTTTGTCAGCCAAATCATCAGGGATTTGTACGTTGAATTCTTTCTCGAATTCCATAATCAACTCAACAGTGTCGAGAGAATCAGCACCCAGGTCGTTAGTGAAACTTGCTTCCGGGGTAACTTCGCTTTCGTCAACACCCAATTTGTCAACAATTATTGCTTTTACTCTTGCTGCAACGTCAGACATAATTTTACTTTTTTAGTTAGAAATTTAATATAGAAAGACTCTTTTCTTTCTTGAGGTACCGAGCGGATTCGAACCGCTGTAACAGGTTTTGCAGACCTGCACCTAAGCCTCTCGGTCACGGTACCATTTTTTGCGCTGCAAATTTATACAAATTTTTTATTTGCAAATATTTCGATTCACAAAATTCATCCGTTTGATTATCAATTAAATACACGCTCGACAATTACGCTCGAAGCGCCCACTTTTCCACCCAATGGCGGATTCATTTTCGAAATCTTTATTCGCGCCGACTTTATTCCCTTCATTTTTTCGCCCAAAGCGGAAAGTATACGGCCGGCAACATTTTCCAATAAGTGCGACTTGATGTTCATCTGCTCGCTCACAATCTGATAAGCGGTCTGGTAATTGGCGGCATCGGCAATGTTGTCGGTTGCGGCGGCAAGGCTGCAATCCACTGTCATCGACAATGTGACTTTGAATTTGTTGCCTACCACCTGCTCCTCTTTGAAGCAACCATGGTAAGCGTAAAATTCCATATCCTCCAACTCAATAACACCAGTCATAAGAACCTTGGTTTTCAAAAAACACACCTCTCCTAACAAAATTCATACCAAAAATTCCAGGGAAGGATTTTTCAAAAAGAATTTACACCATATATATAATAGGTGACTAGAAAACGATTCGGATGTTTTCGTTTTCTATCGGCTTGAAACTCTACTGCTTCGGATTCTGTTTCCGGATTACTTTTTTTCAGAGTCTTTTCCTTCGCCTTTTTTCTCCTCGTCAGCGTCAAGCAACGAAAGCATATCGCAGCGCTGCAGTTGGTTGTACCATGCAAGCACCTTTTTTATATGCGACACATAGACGCGGTCGCGGTCATAGTCAGGCATGATGTCGGAAAAGAACTTTTTAAGGGTCTCGTTGTCGGCTGTTTTCGGGTCGATTGACTGCTTGCCCGACTCCTTTTTGCGGATGCTCTTGAACACTTCGACCAGAGGAACTTCCTCGCCGTCGCTCTTGAAAATAGCTATGTCGTGCAGCGAGCTGACCTTAGCCGACGAGTAAGCCGGCATACGTTTTTTACTCTCGATATCTTCAACAATGATTCCGTTTTTTGTGCTCGAAATCAGTTTAAAAAGGCCCGTGTAGCCTGATATTGATAGAATTTCTTTCATTGTATTCTGTTTTTAATTACGCCGCAAATATAATGTTTATCCGTTCACTTTTGGGCATAAAAAAAGGAGTTCATCTTTCGATTCTCCCGTCAGTCGGCAGAGTGCGAACCCCATTGGTTCGCCTCTATTTCATTTTTTCAGGATTTGTGCTACGGCCTATTCTTTGATATATCCAAAGTGATAGTCGTCGCCGTCGATGTCAACCAGGACTGTGTACTCGCCTGCATCTACCTTGCTGAACTCAAAGTTCTTGTGCACCTCGTTTTCCTCAACCGAAGAATAGAGCACCTCACCTTTCGAGTCAAGAACCTTAACAAACACCTTCTTACCTTGTTCGTTAGGCAACTCGATGATTGCGTGTGTGCCATTCGCCTTGAAAATAGGGTCGATTGTGACACGTCCGCTGTAGCGCAACTCGCCTTCTTTGATTGTGAACGCGCGCTCCATGCGTTTTCCGTTCTTTTTGGCCACTACCTTATAGGCGCCGTCTTCAAGGTTGATGAAGTCGAACACGCGGGCTGTCTTGCCAATTGCGCGGACATACTCATTGTAAAGAACCTCTTTGCCGTCTTTTGTCTCAATGCTGAGCGAGTAGTTGCCGACCTCATGCGAAGTGTAAACCACTGCCGCACGTGTGCAAGTCAGGTAACGGAACGACAGGCTGTCCTCTATCTTCAGTCCTTTCACATTGTCGCTGTCCTTGCTTTTTGCCGACAAGAACAATGGCAGTAAAATGAATGCCGCTGTAAGCAGGCTGACCAAAACTGCGAAGATGTCTGACTTCATCAGACGGTCTTCATTAATGTTTAAAAGTTTCATCTTTTAGTCTTTTAAATGTTCTTTTTGTTCTTTTTTCCACGACAAAAGTATGTTGTACTTTTTTCTGATTGTACCGACAATTTTTAATGCAACGTTTGCATAAAATCTGATTTGTTGCAAAGTATGCAAAAATCAATATTGATTTACAACTATTTACAGCTATGCAAACGATATGCATAAATTCCGCCATTTTTCTTCAAAAAAGGCTCAAATTAAGTTATAGTGCGGAGTTTAGGGTGCTATTTAAAACGTTTGCATTGCCATGCAAAATTGCACAAAACGCGGATTTTTGACATTTTTCAATGCAAAAAAGCGAACATTATTGCATAAAACAATGCTGTTTATGCAAATTTGCATTGAAAAACCGGCCGTTTGCTACTGATTTATATCCCTGTCGCGGAAGCCGAGAAAATACAATATTGAGTCGAGGCCGCCGGCTGAAATTGCATGCTGCGCCGACTCTTTCACCTTGGGTTTTGCATGGAAGGCGATACCCAGGCCGGCAAGCTGCAACATAGGAAGGTCGTTGGCTCCGTCGCCAACGGCTATAACCTGCTCAAGATGAATATCTTCTTTGAAAGCCAGTAACTTAAGCAGTTCGGCTTTGCGCGCTCCGTCGACAATGTCACCAACATTGCGTCCGGTAAGTTTGCCGTTTTCTATCTCAAGCTCATTAGCAAAAACATAGTCGATGTCGAGTTTGCTTTTCAGATAGTTGCCGAAATAGCTGAAACCACCGGAAAGAATAGCCGTGCGGTAGCCGTAGCGTTTCAGCGTTTTGAACAGACGTGCCGCACCTTCGGTAATTGGCAGATTTTCAGCAATTTCTTTCATGACACCCTCATCAAGACCCTTGAGCAGCGAAATACGTTTCAAAAAACTCTGGCGGAAATCAATCTCTCCACGCATGGCCGATGCCGTAATGGCGCTCACTTGCTCGCCAACACCAGCACGACGAGCTAATTCGTCAATCACTTCGGTTTGGATGAGCGTCGAGTCCATGTCGAAACAAATCAAGCGGCGGTTGCGGCGGAACACATTGTCCTCCTGAATAGCAATGTCGAGGTCACACTCGCCCGAAATGAGCATGAAATCGGATTTCATCTTCTGCAAGTCGTGCGGATTGCCACGCACCGAGAACTCCACCACCGCCTGCGCCTGTGTGTTGGGTTCCTCAACCGGCACACGACCCGACAAACGGCTGATATTGTCGATGTTAAGCCCCTGTTCGGCTATCACGGCAGTAACTTTGGCCACATGCGCCGCGCTCAGTTTATGCGATATGAGCGTCACAATGTAGCGCGCCTTTCCCTGATGCGCCACCCACTCGGAATATTGGTCAACCGGAATAGGCTTGAACCGCACCTGAACACCAAGCTCGTAGGCCTTGAACAAGATGTCTTTCAGAATTGGCGACGAGCCGGCCTCCTCAGGCACCTCGAACAGGATTCCAAGATTCAAATCATCGTGGATGACAGACTGTCCTATATCGAGAATATTGACATCGTATTGCATCAAAATGTTTGTCAATGAGGCGGTTTGCCCGGGTTTATCGGGACCGTTGACGTTCAGAAGGATAATCTCTTTCGATTTCATAATCAATATTTTATCGGACAGTTACGTGAATGCATTTTGTCTGCGACTCGAGCAGAACGTAGCACCGGCCTTCGTCCTGCATCTCGAGCAGAGTGCGGAGCAGCAGGTTGCGCAAGCGGTACGAGTATATAGGCTCCGTCTCACCTTTCGGATAGAAGCAGGTCTGCGCTATATCAAAAGTTGTGGCAAAATAGTGCGACGACTTGTTCTGCGTGGCATTGACATTGTTTTTGCGTAAGTCGTGCTGGTCGGCCTCAGTCCGCAGAATAGACGACAATTGGAATCTATATTCCTTAACATCAATCTCTTTCAGCGATTTGAAAAAGCGGCGACCAAGCTCGTCGAGGAAGTCGCTGGCTTCTTTTTTCAGAAACGGCATCGAATTGGTGAGCATAGGAATCTCGTAATATTTGCAGTCGTGCAGCTCACGCAGATTATATTTCACAATATAGCCATATTTGTCGTTGAGAAGCTCCTGATGACTTTTGAACGGACGGTCGAGGCCTTTTAGCCGTGCCGATTCAAGGTGATACTCGTTGCTGTAGCGGCGCAGCGCACGCAGCTCAAGCACCGACAGTTCGGGCACCTGCACCTCGTCAATCGTCTTGCGCTTGTGGAAAGCCGACGGCAATTCGCACACAGCCACAACTATCAGCAGAGGTACGGCTATCAGCGGTAACACTCTCCTCCACACTATGCGGCGCTTGCCTTTTTTCTTTGTTCCAGACATCAAGTTTCTGCTGTTTTACGAAAAAGCAAATATAATAAGGTGCGAATGAAAAATTCCAAGTTCGTTTTTTTTCTTCGATTTTCGGACTGAAAGATTATTTCGGGCGCGCAATTGCTGTCAGTCAGCGCTTTGCGGACTGATGCTACTTTTGTAGCTGCGGTAGCGGTACATCACAATGGCCGATGTGTAGGTTATGAAGAGCTGTATAACCACCGACAGCACTCCAAAAACGTCAATCATCAGCATTAGGTGCAGCTTGCTGAACCGTATGCCGAACACATCGTACAGATAATTCAGAATGTTGACAGAATCCTGCCATATCAGCCAGACGAAGATAAGCTCAGACAACAACAGAATTGTTGCCGCCATTATGGTTACGGCCCACAGATTGCGGCGCAAACGCGCACGGCTCATAACCGAATCGACATAACGGAGCGAGAAATAGTTGCCGGCCAATATGCCCAGCAGAAAATTAGACACTGGTACCCCTTGCATCAAACCTAACATTATGAGCGACAAGAATATATAGACGAGTATAAGCACTCGTTTGCGCACTGTGTAAAACGGATTCGGGACTATCAGCACCCAGACAATCAATACGCCCAAAGCGCCACCGCAACAACCTATCGCCATGGCTGCAAGTCTACCGACAAAGAATGATGCTAACTCGCTAAAAATGAAAAACATGACAACTGGGATAGGCATCTTATAGAATACCAAACTGAAAAGATTTTTGTAATAGCAGACCACGTCGATTATGATTCCAATGACAGCTCCCAATATGGCTGAATAAAGCGGATTGCCCGTCTCTGCCACCAAAAGCGAGTAGTACCAGCCTGTGAACGCGCCAGCAACCGGCATCACCAGAGCCAGAAGCGTTATCTGTATCCACAGTTTCAACCCTATTTTCTTTTCTTGTGTCAGCATTCTGCGAAAATAGCATTCTGCACAAAACAACGTCGGGCAACCGCTCAAAAATATATCTTTGGCGAAAAAATAATTGTCATGTCAATAGGTATGTTCGTAGCGCTGATAGCTATCGGAGTAATAGCCGGCGCAATATCAGGTATTTTGGGAATTGGCGGCGGAATAATAATGGTTCCGGCCATGGTTTATCTTCTGGGTTTCACTCAGCAACAGTCGGTGGCCACAAGCCTTGCCATAATGCTGCCGCCGGTGAGCATCTTCGCCGTAATCAACTACTACAAGGCTGGTTTTGTCGATGTCAAGGCCGCACTTATTATAATGTGCGCGTTTATGATTGGCAGCTACATCTCGTCGAAAATAGCCATTGGCTTGCCAGAGCACTTCGTGAAAAAATGCTTTGCGGTTTTACTTTTCGCTGTCGGCATCAAGATGATGTTTTTCGATAAATGACTTAACATCCATTTGACTAAAACTGTTACCGAACCAACAGCCCGTATTGCATAGCAATATGCTAAAACCGTGGTTTGAAAAATGGTTTATATTTGCGTGCTTTTTTCGAAAATCAATGTAAAACAAAAAATATGAGCGGTAAATTTCCTGAACACAAGCAATTGGACTTGTCACAAATCAATAAGGACATCCTTGCCGAATGGAACAGCGAGAACACATTCCAAAAAAGTATCGACACACGTGCCGGACATCCTAAATTCATCTTCTTCGAAGGGCCGCCGTCGGCCAATGGAATGCCTGGTATTCACCACGTTATGGCACGCAGCATCAAGGATATAATCTGCCGCTACAAGACTTTGCAGGGTTTCCTGGTCGACCGTAAGGCTGGTTGGGACACTCACGGACTGCCTGTTGAGTTGGGCGTCGAGAAGCAGTTGGGCATCACCAAGGAGGATATCGGCAAGAAAATCAGCGTTGACGACTACAACCGCGCCTGCCGTTCGGAGGTTATGAAATACACCGCCCAATGGCGCGACCTGACCGCCAAAATGGGCTATTGGGTGAATATGGACGACCCCTACATCACCTACGACAACCGCTACATCGAGACTCTTTGGTATTTGCTTAAAACCATCTATAACAAAGGGTTGCTCTATAAGGGATACACCATTCAGCCGTACTCGCCCGCTGCGGGAACAGGCCTTTCGACTCACGAGTTGAACCAACCTGGTTGCTATCGCGACGTGAAGGACACCACCTGCACCGCACAGTTCAAGGTTACTGACGCTGAAAACAAACTTGTAAAGGATATTCTGGCGAAAGCCGACGCCGACCACAAGCAACTCTATATTCTGGCCTGGACCACAACACCGTGGACCCTGCCATCGAACACCGCTCTCTGCGTTGGTCCGAAAATCGACTACGTGGCCGTTGAGACCAAGAACCCATACACTGAGCAGCCTTGCACGGTGGTGGTGGCAAAATCGCGTTTCAGCGCCTACTTCAACGACAAGAACCCTGGCAACATCATCGCCGAAATGAAGGGCACCGACCTTGTTGGCATCCACTACGAGCAGTTGTTCCCGTGGGTTGACCCGTGCGAACTGACTGACGACAAGCAGATTGTGAACAAGAAAGCCGACGCATTCCGCGTCATCCCTGGCGACTATGTAACCACCGAAGACGGTACGGGCATCGTCCACATTGCACCAACTTTCGGTGCTGACGACGCCAAAGTGGCAAAAGCCGCTGGCATTCCGTCGCTGTTTATGATTAACAAGGCTGGCGAGACTCGTCCAATGGTCGATTTGACTGGTAAATACTATTTCACCGCCGACCTTGACCCGCAGTTTGTCGCCAATTTTGTCAATAACGATATCTATAAGGAATACGAAGGC
>JAFYYJ010000087.1 GCA_017557605.1 Salinivirgaceae bacterium
ATTACATCACTACCGGCCTGGAAGAGAACAAATTCGGCATCAATATGTGGGCTTTGGACGATGTGCTGAAGGTTTTGGAACAGACAAAGAACATCGAACTCATCGGTCTGCATTTCCATATTGGGTCACAGATTCTTGATATGCAAGATTTTAGAAATCTTTGCACTCGCGTGAACGAGATTCAGGAATGGTTCTACGCCCGCAACATCATTGTGGACCACATCAACGTGGGCGGTGGCTTAGGTGTCAACTACGAGCAACCCGACAAACAGCCGGTTCCGACATTTGAGGAATATTTCAAAGTGTTTGCCGAGACGCTTAAGCTGCGTCCGAAACAGCAACTGCACTTTGAGTTGGGCCGTGCGCTTGTGGCACAATGCGGCAGCCTGATTACCAAGGTGCTGTATGTGAAGAACGGCACCAACAAGAAGTTTGCAATTGTTGACGCAGGTTTCACCGAACTTATCCGTCCGGCACTGTATCAGGCTGTGCACAAGATTGAAAACATCAGTAGCACAGAGCCGGAAGAGAAGTACGACGTTGTGGGACCAATCTGCGAGTCGTCGGACTGCTTTGCAAAAGCAATCGACCTTGCAGGCTGCCACCGCGGCGACCTTCTGGCCATCCGCACGGCCGGCGCTTACGGCGAGGCTATGGCTTCAACCTACAACTTGAGGACTTTGGTTAAGGGGTATTTTTCGAAGTAAACACAGAGTTTTAGCGAAATAAAGAAAAGCAGAGCCGATTGGGTTCTGCTTTTTTTGTGGTTTCATACCAACATAATGATGTCATAATGATATTAAAATGACATCATATTAAATTTATTTATTTATTTTGCATCAAAAATGAAACACTATGGGACAAGTATCAATGACCGTGAGAATGGACTCGCAACTGAAACAGCAGTTCAACGAGTTGTGCAACGAGATTGGGATGAGCGTAAACACGGCGATTAACATTTTTGCCAATACCGCCGTTCGGACACGTAGCATTCCGTTCCGTGTGGGTGTGTACACATCGGATGCTGAAGATGATGCACTTAGAGCCTTCCGTGAATATCGGGCAAAGATGATTGCATCTGACACCCCCGAATTGACATTGGACGAAATAAACGAGGAAATCCGTCTCGCCCGTAAAGATTTGGCTAACAAGAAAACGATGACAAGATGATATATGCCGTCATCGACACGAATGTCATCGTGTCTGCACATATCACAAAGAATCCAACTGCCGCAACAGCTTTGGTTTGGGAATCCGTTTTGCAAGGCAAAATCACACCCGTTTTCAACGATGAAATCATTGAGGAATATTTGGAAGTATTGCAACGCAAGAAATTTAACATTCCTGAATCAATGATAGATATGGCTATCGGTAGAATCTTGAAGAACGGCGTGCGAGGAGAGCGCATAATGAGCGGAGAAATCTTCCCCGACCCGCAGGACGCTGTATTCTACGAAGTAGCTCTCTCGAAGGCTGACGCCTACCTTGTGACTGGCAACACCAAACATTTTCCACAAACACCAATTGTGGTTACCCCTACGGATATGGTTGAGATTTTGAAAAGAAATCAACTGCTGTAAATCAGCGTTTTAAACACAAATATTAAAACAGACAATCGGCTCTGCCGATTTTCTTTTTACTTTTACGAAAACAAAAATTTATACGATAGCAGAATAGAAAAAAGATAACTATATAATTATTTGAGCGTTACGCTTTATTCCCGGGAAATAAATTCTGGTAAAATTAGTAACAGGAATAAGCTGCGAAATGTTCACGCCGTTGGCGTGAATTGTTTTGTGCTTGTTTGTTACACAGGTTTACCAGAGCCTTTTTCTCGAATAAGCCAACAAAATAATTCACGTTTTTTATGGATAAAATTCACTTTGGCAACGAGATACGGCGGGTTATGGAAATTCGCGGCACAAGCGCCTCCGAGATTGCAAAAGCGCTTAACCTGCACGTCCACTCGGTTTACGATATGCTAAAACGTGAAAACATTGATGTTTACCGACTTATGGAACTTTCGGAACTGCTTAATTATGATTTTTTGCAAACAGCCCGACTTGAACCTTTACAATCACCCGATTGGTGTGAAATCAATTTTGATGATGATAAAATTGTGATAAGCAGAAAGCCTTAACAATTTTTCTCACAATTATGAGATTTGTTCTCACAACGTTAGATATCTGTTTTGCTGAATTATCACAAAATTTGGGATAGTTAAATGATTGTTTAATCTCTTAAATTTTAAAGTTATGATTAGCACAGCTGTTCAAAAAAGTAGCAACCGCGTTGAGGTTTATGATGAAAAAGGCAGTTATAAGTTTTCTCTATCAGGTGAATTAGTGGGGTTTACAGGCACAACTGTTAGTGTTAGAAAAAGTGGTAACCGAATTGAAGTTTACAATGATAAAGGTAGCTACCAATTTTCAAAGTAACTTGAAAACCTATAATTTGTCAACAAAAAACGGCAGCCAAATGGTTGCCGTTTTTGTTATGTGAAATTCAAAACTTTAATAGACCTTCAGCGTATCGACACGCATACGAACGCTGTCACGGCTCTCATCTATAACCATATAGGTAAAAAACTTCTGCGTGTTGTGCCGTACAGTGTCGAGAGCCATTCTGTAAGAAAGCGACAAATTGCTCGATTTTGGGCATCCGCACTCATCGTAGTAAGCGTAGGCCGTGAGATAGACAGTGTCGTATTGAACGTCAGCCAAAACTTCGGCCGTCTGATAGCAGCCAAAATCATGAAGTTTGACATCGACTGTAAAGGCCATTCCTGTTCCAATCGAATCGGGAATAGACACCCACACAAATGGCACTTCAACCATTCTTGGGCAATTCTTGCTTTCAATGTCGCAACTGGTAAAAGCGGCAACAGCAAGCATCAATAAGATTGTTTTTAATTTCATGACAATCAGTTTTTGCGTACAACAATATATTTACTAACAGTAACCACCGACTCATTTTCTCCATTGCCCAGTATGGCATTGTAGAATGCGATGTAACGGTCATAATCGCCAAGCATCAGAGCAACTGATTTCTCAACGCTGGCGGTATCGGGGAACTCATCGCAATAATCTTGAATGGCTGCGCCTGAAAACAGGATTGTATCGCGTTTGAATTGTGGAAAAACACCATATTCCTTGATAGATTCGCCCTTGTCAAGCACAAAATCGACAGTGAATTTCTGTCCGGCATCTACTGTGTCGGGAATATCAGCACTCACAATAGGCACGCTGACTTCAGTGGGACACCAGCTCCGTGGCTCCTTGCAAGCGGCAACTACGGCGGCAATTGCTGCAATTAATAATAATTTTCTCATATCCATAGATTTATAACGATAGATGATGAACTTTCTCAAATTTCAAATCACCATCGGTGCGGGCAGGTTTTTCCTCGGCCTTGTAACCAATGGCGACAACAGCTAAAACCTCGTGCTCAGGTTTGAGATTGAGCAACTTGCGAAGATTCTCTGTTGCCGGAACACCGTCTTCGGTGCCGCGCAAATGCATCTGCACCCAGCAGGCTCCCAACCCTTGATTTTCAGCCTCAAGCATAATGAGTGTGGTGGCTATCGAGGCATCCTCAACCCAGACATCGGATTTTGAAGTGTCGGCAACTACAACAATTGCCAACGGAGCACTAGCAACCAGTGCCGCACCGTGAGCCTTGGCCTGCGACAATTTTGTAAGCACATCGGGCTCATCGGCCACAACAAACTCACACGGATAGACCGACTTGCCAGACGGAGCCAACAATCCAGCCTTCAATATCGCCTCAACCTTTTGCCGCTCGACGGGTTGTGTCATGAACTTGCGGTGACTGCGGCGTTTGCGTATCAATTCGGAATATTCCATACTTCGATTTTAAATGTTGTTCACTTTTTTGCGCCGCAAGTTATAAACTTCGGTTTAGAAAACCGACCTAAAACGTATCTTTGGGCACAATTAAAACAATAGAAAATGAACAATTGGTACGAATGCAAAGTCAAATATCAAAAGGTTGACGAGGAAGGCCGCCAAAAGGCCGTGAGCGAGATTTATATGGTCGACGCAGTGTCGTTTACCGATGCTGAGGCGCAGATAACCAAGGAATTGGAACAATATGCCGGACTGGGCGAGTTCAATGTGGCGTCGATAAAGACCGCCAGCTACGCGGAGATTGTGCCCAACGAGTCGGGCGACCGTTGGTTCAAGTGCAAGGCTGTTTTCATCTCGTTCGACGAGAAAACGAATAAGGAGCGCCGAACATCACAGAATATGCTAGTGCAGGCCTCAGATGTGAAAGATGCTTACGACGTGCTATCGAAAGCCTTAAGCACAAGCATTGCCGATTTCACAATCCCTGCCATTCAGGAATCGTCGATTATGGACATCTTCGGCATTCTTCACGATTTCGACAAGGCTGACGCCGAATAAATAACAACAAAAAAATCCCTGCAACCTTCTGATTGCAGGGATTTTCATTTTGAGCGGGTAACGAGACTCGAACTCGCGACCCTCAGCTTGGGAAGCTGATGCTCTACCAACTGAGCTATGCCCGCCTATGTGTCGGCAAAAATAGTTTTTTTCGGAAAACAAAAAACAAAACCGACTCGTTTGAGCCGGCTTTGCCTTTGGAGTCCTATTTCAGCAAATTTGCCTTTATATAATTCTCAACATTGTTGAAAATGCGGTTTTGCACGTCGGTTACATCGCCCGGAACAAACTTGCTGCCAACAATGTGCTCATAGAGTTCGATGTAGCGGTTCGAAATCTGGCTGATGATTTCAGGTGTCATCTCAGGTACTTTCTCACCAGCGCGGCCTTGGAATCCATTGGCCATAAGCCATTCGCGCACAAACTCTTTCGAGAGTTGTTTCTGCTGCTCGCCTTTGGCAAAACGCTCCTCGTAGCCTTCGGCGTAGAAGTAACGCGATGAGTCAGGTGTGTGGATTTCGTCAATCAGGTAAATCTTGCCGTCCTTCTTTCCAAACTCGTATTTAGTATCGACCAGAATCAAACCCATTTTGCGCGCCATCTCGGTTCCGCGGGCAAACAGCTCAAGCGTATATTTCTCGAGTTGAGCGTAATCCTCGGCCGAAACAAGTCCATTTTTGATGATGTCCTCGCGCGAGATGTTCTCATCGTGTGTGCCAATGTCAGCCTTAGTTGTCGGGGTGATGATTGGGTGGTCGAAACGCTGGTGCTCACGAAGGCCCTCGGGCAGTTTCACACCGCAAATCTCACGTCCGCCGTCGCGATAAAGACGCCACGAACTGCCTGTCAAGTAGCCGCGTACGACCATTTCAACAGCAAATGGCTCGCATTTGTGGCCAATAGTTACGTTCGGGTCTGGGCTGGCGATTTTCCAGTTTGGCACGATGTCGGCGGTAGCATCAAGGAAATACGACGCTATCTGATTCAAAACCTGACCTTTGAAGGGAATGCCCTTGGGCAGGATTACATCGAATGCCGAAATGCGGTCGCTCACAACCATTGCCAAATATTGGTCGTTGATGTTGTACACATCGCGCACCTTGCCGTTGTACACGCCTTTCTGACCGCTGAAACTGAAGTTTGTTTTTGATACTGTGTCCATATTGAAATATTTAGAGTTTTTGGTTTAAAGTAGAATCGCTTCGCTGTTTAACAAGTTGAACTATTGTGTCGAAAAATAGTTCATTCCATCAATCTATTAATCAATTATTCAATCTTTTGCCTTATCAAATGCCTTAACAATCTCTTTCACAAGACGGTGCCGCACAATGTCGGTCTCGTCGAGTTCGACAAAACTAATGCCTTCTATGTTCCGCAAAAGCCGCACAGCCTGCACCAGACCGCTGTCCTGTGTGCGTGGAAGGTCGATTTGAGTCACGTCGCCAGTGATGATGAACTTCGAGTTGAGACCCATTCGCGTCAGGAACATTTTCATCTGCGGCAGCGTGGTGTTCTGCGCCTCGTCCAAAATCACAAAGGCGTTGTCGAGTGTGCGGCCTCGCATAAAGGCCAGCGGCGCAATCTGAATGATGCCTTCTTCGATGTGCGACTCGAGTTTCTTTGCGGGAATCATATCGTTGAGAGCGTCGTAGAGTGGCTGCAGATAGGGGTCGATTTTCTCTTTCAGGTCGCCTGGCAGAAAACCGAGCCTCTCGCCGGCCTCAACAGCGGGGCGGCTCAACACAATGCGGCGCACCTCACGGTTACGTAACGCACGGACAGCCAACGCAATAGCAGTGTATGTCTTTCCCGAGCCGGCAGGTCCCAGCGCAAACAGCATATCGTTCTCTTCCAACGCCTTCACCATTCGCTGTTGATTGGCGCTGCGTGCGCGAATGGCACGGCCGTTGTTGCCGAATACAATCAGGTCGTCGGTGGCGGCAGGCTGCTGCGCGTTATTCAGAATCTGCACAAGGTCGTCGTCTGACAGCCGATTGTAGGTGTCCAAAAAATGCACCACCTGACGGAATTTGTCCTCGAAATCGGCAATCTGCTGCTCCTCCCCCAACAGTTTCACATCGTGGCCGCGCGCCACAATCTGAATCTTCGGGAAAGCACGCTTCAGAATGTCGAGACGCGAGCACTGCGCACCGTACAAGTCAAGCGGGTCAACGGTTTCAAGGTGTAGAATCTTTTCTGCCATAAGCTGTCGTTGATTTGGCAAATGTAATTCAAATATCGCAGAGTTAGGCTTTAGAAAATATGAACCGGAAGCCTGGATTTAGTAACAAGTTATTAAAGCATATGCATGATTAGTTTACTTTTTAGTTTTCTGTTTACGTTATTGTTTGACTACATTTGCACTGTTATGTCGATAATAACTCTCACAACCGACTGGCGCAACGACGATTTCTATGTCGGGGCAATGAAGGGGCTCATCTTGTCGCAATGCCCCGATGCCACCATTGTGGACATCACTAACAAGATTGAGGGGTTCAAATCGGCACAGGCGGCCTTTACGCTGCGAGGGGCAAGCAAATACTTTCCCGAAGGCACCATTCATATTGTAGGGGTGAACAGCGAAGTGTCGGAGAAAAAAGAGAATTTCCCGGTGTGCATCCGCCACCACGGACAGTATTTTATCGGTGCCGACAAACCGGCCTTCAATCTGATGTTCGACCAACAACCCGAAAAAGTGTATCTGCTCTACAGCGGCAACGGCGTCGAACAATCGACATTCCCCGAGCTGACCATTTTTGCCAGAGCCGCTTGTCTGCTTTACAACAAAATGCCTATTGAGGATTTGGGCGATGACATTACCGATGATTATCAGATTCTTAACTTGCAACCGACAATCAACGACGACTCCATAATCGGCGATGTTGTCTACATCGACTCGTTCAGCAACGCCATTACCAACATAAGCCGACGGCTGTTTCTGCAAGTGGCTAAAAACCGGCGTTTCACCATTCAAATCAAGAGCTCACAATACACTATCGACCAGATAAGCAACACTTACAGCGAGGTGGAAGAAGGCCAACTGGTTGCAATCTTCAACTCGCTCGGATTGCTTGAGATAGCCATGAATCAGGCACGGCTTGCCGAGCACACCGCCATTGACACTAAAACCAATGTCATTATAAATTTCTTTTGATATGTCACGAAAAGAACAACTTGAAGCATTCGGACAACTGCTTGACATTATGGACGAATTGCGCGAAAAGTGCCCTTGGGACCGCAAACAGACGTTCGAATCGCTTCGGATTCAGACCATTGAGGAGACTTATGAACTCACCGAAGCCATAATTGATAACAATATGGATGAGGTAAAAAAAGAGCTTGGCGACCTCCTCCTCCACATCGTTTTTTATGCAAAAATGGGTTCGGAACAGGATAAGTTCGATATTGCCGACGTTATCAACTCGCTGTGCCAGAAGCTGATATACCGTCACCCACACGTGTTTGGCGACGAAAAAGCCAACTCGGCCGAGGCTGTGCTCCAAAATTGGGAACAGCTGAAACTCAAAGAGAAAGGCCGCAAACCGACGGTGTTGTCGGGTGTGCCGAAATCGCTGCCAGCGCTAGTGAAAGCTTATCGCATTCAGGACAAAACCCACAGCATCGGGTTCGATTGGGAAGACCGCGAGCAAGTATGGGCAAAGGTTGAGGAGGAACTTGCCGAATTCAAATCTGAGATGACATCAAACCCCGATTCGGAAGAGACAAAAGCCGAGTTTGGCGACTTGATTTTCAGTCTGATAAACGCAGCCCGACTATACAAAATAAATCCTGAAAACGCGTTGGAGAAAACCAACCAGAAATTTATCCGCCGATTCAATTATGTTGAGGACCAAATACTTAAAAACGGCGGGACGCTCAAAGAGACATCGCTTGCCGAAATGGACAGACTTTGGAATGAGGCTAAAAACGTTGTAGGATAATCAGTTATAAGCTTGTCAGGCAATCGGACGCTTACTGTCGGCTAACTGCCGATACCAAATTATTATTCACAACAGCCGAATATTAATTGTCGGCAACCGAATTTTTATTTGCAGAAACAGACGGGGAAAAGCGGTATACCTTTACTACATCAAAACAAAGGCGTACCATTTTATTACCCGTTTGATAGCCCGATAAAAGTTTCAGATGCTTTTATGCGTTTGAAACTTTTTTATTGTCAATCAGCATATTACATCCAATAATCAGTACATCAGCACACGCTTGTAATCCGAATTTGAAGTTTGTGCTACCAAATTTGGACTCCCATTTACCGAATTTGAATTTGCCCATTACAACCGTTACCGCCGACTTACATTTGTATCGTTAAGAAAACACGACAACGTTCGAATTAATTGACATACTTACCCCAACCGCGACCTCTGAGAAACCCCTCAGGGGTCGTTATTTTTTTAGACACTTTCGGTTTTGCATAACAAGCCTTATATTCGCGGCGCAACTGAAATCTTAGGCAAGATGAGTAAAATGGTGGTTCCGGATAGCAATAACGCGCAATCGAAAAAGGTGCAAGTGGAAAATATGTTCGACAACATTGCCCCAAAATACGATTTGCTGAATCATGTGCTGTCGCTGAATATTGACAAAATTTGGCGGCGCAAAGTGGTGAAAATAGTAAGCCGCCGCAAGCCACAGAGGATACTTGACGTAGCCACCGGCACGTGCGACCTGGCCATTGCCGCCGCCCGCAAAGCCAAACCACAGCTAATCAACGGCATCGACATATCGGAAGAGATGCTGAACGTTGGACAAAAGAAAATCAGCAAACTGGAACTCGCATCGAAAATAGAACTGCAAAAAGCTGATGCTGAGAACATCCCATTTGCCGACAACACTTTCGACTCGGTAACAGTGGCCTTCGGTGTGCGCAACTTCGAAAATCTGGAAGCTGGACTAAAAGAGATGCACCGCGTGCTTAACGACAAGGGAATATGCGTTATTCTGGAGTTCACCCTGCCTACGGCTTTCCCCGTAAAGCAACTTTACAATTTCTACTTTCGACGCATTCTGCCTTTGATTGGGAAAAAAATATCGAAAGACAAATCAGCTTACACCTATTTGCCAGAATCGGTAAGAGCCTTCCCTCAGCGTTCTGATTTTGTGCAGATTATGCAGAAATGCGGATTCCACAGCACCTCATATAAAACATTGTCGCTTGGCATCGCCGCTATTTATATCGGGGAAAAGTGATTTAAAAAACGAACATCGCTGCAATAACAGATTATCAACTTCGTTATTTTCACGAATCACTTTTTAACTTTTTAAATGATGAAAAAGATTGCATTTATCGCAGCATTCGGTATGCTGGTGCTTACCCAATGCACACAGGGACCATCGCGTCAAGAACTGATTACAAGCAACGACAGCCTTCAACGTGTGGTTGTTCAGAAAGATTCCGCCATCTATTCGATAATGGGAACTTTCACGAGTATCGAAAACAATTTGCAAGCCATCAAGGAGCGTGAGAATATCATAGCCTTGAACGCCAACGGAAACGAAAGCAAGCAGACTCGCGAGGAGAAGATAAACGAGGATATACAACTGATTTACAAGATGATGTTGCAGAACCGCGAGGAAGTTGCCAAACTGCAGGCACAACTGAAAAAGGCTAATGTCAAAAACAGCGAGATGCAACAAATGATTGCCTCACTGCAAGACAAAATACAAGAGAAAGACGCAGAAATTCTGAAACTTACCGAAGAATTACAGAACTCGAATCTGAAAATAGAAGGTTTAAACGCTTTGGTGAACAGCATGCAATACCAGCTCGACTCGCTGCGTAGCGATTCAGAGCTGAAACTTGCCACCATCGAAGGACAGGACGAAGCGCTGAACACCGCCTACTACATCATCGGCTCGGAGAAGGAGTTGAAAGAACTGGGCGTGCTCGACAAACGCGGCAAATTCGCCGTAGGCAGCAAGAAAGCAAAAGCTGAGTTCAACCAGTCGGCCTTCACAAAAATCGACATTCGTGAGACCACAAAATTCGATTTGAATGGTGCCAAGAAAGCCACTGTTGTCACCGCTCATCCGCTTGATTCATACACTATCTACGGACAGAAACCTGTTGACAGCCTTGTTGTCAACAACTATTACAATTTCTGGGGCAGTTCGAAATACCTGGTTATTGTAGTGCAATAACCACAAGATATACCGAAAATAGAAAGGCTGCAATCGGAATGGGTTGTGGCCTTTTTTGTTGGTTGTTTTCGCACTGATGACACAAAACCACACTGACTTTCACGGCGGATTTTTCTCTAACCACGGAAAACGCGGAAAGCACGGAACGGAGCGCAACCTGAAGGTTGCTTTGTTTCTAACCAAACGAATCCAAATTGAACCCGATTAAAAAAAACGCCGAAGGCGTGGAATATTACAGGCCGGGGTGTTGACGGGTATTTCGGTGCGGATGCGATAAATCACGTTCCTGCCTTCGCTTATTTTTCCATTGTAACCGATTAATATTATGAACGTTATATAATGCTTGCAAAATAAGCACGCTCAAGCGTGCTTATTTTGCCATGGTTATAATCCATATAATTGTTTTGTTTTGTGCAAAGTGTTTTTACCAACAGTGTACGCATAACACGCTGTGGGAATAAACAGCAATTCTCCACAATTCATTGCGCGGTTCGACATAATTGTCTTTGATGTAACAATAGCTTGCGTCAAACCGTTTTTCGGCATAAAATAAAGCAATGATTCCAATTCTTCGGGTTTTTGCGCATATCTGTCAGACCACTTGATTTCGACAGCCCAAAATGGTTTTTGCCTACCGGCATCAATGCCAACTATATCCACTTCGCCCTGCTTGTTCTTTCCTTCGCGCCAATTGGCGTACGATATGTTAGCGTTACTCCTCGGAATCCATTGCGCGTAAACGGTTGTCTCAACCAATTCGCCAATCTCACCATCTGTTTCCGTAATAGGCTGAAACAGGGCGCATCGCAGCGACGGATTTGTTAAGTATATCTTAAAACTGGTATCACGTTGATAGCGTTTTGCAGTGTCATCGGTTCGGTGAATCACTTTAATAAGAAAAGCGGCCTCCAAATAAGAAATATAACGGCGCAAGGTGTCTTTCCGAACACCCGATTCCTTCGACATTGTCTCGTAAGAGAATTGAGAACCAGAATGATAGGCTATCATTGTAAACACCGAGTTTAACTCTTGCACATCTTGTATGCCGTACAAACTAGGCAAGTCGCGCAAAAGCACCTTGTCTATTATGTCGTGACGGATGAACTGGCCAGGATTCTCCCTAATTTTCTGCGAGAAAACCACTTCGGGATAGCCTCCGTAATTGATGTAGTCGATAAACAACTCGTTAAGACGATTGACATCAATTGTTGCATCAACCTCCACCTCCATATCGTGCCACCCAATATCGGAACGAGTGAGCAAATGCTGATAACCCTTAAGATGAATATACTCGTAGAAAGTCAGCGGCGGCAGACTAAAATCGGTGAACCGACCCGCACCGCTTTCGTTGCTACGCTTTTGCAACTCAGCGGCGGCCGAACCTGATGCCACAAACCGCACATTGCGATAGGTGTCAACCAACGATTTAAGATGAACCTCCCATTCCTTCAGATATTGTATCTCATCGAAAAACACATAGTATGCACTACTGTTGTCATCGGACTTGCCCAAAGTTTGCTTGCACAGAAGGAAAAGTCTCTCCAAATGGATATTATTGTATATGGGCGTCTCAACAGAAATATAAATGATGTTTTGCGCTGAAACACCATCATCAATAAGCCGTTGAATGGAATGGTAAAGCATAACTGTCTTGCCAACGCGACGCGGTCCCATAAGCAAGATAGCGCGTTGAATATCAGAACTTTTTATCAACGGATAGAAAATATCCATATACAAACGCGGGGTCATATCGCGGTAAAACGCCGGAATCTCATTTTCATTCCACCAAGGATTGTCGATACGCAAGCGACCGATAATTTGTTTTTCAAGAATCTCCGTGTATTCCATATAAGCACAAGATTTTGACACTAAAATAGCAATAAGCGTCCATATAAGCAACAAAAAACATGCTTATTTTGCCATTTTATGCCCAAATAAGAGAAAATGGTGTTATTTTACTCCTTAATTGGATTCCACCGCAACCCGTTTAACCGTGTTGCCAACCTTTATCACGTAAACGCCTGTGCCATTGACGGTTATTTCTGCGCGGACGCGATGAATCGCGTCCCTACAGAGCAATTTACCCATTGCATCATAAACCAAAATTTCGTTGGTGGCATTCTCAACAATAATGGTTTTGCCAACGGCGTAGATTTTTGGTTCTGCGGCGGCATCATCTTCTATACCTGTGACGGCGCCAGCGGCGAAATAGGCGGTTAGCAATTGGTTGCTTTCAATCACAAACTCGTAGGGGTTGGCGGTTGAGCCGTTGCTCCACTGCACAAAATGATAGTTTTGATAAGGTTTTGCAAGGCAACTCACCATATCGCCGTAGCGGTACTGGCCGCTGCCCGAAACCATTCCCATATCGGCATTGTTCTGCGAGAGCGTGACGCTGTACTGCTCGGGCTCGAAAACGGCGGTGTAGGTGGCATCGGCAATGACGCGGATACGGCGCGGGTTGTCGGTGCGGCCGTCTGACCATTGGCTGAAGTAGTAATGCTCGTTGGCTGTGGCCGACAGTGTGGCCTCGGTGCCGCTCTGGTAGCGGCCTGTGCCCACGACGGTGCCTCGCGCCTCATCCGACGGCACAACGGTAATGCCGAACTCCTGCAAGCGCCCGAATTGCGCCACAACAACAGTATCGCCGCCAATGGTAAGAATGCGCGGATTGGTCGTGACGCCATCGCTCCAGCCTGTGAAGTAGCACCCAGCGGCGGCTGTGGCTGTAAGGGTTACGGCCGTTCCGTAATCGTAGGTGCCAGAGCCCGTTGCCACGCCCATTGTGCTATCGGCAACTGTGGCCTGAAGGCTGTGAGTGTCTATCGCGAAAGCGGCATTGAAAGCCGTATCTTTTTTAACATCAAACTGTTGCACCAACCCGCTTGCGCCGTTGCTCCACTCCACAAAATGGCAGTGCGGCTGCGGCTGTGCCTTCACCTCAACCGCTGTGCCGTAGGCGTAGAGCCCGCCGCCGCTCACCGCGCCAAACTCCTCGGTGCGGCTTGTGGCTGCAACGGTGAAACTATCGATTGCAAAGGTTGCCACAAGCACTGTATCGCTCACCACCTGCACCGTGCGCGGGTTCTGACGGTTGCCATCGCTCCAAGCCACAAAGTGGTGGTGCGCCGCCGTGGCGGTGGCGGTTATTGCGGCAGTCTCGCGGTATTTTATTGTGCCGCTGCCTGTTACGCTACCTAAAGATGTGTTGGCGCTTGTCGCGCTCAAAGTGTTGTATTCTTTTACAAATATGGCAGTTACCGCAGTGTCCTTTGTGAGAAGCAATTCTCGTGGATTATTTGTAACACCATCACTCCAATTCACAAATAAGTAATCGGGTTTTGCAGTGGCGGTT
This sequence comes from Salinivirgaceae bacterium, assembly GCA_017557605.1. GTDB lineage: Bacteria > Bacteroidota > Bacteroidia > Bacteroidales > SZUA-534 > RUG13583. The sequence goes on from JAFYYJ010000087.1 coordinate 13,939, forward strand.
AAGGTGTTTGTTGTATTGTAGTTGAATGTTCCACCGCCTGACACGTTACCCATTATGGAATTGTTAGATTTTAAGGTGATTTTGTATTGATTTACACCGAATTGCGCTTGAAACTCAACATCGTCTGTTAATGTGATTGTTCGTGGATTGGCGGTAACGCCATCACTCCATTGTGTAAAATGATAGCCATAATTTGCTATTGCACTGACGGTTATTGTCTCGCCATACTTAAAAACAATTGTTTTGTTTGATGTATATCCCCTTACATTATCGCTACTTGAAATGTTTGCAGTAACATTTTTCTCAAAAAATGCAGTGAAAACTGTGTCTTGAGTAACGGTAAGTGTTCGCGGATTCTCCGTATCGCCATCATTCCAATGGCTAAAAATGAAGCCGTTGGTACCAATGGCTTCAATTATTGCGAAGGAATTGTCGCACGACGGTTTCTGTTTTAAAGTTGCTGTTCCCATTGTCTGATTTTCCACATTTAAAACAACCGCATAAGGGAACTCACCATCAACAAAGGTTACAAAATTGTTCCAATAAGATGCTGATTTATAACTATTGACACTTCCGCAAGGGACAAACACTGGATTATTTTTGTCAACTGATTGGAATGTATTTGAATAGATATTCGGTGGTGTCGGACATTTGACTACCAAAGAATCAAGATTGTAGCAATTGGCAAATGCATAATCGCCAATACTTTGAGTTGAACCTGCCACAATAACATTTTTCAAACTGCTGCAATTGCTGAAAGCATTATTGCCGATGCCAGAGCCTAAAACCGTAACTGAAACCAAACCAGTGCAACCACCAAAAGCATAATTTCCCACAGCACCAAAAGCCGAAACTTCAGTCAATCCTGTACAGCCATTAAAAGCATAGTTGCCAATGTTTTTTACTGTGCGAGGAATTATAATTGATGTCAGATTAGCGCGGTTTTTGAACGCATTCGCCCCTATTCCTGTGACAGTGCACTTTGAAAACGCATTTATAGCAATCTCATCAGGCAATTTCACATTGTTGTTATTGCCAAGATAGCCAATGATTTCTGCTTCGTAAAGCGCTGTGTTTGTTACTCGATATGCAAAATCGCCATCTAACTTCGCTCCCCAAAAAACAGGGCAATTGCTGTAATTCCAATTACCACTCCAACCCGATGGTTTGCTCTCAACTACGCAATAGATATAAAGTTTGCTGCAGTTTTTGAATGCATTATCTCCAATGTACGAAACTGAAATCGGAATAGATATAGATGTCAAATTGCTACATCCGCTGAATGCGGCTTCGGCAATAGTTGTAACTGAAATTGGAACATTAACCGCCATTAAACCACTACAAAGTGCAAATGCATTTTTACCAATCGTTGTAACAGAATTTGGAATGCTTACAGAAACCAAACCTACGCATTCATAAAACGCACCTTGGCTGATAGTAGTTATTGAATTTGGAATGTTGACTGAATTTAAACTTTTACAGCTAGAGAATGCATAGTCCCCTATACTCGTCACTGAATTGGGAATATTTATAGACTGTAAATTGCTGCAATTTCTGAACGCATTTGCACCAATGCTTTTGACAGATTCAGGAATAGTTATCTCTTTCAACCCCGCACAGCCACTAAACGCAGATGCCACAATGCTTGTAACTGAATCACCAATGATGATTTTTTCTATTGATGTTTTCCCTGAAAAATGAGTTGTAATAGCATTGGTGTTGTATGACAATGATTTAATATTGTTACAACCACTGAAGGCATTTGTGCCGATGCTTGTCACAGATTTAGGAATATTGATTGAAGACAAACTACTGCATCCACAAAACGCGTTTTCGCCAATGTTAATTATCGTATTTGGAACTGTAACCGTCACTATATTAGTGTGATAATGAAATGCATCATTAGCTATACTAGTTACTTTAAACGTCGTATCTGCATTAATAGCAATTCTATCTGGTATCTTTACCACGGTATCATTCCCAAAATAGCCAATGATTTCTGCTTCTTGAAGTTCTTTGTTTGTTATTCTATACGCAAAATCACCTTCAAACTTTGTTCCCCAAAAAACAGGACGATTACTCTTATTCCAATTGTATCGCCAAGCGGAAGGTTGACTTTCAATAATACAATATATAGTAAGATTGCTGCAATATTCGAATGCACTTTCACCGATGCTTGTTACAGAAATAGGAATAACAACCGATGTCAAATTGCTACAATATCTAAATGCACACGTTTCAATTCTTGTAACTGCATACTTTCCCATATCGCTTGGAATAATCAAATCTCCTGTTGGTGCAGTATAACCATAGTAATAATTATTGAAATCCATATTTACTTGTGGATAATTTACTGTCACAGTGTATGGGACAACATTGCTAGATATTTCATAATACAAGGTTTGTCCTGAACTACATACGGACGAAAAATCAAATCTGTCGGCGCCCCAAGCACTTGCTATAGATAAGACTATAAATAAAATGGTTATAAATAGGTGTTTCATAGAGAAAAGAATTAAAAGTTTGGCAATTCAAATTCTTCTACACGTTTACGGGTTATCTCCTTTTTAATATTATTAGCAAAACCTTCAAGTACTTCATTTGGGTATGGGTCATAAATGAAGCAAGGTTTATTACCATAATTGAAATTTTTCACAATCAGTTCGTTAATGCGGTTATCCTTTGCACCGTATCCTATAATAATAAGACAATCAGCGTTTTTTAAGTTGCCTATAAACTTTGGAAATAATACTTGATATAGATAACCATTGTATTTTCTTTCTTTTGACTTTACCCCCGTTAAGAAATCAGGATGCCATTCTGGGAAATGGAACGTCCCATCATTTTTTTTGAATTCCCAATTGCTGACATTTTCATAAACTTTTATATGATTATCATATTTAAAATTTTCATTTTCTTCATAATAAGCATATTGGTCTATGCTGCCGTGCAACTTATATAGTTTTATTCTTTTGTCATATTTTCCAGTATAGTATGGCAGTGTTACCCATTCTTTTCCAATATTACCTTTATATGGTGAGTTTTCACAATCAAATCCATCACAAATATCGTCACCTATTACTGGACTGTTTTTGAATGATTCAAAAAGCAAATCGTGGTTTAAAGTGTGGATATTTATATCATAACCTCTTTCTAACAAATCTTTTAATGAATTAATAAACTGCTCGTATATTGACAATTGTTCTGTATCTTGTTCATTATAAAATTGTTTTCCTTTTCCATCCTTTATTAAATCTGATGTGAACGTTATATAATCGTCTTGAATTTTAAGAGCGATATATTCAATTGACATCTTATCCAAATAGTGATAACATTTTCTTGCATTAGTTATTCTTTCGGTAGAATAGCAAGTGGGTATGTATTCGAAAAAACTCTCATAATCAAAAGTATTATTGTGGCTTTCTTTGTAACACGCCATCATTTCTCGAAGAATAAAAGGAAATCTATCTGGTGTTTCTTTGCGGGTGGCAGCATTGAATTGTTTTATATAATTGTCAATGGAATTATTTAATCTTTCTTCCATACTGTTTCCAATTGGATACCCCATTGGATAAGAAAAACCTGCTCCCAATAAAAAAGAGATTGACTTACTCATATTTTTTTGCTCCTTTCCATTTAATCTGACACTTCATTTCATCCCGCACAATACCATTTAACATATTGCATTTGGTGTTCAGGTTCGGGGTAAACAAATGCTTCGTTTATACCACAGTTGTCTAAATCTTTAAGAATTGATTGTTTACAACCTTTGGGAATCTTAAAGTATTGTTTATCAAATACGTAATCTAACCATACGTAATTTTTATTAAACGATATGCTACCAAGTTCATCTGCTGGTATGTTAGTCTCTCCATTTTCTATTCGCGAACAAATTTCCAAATACTTGGTCTCGTGCATTTTATCAGGGCGAAGCAATGCTGAAAACAATACTGCTCCTTGTTGGTGTTTTATTCTGTCGTTATCATATTTTGGTAAGTACAAATAACTATCGGTTGCTTTTTGGAAAAAGGCTGTTGGATTCTGTTTTTGCCAAACTTTTTTGCTTCTTAAATGTTTGATTATTGAATTAATATCAGTGTTTTTAGAATCACCGATATTTTCCGCATAAACTGCCAATTCATTAATTAATGCCTCTGTTTTTGGTTGTTTGTTTTTCATAAATAGCACACGTCCGTTTTCTTTTTTATTACCAAAACAAGCAAAAAATAATGCGACAAGAGGACTTTGGGTTACATCTAATAATCGCGTTGGCAATGTATAGTGCTGCATTGTCACTAATCTTTCTATTGGATTTTTACAATGGTCGAAAAGAGAAGGGTAATACTGTAATGCTTTATTAATCAGAGATGTTTCTGGAAAAACATTATTCATTCCAACACAATCATCTCTAAACAAAGAGGATACAATATGGTCGTGTTTTTTTGATTCTCCTCTAAACCATATTCCATCCAAGGAACCCGTTGAACCAAAACAAACCTCCTTTATCTTTTGCAGATAATCTTCCAATGATTTGATTTCTATCGAATTATCTTTTCTTCCCATAACCCATACCTATTATATATATCACTTCGTACTAAAAACAACCTCCTCGCCATACACAGTGCCAATGGCATTGGTGGCGTAGGCGCGGGCATAGTAGGTTACACCGCTTTGCAAAACAGCAAGTTGGCTTGTAAAAGCGCCAGTGCCAGAGCCGTCGGTGGTGTGAGCGTTGGCAATTGTGGGCGCGGGCTGCGTGCCGTAGCAAATGCCGCGGGCGGTGCAGGCAAATCCGCCATCGGCGGTAACGTTGCCGCCCAAAATAGCAGTGGTGGCTGTAATGGCTGTGGTGTCAACGGCGGCGGTTGTTACTGTGCACAATCCCGATTGCGTGGTGAACATTTGCTCATCGCCGTAAGCTGTACCCGATACGTTGGTGGCGTAGGCTCGCACATAGTAAGTGGTGCCAGGCTCAAGGTCGGTAATTTGGCTGGCGAAAGTGCCAAGTCCAAGACTATCGGCGGTGTGGTTGTTCTGTATGGTGGGCTGTTGTGCCGTGCTCCAGCACACGCCACGCGCCGTAATGGCAAATCCACCATCGGCCATAGCCTCGCCGCCCGTGGTGGCTGTGGTGGCCGAAACATTTGTAACTGTGTCGGTTACAACTGTCGGCAGACCGTCGGCAGTGCAGAACTCTAACTGCTCGCCGTAAGTGGTGCCAACGCTGTTGGTGGCGTATGCGCGCACATAATAGACGGTGTTCAGGCTCAAACCGGTCATTTGGCTCGTGAAGTCGCCAGGGCCGCGGCCGTCGGTGGTGTGCGGGTCGTCAATGGTTGGCAGTTGCAGAACACTCCAGCACACGCCGCGCCTCACAACTGCCGAGCCGCCCACATCGGTAACCGTTCCGCCTGCAGCGGCTGTGTTTCCTGCAATGGCTTGCACTGCGGCCGTCTGCACTGTTGGCGGCACAGGGCCTTGCACCTGAATCACGCCAAGGTTAAACTGCTGATTGCCATACGGGAAGCGGCTGAATTGCACATCGCGGCTGCCGTAGAGCGAGTCGGCTTCGAACCACAAGTAATAGTTGTGGTGCACATCTTCGGGCGTCACGGCAATGCTGAAACTGCCGTCGGCTTCGGTCAGCGTCACATCGGCAATGGTTGTGCCGTCGGTCTTGCTCACGCGCATACCGCCCACAGGTTGGCTGTTTTGGTTGTTGATAACCGTTCCCGAGCAAATGGTCTCGCCGTAAATGCCTTCATCTTCCAACGATTTTATGCAGCCAGTCAGAGCGAATATCTCGCACAGAACACACAGAATACACAGATATTTTTTCATAATCGATTTTTTTTTGACTTCAGACTTCAGACAACGGACAACAGACGGCTTTTCATTGTTCATTGTTAATTTTTAATTGTTCATTTTTAATTCTTTACCTAATACCCAACACCTAAAATTTAATTCTCATTGCCACGCCTGCCATCGGCTTGTCTTCATCTTGCAGAATTACAGGGCTGAACGAAAGATTGTCTTTATACTTCGGCTGCATTGTGAAAGCGCGGAACAGATTGTAAACATACAAGCCAGCCGCCGCACCCCATATCACATAACTCGCGTCCTTCAACTTGTTGTAGTCGTCGCGAGCCTTGGCAAAATCGGTGTAACTCACATTTTCAGAGTGCATTACATCCAATTTGTTTTGCGCCGACAAGTAGCACAGCGTTCCCGCGCCAACCAGTCCAGCCTCGCCAAGCAAAGTGAGCGTTCCCTCAACATAGTGCCGCTTGCCAATCTGCCCGAGTCCGGGAATGAACATCGATTTAAGAAGTGCGTTGCCATCTTTAAACTCTTGATTTACATTACATTCGTTGTATGTTGTCCATTGCACCTGAATATTACCCTTTTCGGCCACCTGACATAGCACATAAACACGATAGGTGCCGTTTGAAGTTTTGTCGGTGTATTCGCAAACCTTGTTGATTGGGATATTGAATGTGCGCGAAATCACGCTGTAGTCGGTTCCGCGTTGCACCGCACGATTAATCTCTGCCATATCGACAGGCTGGCCTATGCGATTGCCTGTTGTTTGGAAAACTCTTGCAATTGCCTGATTACGAGCGTCGTTTTCGGAATATGCTATGGCCGATTCAACCACATAACGATAGGTGTTGTTTTTTGCTTTTGGCAATTTGTGAATCCAACCGGGCATTGTTTGCGCCGTTGTACTAAGCGAAAACAACAAAACGCCGACAATCAGTGTCAAACAATGTTTCATATTATTCATTTTCAAATTCTTTGTCAAATATTTTGCGGAAATCGTCGCGGTGTTGCTCTACGCCCAATCGCTTGTCTTTTGCGGCACTCTCAACAACTTGTTCCGCCATCTCTTTTTTAGATACTTGTATGGCAATGAACACATTATAGTTGCCAGCATCGTCTTGAGTAACTTTTTCACAAGTCTTTTTGGCGTCGCCTATCATACGCTCTATGGTTACCTGCATATCGCTCTCCAGAATTTGACTGGCATCTTCAGCATTCCCTGTCGATATTGAACGTGTGTATAGTTCCGAGACTGATTTCACCTTGCCGCCAAACCTCTGCACGAGCATACTTTTTGCCGTTTCAAACGCTTCGGTACGAGCGTTTTGCACATTAACAGCCATAGCACTACCAAGAGCACGGAAATAGTTGTTGTCGTCATACGAATACTCCATACACGGAAGGGTTATCTCCGCCCCAAAAGGACTGTTTTTGGGGGAATTAGCCACTTGTTTTTGTGTCCCGCACGATACCATCGCTGCCAATATTGCAACCACTGGAATAAATCTTGAAATCTTCACCGCCTATCGCTTTTAAAATGTTTATAATCAAATATTTGTTATTATTTCAATTAATCAATTCATCAGTTCTTCATTTCCGAAAATAAAAAACACCAATACACACATTTAGACGAAGCAAATGGTGGTTTGGTTGCGTAAATGTAGGGAAAAATAGACGATTATGTAAAAAGTAATTTTGGGGAAGGGATAGAGAATCCTTTCGATTGCGATTTTTACAGTCTCGCCATAATATCGGCAATAAAACTGGAATCAAAGACATCGAAAGCAAAACAGCGCTTGCCTAAATCCTTAAGTGAGGCACCAATGTGGTAGAGCACCTGGTTGTCGATAATCAGAAAGCGGTCGTGCATAGCTGTGGTGTGCTTCACTTCAAGCAAAGGATATTGCGCATTGAAACGCTGGACATCTTGTTCTGTAACAGTCGTTTGCGGATGAGTATAAATAGTTACTTGAACGCCAGTATTCTTTTTTGCAAAGCGTTCAAGAACTGAAAAGTCAATATAATTATCAATCAAAATAATAGACTGTCGTGCTTGTGCAATGAAACTTTCAAATTTTGCGTAAGCGTCGAAAATCTGCCCTTGAAAAAATATGCCTTGTGTATCATCAATCGCATAACGGTCCATTCGGTCGAAAAGCTCATCGATGCGCTTGTCGGACTCGATACGGTGCATTTCAAGCGAATCGAGCCGCTGGAAAATCTGGGCGTTGTTGAGAAGGAATTTACGCATTGCCACAAAGGCTCTCATAATCTTGATGTTAACATCAACAGCGGTTTGGCTTTTCAATACAGATGAAAGCATAGCGACACCTTGTTCAGTGAAAGCATTAGGCATAACTGTTGAATGTTTCAGCGTGTTGAACCGGTCGCAATTTGCGACCAGTTCGTCTTTCTCCGCTTTATTTAGGGCAAACATAAAATCCGCAGGAAACCTTTCAATGTTTCGTTTCACTTGTTCGTTTAAGCGTTTCGTCTCCACACCATACAACTCGGCAATGTCGCGGTCAATCATAACTTGTTGGTTACGAATCACCAATATCTTATTTTGTATTTAAGAGTCAGAATCATTCCTAAACAAACATCGCCATATAATGCGGCAGAGTGAAAATGTGACGATGCCAACCTCAAAAATCACAAAATTCCTAACTTTTTAAGCCGAAAAATCACAAAATTCCAGCTTTTTCGAGGCTAAAAATCACAAAATTCCTATTTTTTTGAGTTGGCTTAAGCTTTAACTTTTGTTATCACCTACGCTTTCGCCGCTAAACAAAAAAAGCCCGCCACAATCCGGCAGGCCTCTTTCCTATCGTAATTTACGTTTTAGTTTTCTGTTTTCGTTAGCGTTAGTATTATCGTTAGTGTTAGTGTCAGCGTCTTCGTTATCGTCTTCCAACACCCAACACCTAATCCCGATAGCTATCGGGACCAACACCCCTATCTCACGCCTTCGCCGTAGGTGTCCCGAAATTCATCGGGAAATTCTTATTACCAGGCTCCACTTGTCTGATTTTACCGAAATTTGCCTCATATCGGGCCACATTCTCCTGCAAAGCCATCAGAAGACTTTTGGCGTGCTCCGGCGTCATAATGATTCTCGATTTCACTTTCGCCTTCGGCAAACCTGGTGCCATACCTGCGAAATCGATAAAAAACTCTGAATGTGAATGTGTTATAATAGCCAGATTTGAATAAATACCTTGTGCAACATCTTCCGACAGTTCGATGTTCATCTGCTTGTTTTGTTCCTGTTCGCTCATATCTTTTTTTTTCAAAGATAAAAAAAATAAGGTTGCCGTTTGGCAACCTTATTCAGTATATACAGATTATCTGTTATTCATCTGCAAATTCGGTCTCAACCTCCTTATGAGTCAAGGCTTCATACTCCGACTTTGAGCCGACGATTATGTCTGAGAACAAACGGGTACCAGTACCTGCCGGTATTTGGTGTCCGACAATCACGTTCTCCTTCAAGCCCTCCATCGGGTCTAGCTTGCCACAGATTGCAGCCTCGTTGAGCACCTTGGTTGTCTCCTGGAACGAAGCGGCCGAGATGAAGCTCTTGGTCTGCAATGCAGCTCGTGTAATACCTTGCAGCACTTGGTTCGATGTTGCCGGAACGGCGTCACGAGCCTCAACCAGACGCAAGTCCTTACGTTTCAATATTGAGTTCTCGTCGCGCAGTTTGCGGGTTGTCACAATCTGACCGGCCTTCAGGTTCTCAGAATCGCCTGCATCGGTAACAACTTTCTTGTCCCAAATCCAGTCGTTCTCCTCCATAAAGTCGTTCTTGTTAACCAATTGCTTCTCAAGGAACTTGGTGTCACCTGGGTCGATGATTTCAACCTTGCGCATCATCTGACGCACAATCACCTCAAAGTGTTTATCGTTGATTTTCACACCCTGCAGACGGTAAACCTCCTGAACCTCGTTCACGATATACTCCTGAACTTTGGTCGGGCCCATAATCGACAAGATGTCTTGCGGAGTAATGGCGCCGTCTGACAATGGAATACCAGCACGAACGTAGTCGTTCTCCTGAACAAGAATCTGTTTCGACAGTGGAACAAGATATTTAACCTGCTCGCCGCTGCGCGATGTGATGATAATCTCGCGGTTACCACGTTTGATTTTGCCATAGGTTACTTCACCGTCAATTTCGGCAACAACAGCCGGGTTCGACGGGTTACGTGCCTCGAACAACTCTGTAACACGCGGCAGACCACCGGTGATATCGCCCGCCTTACCAACGGCACGCGGAATCTTAACGATAACCTGGCCTTGTTTTATCTGCTCACCCTCGGCAATCACGATGTGTGCACCAACCGGGATGTTGTAAACCTTTATCTCCTCGCCCGAAGCGTTCTTGATAGATATTGCAGGGTTCTTGGTCTTGTCACGCGACTCGATGATAACCTTCTCTGCAAAACCTGTTGTTTCATCCGATTCCTCACGATAAGTAACGCCTTCCTCAAGATTTACGAAATCGGCCTTACCACTAACCTCGGTTATGATAACTGCGTTATAAGCGTCCCATTCGCAAATCAATGTACCTTTCTTCACTTCAGCGCCGTTCTTTACGAACAATTTCGAACCGTAAGGAATTGAATGATTCGATATTACAAGACCTGTATTGACATCAACCAACTTCATTTCAGCCAGACGTCCAACCACAACCTCAATATCGCCGGCGTTCTCATCGTGCGAAATAATAGAACGGAGTTCCTCAAATTCAACACGACCGTCGTAGCTTGCGGTTATGCTTGAGTCAGAAGCGATGTTGCCTGCAGTACCACCCACGTGGAATGTACGCAGTGTCAACTGAGTACCAGGCTCACCAATTGACTGTGCAGCGATGACACCCACAGCCTCACCAATCTGAACCATACGGCTGTTAGCCAAGTTACGTCCGTAGCATTTTGCGCAAACACCGTTCTTCGACTCGCAGGTCAAAACCGAACGCATCTCAACTTGCTCGATTGGCGAATCCTCAATAATCTTGGCAATCTCCTCAGTAAACTCCTCACCTGCCTTGATAATCAACTCGCCAGTAATCGGGTGATAAATATCGTGTACCGATGTACGGCCTAAGATTCTGTCGTACAACGATTCAACTATGTCTTCGTTTTTCTTCAGTGCTGTTGCAACCAAACCACGCAGTGTGCCGCAGTCTTCCTCTGTGATAATCACATCGTTCGACACATCGACAAGACGACGGGTCAGGTAACCAGCGTCGGCAGTCTTCAA
>JAFYYJ010000088.1 GCA_017557605.1 Salinivirgaceae bacterium
CGGCTACACGCAAGGTCCTGTGACAAATACAAAATATAAATCGTATGAGCGGATTCCGAATCTTGCCGTGGGCGGTTGGTACGACGCTGGCGATTTCGACATTCAGGGCGGAACGGTGACGGGGCTGACAATGCAGTTTGCTAACGTTTGGGAACTGTTCGGCCTCAAGCACGACCAAACCTATATCGACCAAAAGACACAGTTTGTGGGCCTTCACCGCCCCGACGGCGTGCCCGACGTTATTCAGCAAGTTGAACACGGCGTGCTGAATATTATTGCGCAGGTTGAGAACGTCGGCTTTGTGGCGCAGGGAATTGTGCAGCCAACAATGTGGCAGTACGCTCACATTGGCGACGGCTCAACCCAAACCGACGGCAAGCTCTACGACCCGTCGCTGAAGCCGTACGAAGTGCGCGGCAATTATTCGGGCACCCGCGACGATAGACTGGCCTTTACAGGCAATTTCTCGCCATCGAACACAATGCCCGACATTGCCGCTTTGGCCGCAGCAGCCCGCGTGCTGAAGGATTTCAATCCTGAAGTTGCCGAACGCGCTTTGAAGAATGCCAAATCGCAGTGGGACAAGTATTTCGAGACTGCCGCACCCGACCATCCTGCCAACCGAAGGAGCCGAAATTGGGACTATCAGGGCGACCTTCGCATTATGCCGGCCATCGAACTTTGGCGTACCACCGGCGACAAAAAATATCTCGACTTTTTCCGCCCCATCCTGCTCAATCAGTTGAGCCAAAAACCTGCCGGCACCGACCGCGCACTGTTTGGAAACGGCGGCACCGTTGCTCGCGCTCTTGAGGTTTACCCATATATGGACGACGAATTCAAGGCTGCTGTAAAAGAGGCAATCCCTGCGTTTGTTGAGCAAGTGAAAACGGCGGCTGAACAGACACCTTACGGCGTGCCAATAATGGGCCGTGGCTGGGGTGGCACCGAAATTGCAATGAACTGGGCCTACAACAACTATCTGGTTTGGAAATATTTCCCCGAAATGATTGACCCTGAACTTGTTCTGAACGGTATGCACTTTATGTTCGGACGGCACCCCTACTCTAATGTATCGTTCGTGACCGGACAGGGCGTCAACCACAAGAAAGTGGCCTACGGTAGCCACCGTGCGTTCTACAACGCCGTGGCAGGCGGCATTGCACCCGGACTAATGATTTTCAAGCCCGATTTCTTTGAGCACAAAGACGATTATCCGTTCCTCTGGGGCGAAAACGAATGCTGCACCCGCAATATTCCCACATTCATCCGCTTTGCGCTTGGTTGTGAGGAGATTACGAAGGCAATGAGTGGAAAATAGCTCTAACCGATTCGAGCCGATTTAAACCGAAAATGAAAAAAAGGCAGAATCGGACGGTATAGCACAGGCAGGGGCGTAAGCCCCTGTGTTGTGAATACTCCCCAACCCAATTAAGCCCTAACGGGGCGGCACACAAAAAAACATAAGTGAATCATCCGTCTCTTACCTATGACTTAATTATTCAAATCTTTGAAGTAATTACTTCTGATTATCAAATTTGACAACTCAAATGCTTCCTCTTCCGATATTTTTCGATTTTGCAACGCGGTGTCATCCAGCAAATTAACACCCAAACCTTTCCAATAATAATCATTGATACCCAAGCAATGCAAAATCGTGGGATAAATATCCATCTGAAAGCACAAAGTGTCTATTTCAGTATGTTTTTCGATTGTTGGGGAAGAAATTATCAATGGGCAATACGTTTCGTCTTTTGGTATTGGAAGACCATATTTCTCGATTGTTGGCTGCATTTCTGCAAGAAGATTACTTCGGAAAATTGTATGGTCGCCTGTTATAACCACTGTGGTATTTTGTAGCAAAGAATCTTTCCCTAATTCATTCAAAAACATACCTATACAACTATCGGCATAATGCATACAGTTCATATAGTTTACCAAAATTTCGGGTAATTCTTTGTTAAATGACAAAGAAGATTTTCGTGGACACGAAAATGGCGTATGCGTGGAAATTGTTATTACAAACATACAGAATGGTTCATCGGAAGGTATTGATTTCAAGGCCATTTGAAATGTTTGCTCGTCATTTTGCCTTTTTTTAATCAAGTCTTCAACTAATTTTTTGTAGCCATACGAATATGTTACAATAGACTGATTCCAGACACCGTGCGCGGGATTTATTATTATTGCAGAATCATATTTGTGGGCATAATTCGGATATACATTTTCTCCATATTTCATACACGCAACAGGAGATTCTATAGGTAAAAGACCTGTTTGTACAATCATTTGTCCATCCCCAGAAGTTCCACGCCTAATTTGAGAGCGGATTTTGTTGGCATATAGACAATTAGAGCCTTCCCTATACCGATTCATATTTGGAGTTATTTCAACTCCGTTATCGTCTTTCATCAGTAATGCCCAACTTTCAAAACTTTCCCCCAAAATAAAAATGAGATTTTGATATACCGTATCAGAGTTAGAAGCGACACAGTCCACAACTTCTTCTATCTTAAATATATCGGATTCTGATAATGTATATGTATCTGATTCATAATATAAAACGCATATTTCTTTATAAATGAATGACGGAAAAAAATGTAAAGGAGTTTGTGCTTCAATCCATTGATTACAAACAAAACTTGTAGAATAAAAATCTCCCATAGAAACACTTTTTGCAACTTTAAAAGCCGAATATTTTCCTTTTGTAGGGTCAATAGAATACCCAGCGAAATTGTCTCCTACAAAAAGTAAAACCGACACAGTCGAAGCAATAGCAAACTCTTTCCTTTTTCTATTGCTGTCAACCTTTGTAAAAGCAAGAAAGACATACAAAAGCACACTTACAACGGCAAACGAAATGGTTTTCCAATTAAGGTAAGCGACTATTGAACTCCAAAAACCATTTAAATTATCAGCAATCATAATGGTTTCTGTATCAAGAAATAAATCATTCGCTCGATAGTAAATGAAATTCGCTGAAAGCCACAAATCAATAATAATTGAAGCAACGATAATCCACCATTTTCGTTTGAAAATCAGAGTGAAACTTGCTATTGAAACGGCAGGTAACAGTTTTGCGACATAAAACGAGAAAAAGTCGTGTGGAGCATTCCACAAACTGCTCACAGCCACATAGTTAAAACAAAAATAATGGAACAAAATACATTTCACAAAAATGGACAATCCGAAAACTGCGAACAATGTCCATCTGTTGACCTCAATAGTTTTAGTTTTCATTGACTGATAATTTTTGCCTAACTATCAGTCGTTTGCGGATAAAAGAAAAGTGTGAACTTTTCTATTCGCATTCACGGGAGCGTAGAAATGAACCCGTCGTACACCATAGATAAGCCCACACCAAAGGTGTGAGCATTAACAGGTGTACGATTGGAACAAAACGTCCCGCAACTACATTATCCGATTTTCAAAATCAGTTTCCTACGCTTTTCTTGAATGCGAATAATAGTTAATGCCATATTTTGAGACAAAAATACTTTTTTGTTTTTTGTTGCCACATATTTCCATTCACAAAAACGCAAGGAGTCTCTATTCTGATAACAAACCAAATCGTGGCAAAAACACACAGATTATCAATAAAGGGCTATAAACCAAAATGTTATTTGTTGCGAAATTTTTCGCAACGATTTTCTTCGCAATAAGATTTTGCACCTATGAAGTACAATTTTTACCAAATTTTGCACCCATAAAGTGCAATTTCAATCAATTTCTGCACCCGCAAGGTGCAAAATCAATCATCTTACGCCTTTTGTCTTATGCCCTATGCCTTTTTCCCTTTAAAAATTTCCTTCCCACATTTCCCCTTTTTTCCCTACTTTTCGGAATCTATTTGAAACAATATCTGAAATGAAAAAACACCATTTACTTTTAGTGTGCGCCGCATTGACTTTGGGAGCCTGCAGCACACAACAGCCAGGCGTTGTCACCGTTACGGGCGGCAAGATTCAAGGCATTGTAACCGACAGTATGACCATCTTCAAAGGCATTCCGTTTGCCGCGCCGCCAGTGGGCGATTTAAGGTGGAAAGCGCCGCAGCCCGTTGTGCCGTGGGACAGCATCCGACAGACAACGCAATACGCCGCCATACCAATGCAGGGCGGGCAATCGCCTTATGGCGTGAGCGAGGATTGTCTCTATCTGAATGTTTGGACTCCGGCCAAATCGGCAACCGATAAACTGCCTGTTTTAGTGTGGATTTACGGTGGCGGATTCTCGTTCGGCTCAACATCGGAACCGACATACGACGGCGCCGACCTTGCAAGCAAAGGCGTGGTGTTTGTCAGCATAGCCTACCGCGTGGGGCAAATAGGATTCTTCTCGCACCCCGAACTTTCGGCTGAAGACCCGAACAACGTGTCGGGCAACTACGGCTTGCTCGACCAAATTGCCGGCCTGAAATGGATTCAGGACAACATTGCGGCTTTTGGCGGCGACCCCACAAAGGTTACAATCTTTGGAGAGTCAGCTGGCGGAATATCGGTTAGTATGCTGTGCGCATCGCCGTTGGCAAAAGGGCTGTTCAGCGGCGCCATCTCTCAAAGTGGCGGCTCGTTCGGTCCTACTCGTCCGACAACCTATCCGGGCGAGAATATGAAAACTCTGGCTCAAGCCAACGACGACTGCCTGAAGATTGCCGAACAGCTTGGCGCGAAATCGATTGCCGACCTGCGTGCCATCGACGCCAAAGAGTTCCTTAAATTCGGAATGAACGGCGGTGGCGCGTGGCCGATTGTTGACGGATATGTGATTCCAGGCGACCAGTTCGAACTCTACGAGCAAGGCCGCTATAACGACGTGCCTGTGCTCATCGGCTACAACAGCGACGAGGGCGCAAGCTTCTCGTTTGGCGGAAACACGCCCGAAACGCACGTGCCAAACGTTAAACAGCGCTATGGCAAGTTTGCCGATGCTCTTCTCGAGGCTTATCCGCTCACCGACGGCAAGGTTATGAAAACCGCACGCGACCTTATGCGCGACGCCGCTTTCGGCTGGCAGACCTGGTCGTGGGCACGACTGCAGTCAAGAACTGGAAAATCGGCCGTTTATCTCTACTATTTCGACCAGCACCCC